>CAZNEJ010000062.1:0-6204 GCA_964571975.1 uncultured Sulfurovum sp. | reverse complement strand
CGGGTGGACGCAAACCAAGACAGGAGGAAATGGTAACCTCCAAGAAATTGATGATAGCGGATTTTCTGCTGGATTAGGAGTAGAGTATGATCTTTCAGACATGGAAAACGATAGAGAAGAAGATACATTTTATGATGGTGGTTTTGATGGTCATGGAGACCAAGAAAAAGGCTGGGGTCTGTTTGTAGATTATCAACGCCTATTAATCAAGTCCGATGTCCCAGATATGGATGTTGTTTCTGGTGGTGTTACTTACGACTTTTAAACCAAGATATTTTCCTCTTGTATGGAGGCTGAGTTAGTCTAGGCGAGGATAAAAAATTACTTTATCAGTATTTTAGAAAAACTCGGTATAATATCGTCCCATTTGTTCTGCTTGAATGTAGTTCAAAAAATTCTATCAGGGAGAAGTACATGCCAAAAATGAAAAGTGTAAAAGGCGCTGTTAAGCGTTTTAAAGTTAAAAAAAGCGGCAAGATTAAAAGAGGAACTGCATACAGATCTCACATTCTAACTAAGGTTGACGGTGGTCACCATAGAAGTATGAAAAGTCCTAAGTATGTTGATGGCGCTGATGCCAAAAACATTAAAGAGATGATCAACTAATATAATTTTTTATATGAGTTGCATTGTTTTGTAAGCAATAATCCCCCGATTAGGGGCAAGTTTGAACAGAGAAAATGTTCAGCACCTACTATAGCATGACTTCAGCAGTATGGCTTAGTTATAGCACAAGTATAAGGTAAAGGATAAGCATGAGAGTAAAAACAGGTGTCGTAAGAACACGAAGACATAAAAGACTATTAAAACAAGCTAGAGGGTTCTATTCTGGGAGAAGAAAACACTTCAGAAAAGCCAAAGAACAACTTGAGCGTTCATTGGTATATGCTTACAGAGATAGAAGACAAAAGAAAAGAGATTTCAGAAGATTGTGGATTACGCGTATTAATGCGGCTACAAGACTTAATGGCATGAACTACTCTACATTTATGCATGGTTTAAAACTTGCAAATATAGAACTTGACAGAAAAATTCTTGCTGATATGGCGATGAATTCTCCTGAATCTTTCACAAAAGTAGCTGATGCTTCTAAAGCAGCACTTTCTAAATAGTTAACCTCTTTGTTAGCTAGTTATCGAGGGGCCTTGGCTCCTCAACTATTCTTCTTTTATTTTTTCTAAACTTATATTTTCTTGAAAGTATAATGCTCCCCAAGTTTCAAACCAGTAAAACAGATTTTTTTATTTGACCTCGCTATAATTATTGCATTAGTTTAAAAGGATTTTTGACATGTCAATAGATATAGGTAGATTAGTATTGCGTTTGATGCTTGGCGGAATGATGTTGTTTCATGGAGTTGACAAGGCCTTGCATGGCATCGCATTTATCAAGGGTCTTGTGTCCAAAGAAGGATTGCCAGAGGTTTTTGCATATGCTGTGTATGCAGGAGAAATACTTGCACCTCTTTTTTTGATTATTGGGTGGAAAAGCAGGTTCTGGGCAGGGATAGTTGCGGTGAATATGTTGGTCGCGATGTATTTGACTAAAATGGGATCTTTTATGGCCCTTGGTGAACATGGTGCTTGGGCAGTAGAAGTGCCTATGTTTTATTTGCTAAGTGCATTGGCTATCGCATTATTGGGTTCTGGCAAATATGCGTTTACTAGAGATTAGCCTCTTGTGTTTATCATCCATTGAGAAAAGACATTGATGTAGTTCCACAGACTTTGTATATTTTCTTCAGAACTAAGTTTCTCCTTGATTATGGGTTGTAATGCCTCCTCGAATGCTACAAGCCAATGTAGGCGTGCATTAGGTGTTATGGGAAAGGGAGCATGTCTTTTTCTCATTTGTGGAGCTCCTCGATTTTGATTGAAATAGCTAGGACCTGCACAGATTTGTATGAAGAAATCTGCAGAGTGTTGTGCAGCTATTTGCATCCCTTCTTGATCAAGTAGAAATATATCTTTGATAGGACTCTTAAACAATTGCGTATAAAATCTAGAAAACAAATCACGCATGCCTTGTTCTCCTATGTCTGCCAAAAATTCTGGGTTTGGCTTGGTTACTGGAGGGTTAATGCCTTCTTGGTATGATTGTATTGAAAAGTCTAAAGAGGATGTACCGAAATTCATGATGATACCTTAGTAGTGGTTTAAAAGGTTATAACACGATAAAGCTTAACTGCTACCACCTGTTCTACATGAGCTATCATTTCCTACGGCAAAAGAGTTGGCGTAACCACAGCTGAAGCACTCAAATGATAGCATTCTAGGCCCAGAACATCCACTTGAGCGTTGATCTGTGAGCTCTATGCTGTCTTGCTTGCATTTGGGGCAAAAGCCTCTTTTGATACTGTCAAGTTCTTCCTTTTTTTCTTTAAGGTAGTAGACGTAGACAAGTACTGAGCCTGCGAGAACAATAAGCATAAATGCCAAGAGATAATAATCCATAAATGACCTTTTAGGTGCTGTAGTTTTTAAGCTCTGTTGCATGCAGTTTATACTCAGGTAAATACTGCATTACAAGCTCCCAAAATGCTTTTTGATGGTGCTTGTGCTTGATGTGAGCTAGTTCGTGTACAATGATGTATTGTATCACATTATGGGGAAGTTTCATCATTAAAGTGTTAAAGCTCAAATCATTCTTGCTAGAACAGCTTCCCCATTGGCGTTTGGTTTTTCTAAAGGTGATTTTTTTTGGTGTTAGTTTCATAATGCCTGCCCACCGTTCTACATGCTCTGGGATGTATCTTTTTGCTTCTTCCTTGTAGAAATTATGCAAGTGTTTCTGGAAAATATTTTCATCATATTCATTGTATAAAAGAGTGAAGCATTGACCGTCAAAATGTAATTTAGATCTTTTTATTTCATGTACTGCAAGCGTCAGTGGGTAGGCTTTTCCCATAAAGTAAACTTCTGATGCTTGCTTAAAGCTAAACACTTTTCCTTTTTTATTTTGAATTTTTTCACGCGATTTATTTATCCAAGAAGCTTTTTTTAACAAAAGTTGTTCGATACGTTTTCGTGATACTTTAGGGGATCTGATGAGAAGGTTTCCCTCTTCATCAAAAGAAAGATAAATATGTTTGAGTTTTGGTTTTATTGTATGGGTATAGCTTGGTAAAAAACTCATAGGTGCTAGCGAGAATCTCTTCCATTTCTAAATTCTACTTGCTGATTAATACTGCCATTTTTATTGTATTTGACGGCTTTCCCGTGCTTTATGTCATTTACGTAAGTGATGGTTGCCATGACATCTCCATTGGGATAATATGCCTCTAAAATACCTTGCTTCATGCCATTATTGTAGGGGGTTTTTCTAAGAACCCGACCTTCTGCATCAAACAGTGTTTCGGTGCCATGTTTGATGGCATTACGTATTGCTACTGTCGAGGTTAGCTTGCCCTCGTAGCCATACTTTTTGAGCAAGCCATTTCGCTCTGTTTCGTCAGACATGATAAATTCAGATCGAATCTTTCCGCCAGTAAAGTAGTCCTTTTTGACGTTGGAACCAAAAAGATTTGGTACAGCATCTAGAATGGGACTTGGCATGTTTTTTGGTGTTTCTGGTACTCCAAGAGTAGAACATGCAGTTAAAAAGAAAAGCACAAGAAGAGAAAGGGAAAAAAAGTATTTTTTCATGGTAAGGCAGACCTTATGATAGATTGTTGGCATCAGTATACTATCAAATAGCTTTGGGTTCGTAAAATGAGTAAAATTGACGACATATATTGCTTACTTGGTCTAAAATATAGAAAATGAGTTTCAAGGTTTATCTGTTAAAGCTTATTTACTTCTGTTTTAGTGAAAACTTGCCTATCTCCTCTAAAAATGTAGTTGCATATGAACCTTTAGGTAAGTAAAACTCAACAGTAAGTTTTTTCCCATCAGGACTATACGATGTCTCTACATCTTTTGGCCAGATCCATGCAAAACGCCTATCTCCCTTTAGGCTATTTAGTTCTGTGTCATCGTAAGGCTCTTCTAGGTAGTAGGCATCTGATTTGGAACGTTCTGCATTGGCACCACATAGTAACCCTGTGGGACTTACTTTTTGTTGTGCAAAGACTATGGAGGATTGATGCATGTCTTTCACGTAGTTTAGCTTTCCATGTGGGTATGGTGTTATGACATCGCCTATGAAGAGTTTAAAGAATTGGGCTTGTTTGGCCAATACTTTTACAAGTTCTTCTGGGTAGTCTAGTTTTTTGGCTGACTGAGGGACGTTATTTGAAGCTATAATGGTAGAAAGTTTGACACGTTCGCCTAGCCATTTGTTATATAGGTAGCTTTGATAAGCAGAGACCAAAAGCTTTTCTTTGCTTCCTTTGAGACGTTTTCCTAAATGGGCTATCTCTTTGCCTTGTAGGTATGAGCGGCTGTCCTCTCCGAAGCGTTGGTATCCATAGTAATTTGGTATACCTTTACTTTGCATCATCTTTGCAGTAGTATTGAAAAACTTAGCATCACTTTGGTTGATGTCATGCAAGATGATTGAAAACTTGTTTCCTTTTAAATGCCCTATTTTTATGGGCGCTTTGTTGTAGTTACGTTCTAGTATCTCCACTTTTTGTGTTGTAAGGTTTTTGTTGAGCTCTTTTTCTGCTTGTTTGGGGATAGAGATGTACTGTATGGTTGTGGCATTTTTGTCTTTAAGACCTGCGTAACCTATATCACGTTCTTCCAATCCCGTGGCCTTAGCAAGTACGGTGATAAGCTTCCATGTACTCATGTCTGTTTTTTGTATCTTAAGTAGGAGAAAGTTTCCAGAATTGGATGGCGTATAAAGCGGTATTTCTTCTACAAAAAATCGTTCTACTGTTTGTTTGAAGTCAAAATGCAGGGGAGAGTGAGTATAGGCATATGTTTTTATGTGATTCATAAGAAGAATTATAGCAGAGTTTGTATAGGCAAAAGCCTATACAGATATAGAATTATTTGATTAAGAAAGAAATCTTTGCATTGATTCTATATTTGACAATTTTATCACCTTCTACTTTTGCAGACATATTGGTAATGTTGATGCTTTTGATACCTTTTACGCTTTTACTGGCTGCTTGTACTGCACCAGCAGCCGCATCTTCCCATGATTTCTCTGATTGTGCTAGAACTTCTATTACTTTTACTACTTTTGACATATGTATATCCTTTTTTAAGTATTGGTCTAATTTAAATTATAACCTACAAAATATAAATAAAGGATTAACCACACTTGCCCACTGCACATTTCATGCCATTAAACTTACCTGTGAGTGTTGCATTTGTATCTATACTTTCGGAGTGCATTTTGTCCATCATGGCTTTCATTTCTTCTGGATTGGATATGAATCTATAGCCTTTGTAGAGCGTAAAGATACCGTAGACTATGACAAGTATAGCAGCTAGTTTCATCATGATGCTACGCAAAGAGCCTTTTTGTAAAAATTTGGTAAGAAAACCCAAGAAGAAAAGTGCAGGAATGGTAGCTAGACCAAAAGTAGCCATGACCAATGCACCACCTAGAGGCGTAGCTGTACTAGCAGCAAAGATAGCAAAAGAATAAACAAGACCACAGGGCATGATTCCGTTTAGCATACCTAAAAAGAAGAAGCTGCCATAACTTTTTGAGGACATGAGCTTTATAAAGGTATTTTGGTACCAAGGGTATTTGGACACAGACCATTTAGCAGAGTTTAGAAATTTGAATTTCCCTAATAAACTAAGACCTGCAAGCACCATCAATAGACCAGTTACGATAAAGAGTATTCCTTTAGTTGTAGCCGTAAAGGCAAGTACGGAACCAACATACCCAAACATGGCACCTAAGATAGCATAGGTTACAACCCTACCAAAATTGTAAGATAAATGAGAGCTTGTTTGATGAATATAGGAAGACTTTTGACCTAGCTTGCTTGAACTATATGCAACTACTATGCCCCCACACATGCCTATGCAATGTCCTACTGAACCTAAAAATGCTGTAGTGAGTATGATGATTAGGTCTATGTCGCCCATAAGTTATTGTCCATTTTTGTAAAACTATAGTATATTTTATTGAATTTCACTTAAAGGCTCATGGTTACATGTGCATATAAAATATATTTATTGCGGGAGATTTATGTTAGGGATTACTTTTAAATTTTACTTAACTCAGAAATGAGCATAAATGATAGTATGGGGTTACTTAAGATGGGGTTGATTTTGCATGGCTGAGAGGAAGGGA
>CAZNEJ010000061.1:0-6221 GCA_964571975.1 uncultured Sulfurovum sp. | reverse complement strand
GTTAGCAGTAGGACTATTATTGCCAGTACCCACATCATTGTTGCCTCCACACCCAACTAGTAGTGAGGCTAGAAATATACAAAATGTTATTTTTTTCATTTTTTATCCTTAAAATTTAAATATTTTATGCATTTAGTATAATCAAAAAAACTTTAAAAAGCGAAGCGAAGCATTTTTTTTGTTACACTAGCCCTATGAAAACAGCCCTTATTCAACAAGCCTATACAAAAAGCAAAGCACAGACACTCACATGTACACTTAAGCACATTAAGATTGCTGCACAAGAAGGTGCAGAACTTATTGTCCTACAAGAACTCCACCAAACAGAGTATTTTTGCAAAAGTGAAGATACTAAGTTTTTTACTTATGCAAATAGTTTTGAAGAAGATGTCAAATTTTGGTCTACAGTAGCCAAAGACAATGCTGTAGTATTGGTCACTTCCTTGTTTGAAAAACGTACAGCTGGGCTTTACCATAACACCGCCGTAGTTTTTGAAAAAGATGGAAGCATAGCAGGGAAATACCGAAAGATGCACATACCTGATGACCCAGGGTTTTATGAGAAGTTTTACTTTACTCCTGGAGACTTAGGTTTTGAACCTATACAAACAAGTGTCGGTAAACTAGGCGTTCTTATCTGCTGGGACCAGTGGTACCCTGAGGCCGCTCGTATCATGACGCTCAAAGGGGCAGAGATACTCATCTACCCTACAGCTATAGGCTGGTTTGATGAAGACAGTAAAGAAGAAAAAGAACGTCAATTAGACTCTTGGATAACCATCCAACGTTCTCATGCCATAGCCAATGCCATACCTCTCATAAGCTGTAATAGGGTAGGTTTTGAAGCTGACCCAACAGCTGTCTTGGCTGGTACTAGGTTTTGGGGAAATTCTTTTATTTGTGGGGTACAAGGTGAAATCTTGGCAGAGGCAAAACATCAAGAAGAAAGCATACTTTATGCAGATATAGTACATGAACGTACAAAAGAAGTAAGAGATATATGGCCATTTTTGAGAGACAGACGCATAGAAGACTATGACTGCCTACTGAAACGTTATTGCGATACACAGTAGTATCATATTTTTAATTTTTAATTTTATCAAAGTACCACATAAACGCAAACATCAGTCCAGGGGTTTTAGCTACACTTTCATCATATATGAATGCGTTGGCCTTGGACACAGGTAGATATATGACCTCTATCTGCTCATCATCTACCCCACCACCTTCAGACACTTTCATGCTTTCATCCACCTCAACATAATATAACTCTTGCCTAGAACCTGCGAAACCTACAGAAGTATGAAAAGACGTGATTCTTTCAATATTTTCAGACTTCACGGCAAAGCCACACTCCTCATCTACTTCTTCTCTAGCTATATCTACTAAAGAGAGATTTTTATCTACTATGCCAGCACACAGCTCCACCGTTAAGCCTTTGTCGTTATTGAGATATACGGCGGGACGGAACTGCTCTACGAGTACAAACGCGTCCTTTTCCTTGTGGTGGATGAGAATGGCTACAGAATCATGTGCTTGTACTATCTCCCAGTCTTTGTCTATGCCATTTTGCGTGTAGCTAAGCAAAGAAGTAGGGATAAATTTGGGGTCTAGCAAAGGGCTAAGTAGCACGTTTTCTATTTTATTTTCCATTTTACTCACTCCATATATAAGACGATGTTTTTTTCTTTAGATGACTTAAAAGTCTAGCTCTCTTTTCTTTTACGCCCTTGATGGCTACATTTTTGTATTTTGTAGTAGTTATATTTTTGTATTTTGTAAACTTTTTAAGTATAGAAGTTTTTATGGACTTTTTACGTAAAACTCTCATAGGATTTATCCATCTTCCATTTTTCTTCAACCCAAAGTGCAAGTGTGGCCCTGTGCTTCTACCTGTACTTCCTACGTAACCTATGACTTGCCCTTTTTTAACCTTTTGCCCTTTTTTAACACGTGTGCGACTTTGGTGTGCATAGAGTGACTCATAACCTCCGCCATGTTTGATTTTGACTACTTTTCCGTAGCCTCCCATCCAGCCTGAAAAACTTACTTTTCCTGAGTTAACTGCCAAAAGTGGCGTACCTCGTCTAGCACCAAAGTCTGTCCCATGGTGAGGTCTATAGCGTTTCAATATAGGGTGATAACGCCTGTAGGAAAAAGAAGATGTAATGCGTACTTTACGCAAAGGCATACCAAAACGTGCTTTTTTACTACTTACCGGTACTCTTTTAGTATAGGTAATTTTTTTCTTACCCTTAACTGTATAGGCTACTGACTTGCCAGTCTCACCAAAGCCATCTCCATTTTCATCAACATAGATAAATTTTACTTTTTTTCCTGTTTTTACACGTGCTATTTTGATATCTGGCATCAGATATGGTTTGCCCATGCGTGTACTTTGCTCATAGAGAAAATCTATCTCATCGCCCTTGCGTAACTTTTTACTGTCTATCACACCTTTAAGTACCGAGGAAAGACGCTTTGCTACATTTTTATCGCATACTGTTTTTAAGGTGTCCACATAAGGGTTTTTCTCGACAATCACTTTAGCAAAATACTCATCTGTGTCATAATCTATGGGTATGATATCGAAGTTATAGTTGTGACTATTTTTACTTAAATGTATTTGCATCACATCACTAATGGGTATCAATGCTTGTAAAAGAACGCCTACATCATCTGTTAATTCATAGAAATTATGATTACTATGGATTTCTTCAAGGAATTTTTGATCATCTTCGGAAATAGAATCAAGCAAAGAAACAGAAATGTTGTGTTCTTCCAAATACCCTGAAAAAGTCTTCCCTTCTTTCCACTTGCCCTCTGTAACCTTTGCTGCAAATAATGAACTTGCTATGACTACAAATATTAAAACATACTTCATCTTGCTCCATTATCCTATTCTAGTCACATAATTATAACTTAATTAAGTTAATCCATTTACATACAAGGAAGCTCAAGGGGGTCTCAATAAAGTTTAACTCTTTTGCTAGTATAATTATAGCATTAATTACAACAAAAGGATGGCTATGCATAAAATAGCACTTATCGTTCTACTCTCATTGCCACTGTTCTCGGATTTTTTTCCAGCAACAGTACATACCTCGGTTTCAAAAGTTACAGGCACATCGCCTACGCTAAACACATCATTTCCCTCTGCTGGCATGTCTGGGGTGGTTGTGCATAATTATGGAAACAAACTAGAGGCCATCACATCTCGTATCGTGCAAGATGCCTCAGGTAAAGTTACACTTCTTGATACAAATATCATCCATCACGATAAACTGCCTACCATCAAAACAGCTATAAAGGTTGGTGACAACGTCATAGGTGGGTATCTATACAATAATGTTCTTCTTTTGGCACCTGACGCAGAGACTTACGCAAAAATCACTTCACAACATAGCAAGAAATGGGTGCATCCAGATCTTTTTGCACTTTTTTTATTTAAAACTGGTGACACCTCTCCAAACAGGGAGAACCTAGCTTCTTTTGCCAAATCTTACAAAGTAGGTCTGGTGTATATCGTAGGTAAAGGTACAGCCAAACTTCTTGACCCAATCTCTGGTAAAATAGTAGCAGAAAAAGCACTTAGCAATTTACCCGCTGTAGGCAAAGCACCATTCTTTATGCGTTTTGATGAGATAGACTCTGGTTGGTTTGGTAGCAAAACAAAGGCTAAATACTATCAACTTATGAACAAGATTTAATGCCAAGTAACGCATGAAAAAAAACTTACAATTAAAAGTCATTTTTAGACAGTATTACCTTTTTATACGAGATTTTTTCTCAGATCTCCTTGATGACAAGTTGGGACATTATGCTTCTTCTTTGTCTTGGTCTACACTTTTTTCCATTTTGCCACTTATGGTTATCATATTTTCTATTTTTACCTCTATGCCTATCTTTGACTCCGTTTACTCTAAGATAGAAAAGCTCATCTTCTCAAACCTGATGCCTACAGACTCAAAAGTAGTCATGGAACACATAAATACTTTTATGAAGAGTACCGATAAACTTGGGTATATGGGTGGTATATATGTCTCTTTTGCCGTGTTTATGTTCTTTAAAAACTATGACTACATCGTCAATGACATTTTTTCTACTCCAGCCCGTAATTTATGGCAAGCTGCAAAAACTTACCTTTTGCTTCTGCTTATTATCCCCGCTATACTTGGCATATCCTACTACCTCTCATCCTTTATGCAAGGATACCTAGACAGTACTAAACTCACATCCATGATACAAATCTATACTTTTTTACCTTTTCTTATGACGTGGATGACTTTCTACATTACCTACCAATTATCGGCCAATATGCATATTGACTTTCGAGCTGCCCTCATCTCTTCTTTTATCGCTTCACTTATATGGTTTTTATCCAAGATGGGATTTGTTTTTTATGTCGTACACAACAAGACTTATGAAAGTATCTATGGCTCCATAAGTACATTGCTCTTTTTCTTTTTATGGATTTATATCTCTTGGGCTATCTTTATCCATGGCTTAAAATTTTGTGATTTACTAAACAAAGAGGAAGAGATAGAACGCATATAAACTTGCTAAAGAAAACAGCACATAAAACAACTCTCTCCTCCAAATAGCCCCTACAGATAACCCAACATACCCAAGCATCATCCATAAAGGCAAAAGACTTTCTTCACCTTGTTTAGGCAAAGAAAATAACCACAACAATGCATCATCAAGCAAAGCTCCAGAACCCACAAGGTGCAAAAGTATAGCCAAGGGGTAAAAAGGCACAAAGAGTATAGACAACAAAGGTGACAATAGCTGATAACTACTTGTCATACCAAATATATAATGCACAACAGGAAGCATCAATATAAAGATACCAAAAGGTATGAAAATAAAAGATATAAGCCACTTACTTTGCTTCTTTGTGTACAGTAATAGTAGAAATATATAAAACACACCTGCTACTGAAAGCCAAAAAGAAAGAGACACAAGTAGCGAAGGGAAAAGTGCTGTAAGTGTCAACAGTATGCTTGTCAGAAATGTAAAGCTAAGTAGCTCCATGCCCAAAACTAAAACTCCCCATCCTACCAATACCATAGCGTAAGAACGTACTAAAGAAGGGGGGAAATCTACAAACCATAAGTAGACTCCAAGCACAATCATAACTAGCAACCCTACATCAAAAAGTGCGTGTCGATAAGGAAAAAACTTTTGCTGAAAAGGGCTATAGAAAAAGTAAAGCAATCCATACACTAGCCCCCAAAGTATGCCCAAGTGAAACCCACTTAACGCCACCAAATGACTAACTCCCAAAAGGCTCACTTTCTCTCTCAGTTCTTTAGACAAAGGTTTGGCAAAAAAGATGGCATTGTAAAAAGTTTGCAAACCCTTGTCACTGTGCTGTAAAGCTACTGTTTCTAACAAATCATCTTTAAAAGTAAGTGAGATTTTTTCTTGATGTTTTATCTTAGACTTCACATAAAAAGTACCTAAGTAATCCATGAAAGAGATACTAGCATCAGGGAACAGCTGAAGTCGTAAACGCTTATGATTAAAGTCTTCTTTTCTGTGAGAAGTAGTGTAAAAAACAAAACCCTCTTCACTTTTTAACTTCAGTACCTTATAGCGTCTAGCATTTTTACTTTTTTCATATGCAGTGATAACGTTTGCATAGGTATAGTAAAAAGGCTTAGAGATGAAGTTTTGGTACGCTTGATACTCGAAAAAGAGTCGTAGAAGTATCACAAAAAACAAAAAAGCCATAGTCGCAAAAAAGTCTTTTTTATAAGGAAAAAGTTTTGGCTTCTCTAAGGCTTGTCCCATAACTCCTCCAAACTAAAAACGATAGTCCTGTTATATAGTAGGCATATCGATGTTTATCGTTGTCTCTTGCATCGGTATATCTGCATCTTCGTACTCTACAGTAAATGCAGGTGCGATAGTTTTATCTACAAAGCGTGTAAAATTCTTCTGAAATACAAGTTCCACAGTACCTGTAGGACCATTTCTTTGTTTTCCTATGATGATCTCTGCCTCTTCTTCTGATTTTTTTCTAAACTCAGAACTATACTCTTTGCCTTCTGCTTTGGCTTTCATCTCTTTTTCTTTTTCCATCGCTTCACGATATACATCGTCACGGTACACAAACAAGATGATATCTGCATCTTGTTCTATGGCACCAGACTCACGCAAGTCGCTTAGCATCGGACGTTTGTTATCACGGCTTTCTACGCCACGGTTAAGCT
>CAZNEJ010000060.1:0-6354 GCA_964571975.1 uncultured Sulfurovum sp. | reverse complement strand
CTTCAAAAAAGCAAAAAAATCTTTGCTAAAGTTGACATCAAAGACTTCGCCATAGTTGGAGGTGCATCTGCGAACAAATACATACGTTCTGGCTATGAAAAACTCTGCCAAGAATTTGACAAAACTTTACATGTTGCACCCTTGGAGTATTGTTCTGACAATGCAGCTATGATAGGGCGTTACGCAGTAGATGCCTATGAGAAAAAACAATTTATCAACCCCCATGAGATAGATATAGTTAGTACAAGAAAACAACAATCAGGTATGCTTTTATAATTCTCTCTTTAAAGCCTAAAATGTCACTCTTTATGTAAGGTATTTTTAGGTAAAATAGATAGATAACAAACCCACACTTTGGAGTGAACTATGGCAGAATATGGTGCTAGTAATATTAAGGTTCTTAAGGGGCTAGAGGCAGTAAGAAAAAGACCCGGTATGTACATCGGTGATACTTCTATAAGAGGGCTTCATCATCTTGTGTACGAAGTAGTAGATAACTCCATCGATGAAGCTATGGCAGGTTTTTGTGACACCATAAAGGTAACACTAACCAAGGCAGGCTCAGCAATCGTAGAAGACAACGGTCGGGGCATTCCCTACACCGAGCATCCTACTGAAAAAATCTCTGCTGCAACTGTTGTTATGACTGTGCTTCACGCTGGTGGTAAGTTTGATAAAGATACCTACAAGGTCTCTGGTGGACTTCATGGTGTTGGCGTTTCTGTTGTAAATGCTCTTTCTAAAGATTTACATCTTACTATCTTTAAAGACAAAGGCATACATACACAAAGCTTTCAAGCAGGTATCCCTACTGCTATTTTAGAATCTGGAGACAAAACCAATAAGCATGGTACCAAGATAGAATTTTTCCCAGATGATAGTATCTTCACAGAGACAATAACTTTCCAAAAAGAAATCTTAATGAAAAGATTTAAGGAACTTTGTTACCTTAACCCAAAGATTACGATAATCTTTAGAGATGAACGTGACGGCACAAAAGAAGACTTTCACTTTGCTGGAGGTATCAAACAATTTGTAGAAGATATGAATACAAAAGAACCTCTAAGCACTGCACAGTTTTTTGAAGGGAAAGCAGATGATATAGAGATAGATATTGCACTCATGTATTGTGATGCGGACTCTGAAAAATCTCTTTCCTTCGTAAACAACATCAAAACAGCAGATGGTGGTACACATGAAGCAGGCTTTAGGGCAGGACTTACACGTTCTATGGCTTCGTACATCTCGAAAAATGCTAATGCCAAAGAAAAAGGTACAAAAATTACAGGAGATGACTGTAAAGAAGGTCTTATTGTCATTGTCTCTGTTCGTGTCCCTGAACCACAGTTTGAAGGTCAAACTAAAGGAAAGCTAGGGTCTTCTTATGTCCGTCCTTTGGTGCAAAAATTCTTCTCTGAAAACTTCAACAAATACCTAGAAGAAAACCCGCTAGAGGCAAAAGCTATCATGGCACAAGTACTTCTTGCTGCTCGTGGTAGAGACGCTGCTAAGCGTGCTAAAGACTTGGTTAAACGTAAAGACTCTATGAGTATTGGAACACTCCCCGGTAAGCTCGCAGACTGCCAAAGTAAAGACCCTGCACTCTCTGAGATTTATCTAGTCGAAGGGGATTCTGCTGGAGGCTCGGCTAAACAAGGGCGTGACAGAGTATTTCAAGCTATCTTGCCACTTAAAGGTAAGATTTTAAATGTTGAAAAAGCACGTTTAGAAAAAATCCTAAAATCTGATGAAATCAAAAATATGATAACCGCTCTTGGCTGTGGTATAGGTGACGAATTCAATGAGGAAAAGCTACGCTACCACAAAGTTATCATCATGACCGATGCCGATGTTGATGGTTCACACATTCAAACTTTACTTCTTACTTTCTTCTTTAGGTTCTTGAAACCTATCATCCAAAAAGGTTACCTTTACCTTGCACAACCACCACTATATCGTTACAAGAAAGGCAAAAATGAGATTTATCTTAAAGATGAGAAATCTCTCAATGATTATCTTATAGAAAGTGGTATTTCTGCCATCGAGAGTGAGACGATGGGTCAAGCTGACCTAGTAGAACTCTTTAAACTTGTTGCTTATTACCGCATGACACTCAAAGAGATAGAAAAGCGTTTTGCATTACCTGAAGTACTTCGCTACATGATAGAAAATCCTGATGTTGCGGGTACGGACAATAAAAAGCTTGCCAAAACCATCGAAAACTTTATCGACAACCTAGGCTACAACATCTTAAACAAGACAATTACAGATGAAACTATTCATCTTTTTGTACAAACCAATGATGGACTTGAAGAGCTTATCGTTGATGACATACTCTTTACTAACCCTCACTACAATGAAGCTATACACATCAATAAAAAGATACAAGAACACATCACCGATGAGTTCAGAGACAAAGACTTACTAGCACTCTTTGAGATAGTGGAGTCCTCAGCCAAAAAAGGTGCCTACATCCAACGCTATAAAGGTCTAGGAGAGATGAACCCAGAACAGCTTTGGGAAACAACCATGACACCAGAGAACAGAAGACTACTGCAAGTGAAGATAGAAGATGACGAAGCAGCATCTGACACTTTTGTGCTTTTCATGGGAGACGAAGTGGAGCCAAGAAGAAACTACATTGAAAGTCATGCTAAAGACGTAAAACATTTGGATGTTTAATGTTACTTTCTGAGTTGCAAGAAAGAGAACGTAGATTTAAATTAGCCCTTAGAGCAGGCATACCAATTCTTCTTCTTGTTTCATTGGTTTTTTATACACTTTTTATCCAAGAAGGCACTTTTAGACCTACAATTATCAATGGCTTTCTTATTGCTGGCATCATTTTTATTACTGTGTATTTTAACTATTTTTTGATAGAAATGAGTGTAAGAGAAAAAGTTCTTGACGATACCACGCATAGTTTTAATGAAAAATCTTTTATTGCTGCCTTGCAAAGATACAAAGCAAAAACACTCATACTTTTTACGGTAAATAACCTTTATGCTATCAATGATAACTACAGTACAGAAAAAGTAGACCTACTTCTTTATACTATCATTCACAAACTCAACACTTTTCTAAAACAATCGGGCATAAAAAATCCACTTATTGGTAGGCGTTATGGTGCAGAATTTCTCATTGCCATCAATGAAGAGAATCATGATGTCAATAGTATACTTGAAACCTTTATAGATGAACACAAACTACTAAACGAGATAGAAATAGATTATGCTTTCTCTGCTGTCATTAAAACAGAGGACAATATAGAACAAGTATTGGGACATCTGAAAGATTTACTCTCATCCAATATAGGTGACAAAAAAAATGCCAATATTATTCAAAATGCTGATGAACTAAGTCAAATAGAACAGGAAATTATAGATGCTTTAAACCATAAACGATTTGAACTTGATTTTAGACCTCTTGAAAATATAAAAACAAATCAGATAGACATATATATGATTACTAGCAAGCTCCTTTCAGATACACAAAAGAAGATTTTACCAAAAACCTATATTCCTATCATAAATAGACTAAGTATGGGTATAAACTATGACCTTACACTTTCTGAGCATATTATAAAGATTTTACCACTCATGGATGACAGCGTATCTTTTAGTTTCAACCTATCACCTTTTTCTCTGAGAAATACAGCTTTTCAAGAAAAGTTTTTTAAGCTTTTGGATACTTACAATATTGACCCATCAAGATTGATAATTCAACTCCATGAACGAAAAGCACATCATAACCTTTCTGGATATCTCAAGACACTCACGGTCTTTAGGGATAAGGGTATACGTATTTGTATCGATAACTTTGGCTCTTCTAGCACCTCTATTGACTATATGAAGCATTTTAAATTCGACATGCTGCGGTTTAGCCAAGACTATGTCACAAATCTAAAAGATACAACAAGTCTAGCTATGCTCTCTTCGCTCATAACTATGTCTAAAGACTTACACATACTAACAGTTGCCAAATGGGTAGATACAAAGGATCAAAAAAATACACTAAAATCTTTAGGGATAAACTATGTTCAAGGATTTGAGATAGGTAATGCAGTCTCCAAGCAAGAGATTATCGATAGATACAAATAAAGGAAACCCATGAAATACGGTGAAGAAGAGATACAAAATTTTGACATCAACAGTAAAGAAAACTTTTGGCCAAATGAACATAAAAAAAATTACACCATAAATATTGAACTTCCTGAATTTATGTGTCTATGCCCACGCTCAGGATATCCCGATTTTGCAACACTTCGTCTCTCATATGAACCCAATGCTTTAGTTATAGAACTAAAGGCTTTAAAACTATATATAAATTCATTTATGTACAAACATATTTCACATGAAAATGTAGCCAATAATATATACGATGCACTCTATTCTAGGCTTGAACCAAAATCTATGAAACTCATAGCAGATTTTAACCCTAGAGGAAATGTACATACAGTAATAGAGATAGACAGCACTAAAAATTAAAAAGCATGTCAATATGACATACTTTTACTTACTTCGCATAAAATACACTATCATACCATCCATATAAAATACAAAAGGATGCCGATGATAGAGTATGCTGAGGTAATGAAAAGAATCAAAATAATTATTGCCTCTAAAATTAAAAAAGAGAAAATACTCGATAAAGATATAGCGATAGCACTTCAACTTGATCCGCAGTACTATGCTGTAATAAAAAGACGTAAAAAAATTCCTTTTGAAGCTATAGCTTACTTTTCAAAAACATATAAACTCAATATGAACTGGATACTTTTTGCACAAGAACCACAATATTTGATGCAATAATAAGGTTTGGGATTGTTTTCTTTAGATTTGGATAAACTAGTTTTACATAAAGCCTAAAGGCACGATATGCACATGACCAAACGGAATAAATCCCGTTTAGCCAAAACTATAGTAAAGAAACTCGAACTTAGCTGTTACGCTTTTCGATGATTTCTTTGGCTACATTCTGTGGCACTTCTTCATAGTGATCAAACTCCATCGCATACGTTGCACGTCCTTGAGACATGGAACGTAAGTCTGTTGAATAACCAAACATTTCAGAAAGTGGAACAAATGCATCAACAATCTTAGAGCCAGCTCTATCTCCCATGCCCGTTACTTGTCCACGTCTTTTAGAAATATCACCGATGACATCTCCCATGTAATCTTCAGGAGTTTCAACTTCAACTTTCATCATAGGCTCCAAGATAATAGGGTTAGCTTTTCTACATCCCTCTCTCAAACACATAGAAGCAGCTAATTTAAAGGCCATTTCAGATGAATCGACATCATGGTAAGAACCATCGTATACAGTTACTTTGAGGTCTTCCACAGGATACCCTGCTTGAATACCTCTAGCCATAGCTTCTTGGATACCTTTATCAATAGGTTTTATGAACTCTTTTGGAATCACCCCACCTTTAACGGCATCAACAAATTCATAACCAAAGCCTGGGTCTTGTGGTTCAATCTTCAGATACACATGTCCAAATTGTCCACGTCCACCAGATTGTTTCGCATACTTGTACTCTTGATCAATAGAATTCTTAATGGTCTCACGGTAAGACACTTGCGGAGCACCAACATCTGCTTCAACGTTAAATTCTCTTTTCATTCTATCTACAAGGATTTCTAAGTGAAGCTCTCCCATTCCAGAGATGATAGTTTGACCCGTCTCCTCATCTGAAGAAACACGAAAAGATGGATCTTCTGCGGCTAGCTTAGAAAGAGCAACACCCATTTTTTCTTGATCGGCTTTTGTTTTAGGTTCAACTGCAACAGAGATAACTGGATCCGGGAAATCCATTCTTTCTAGCACTACTTTATCTGAAGGGTCACAAAGCGTATCACCAGTTGTTGTACTCTTAAGCCCCACGACTGCACCTATTTCACCTGCGTATATCTCAGAGACTTCTTCACGTTTAATAGCATGCATCTTCATGATACGCCCTATACGCTCTTTTTTATCTTTAGTTGAATTATGTACGTACGAACCTGAAGTCAATGAGCCACGATATACACGGATAAATGTCAACTGCCCAACAAATGGATCAGTCATAATCTTAAATGCCAATGCTGCAAATGCACCCTCATCAGATGAAGGAACAATGATTTCTTTTTCTTCATCATCCATCATTGTACCTTTGATATCTGCACATTCTAAAGGTGACGGAAGATAATCAACAACAGCGTCAAGTAAAGTTTGAACACCTTTATTTTTAAAAGCAGATCCAACTGTCATAGGAACGATGTGCATACCAATAGTTGCTGCTTTAATGCCAGCTACTATTTCTTCTTCTGAAAGTTCTTCACCTTCTAAGAATTTTTCCATAAGTGCTTCATT
>CAZNEJ010000059.1:0-6437 GCA_964571975.1 uncultured Sulfurovum sp. | reverse complement strand
TCAAAATTTCCTGTGCTTGCATCATATCTTTATCGCCACGTCCAGAGAGGTTTACCAAGATGGTTTTGCCTTTAATCTCTTCGGGTTTCATCTTCTTCAAATATGCGATGGCATGTGAGCTTTCAAATGCGGGGATGATGCCCTCAGACTGCGATAACCATACAAAAGCATCCATAGCCTCGTCATCTGTTATGTGGTCATAGCGTACGATATTTTCATCTTTAAAGAAAGCATGTTCTGGTCCAATACCAGGGTAGTCAAGACCTGCACTTATAGAGTGGGCTTCTTGTACTTGTCCATCTTCATCTTGCAAGAGGTATGAGAGTTGTCCGTGGAGTACACCAGGACTTCCTTTTGCTAAAGAACAGCCATGCTTAGCATCTAGCCCTTCACCACCTGCTTCTATGCCGATGCACTCAACATCTTCATCTTGTAAAAAGTGGTTAAAGATACCAAGGGCATTTGACCCACCACCGATACACGCGATGACTTTATCGGGTAAGCAACCCTCTACAATGTCAAGTTGTTCTTTGGCTTCCCAACCGATGATGCTTTGTATGTCACGCACCATCATAGGGTAGGGGTGAGGACCTGCTACTGTGCCTATGAGGTAGTAGGTATCTCTTGCATGTGTGACCCAATGACGTATGGCATCATTCATAGCATCTTTTAGTGTTTTAGAACCACTTTCGACAGAGTGTACTTTAGCCCCTAGAAGCTTCATACGAAACACATTTAGCTCTTGGCGTGCCACATCTTTTGCACCCATAAAGACTTCACATTCTAAGCCAAAAAGAGCAGCAACAGTAGCAGTAGCCACACCATGCTGACCTGCACCAGTCTCTGCGATAATTTTCTTTTTACCCAGTTTTTTTGCCAATATGGCTTGTGCTACACAATGGTTTATCTTGTGTGCTCCTGTATGGTTAAGGTCTTCACGTTTGAGGTATATTTTTGCATCAAGTTCTTTAGAGAGGTTTTGGGCAAAGTAAAGTGCAGAGGGACGACCTACGTAGTTTTTGTAGTAGTAGTCTACCTCTTTCCAAAAACCTTCATCAAAACGTACTGCTTCATAATCGAGTCTAAGTTGTTCAAGTGCTGGCATGAGTGTCTCAGGCACAAAGCGACCACCATAGCCTACTTGTCCGTTCTCAACACTACCAAAATGTCCGTTATTGTCTGGGTCATGTGGGCTTGGTTTTGGTATATATATTTCTTTATGTAAATCCATATTAATTATCTTTTCCTTTGTAAATAAGATTATATCGTATAGGAGATAATGATATTATTAGTTTTAAATGCTTCTTGTTGGAGTGAGGAAGATAAAGTATTAGTTATGTATGTAAGTTAGAAAATATACTGAAGATGAGTTAGTTCCAGTTTACAGTTTATGCTTGTGGTACCCGCGGGCGGACTCGAACCGCCACGTCTTGCGACATCGGATTTTGAATCCGACGTGTCTACCATTCCACCACGCGGGCATCGTACTTAAACATGCAAAGAATTTTACTACTACCGTGCTTAAACATCGTTTAGTAGGGTATTAATTCCTGATTTTATGTTAATTTGTTATAATGTCTGCATTAATTAATATTAACTTGGGATTTAGGGACAAAATTGAAAATTACGATTATCATCACAGCAATACTTTTTCTATATGGGGCATTTTCAACATTTTTCCATGATACAGCACTTGTAGGAAATATAGGCAAGATTGTGGGTGCAACAAATATACATCTTTTTGGGTACTTGGCATACATAAATATTTTTATACTTTTTTACCCCCTTTATAAACTTTATACAGATGCACATGTACGTAAAGAACTTGATTTTTATTTAGGATGGATACTCTTTTTTATTGCTTTGGTTGTGTTAGCAGCTCTTGTTTTAGACTTTAAAAATGCTGGATATTTGGGCACGCAGGTAGTTGAGTTTTTAGAACCTTTCATAGGACAAGCAGGGCTATGGCTACTTTGGCTAATGATAGTGACTCTGTCTTTGGTGTTTGTGCTAGACGATGATTTTTCCTTTTCAGGCTTGAAGATAACTAGACCTAAAATATCTTTTAAGTGGATATCTCATACAGGGCTTACTTTGAGGAAAATACTTAAAAAAGTGTTCACTAACCCTTTTTCTTCCCCTTCACTAGAAGATGAAATGATGCCCATCCTTGAAGAAGTGAAACCTAAACGAAAGAGTGTCGCTAAGCGTAAAGCAGTGGTAAAAAAAGTGCCTATCAACCTTAAGCAAGAGCCTTTTTCAAGCTTAGATGAAGAAGATGCTGTGATAAATGAGATACTTGAGCTTGAACATGATATGGCATGTACTACGCAGCTGAAAGAAACTACAAATGTTACAAACTCTCATGTTAAAATAGTTTCAGAATTGGAAGAAAATTCAAAACTTATGGATGCCATAGACAAGGGTGTAGTAGCAAAACCGAAGAATTTCAAACTTCCAAAGTTAGAATTTTTACAAAAAGCACCAAAAGTTACTAAAAAAATAAATGAAGCTGAAATAGATAGAAAGATAGAAGATTTATTGGCTAAATTGGCACAGTTTAGGGTGGAGGGGGATGTGATACGAACATACTCAGGTCCACTGGTTACTACATTTGAGTTTAAGCCAGCACCCAATGTAAAAGTATCTAAAATACTAGGTCTTCAAGACGACCTTGCCATGGCACTCTCAGCACAGACTATACGTATACAAGCACCCATACCTGGGCGTGATGTTGTGGGTATTGAAATACCAAATGCAAATATTGACACTATTTACTTACGTGATATACTCGAATCAGATATTTTTCAAAAATCATCATCACCATTAACTGTGGCTTTAGGTAAAGATATTGTAGGAAATCCTTTTATCACAGACATTAAAAAATTACCTCATTTACTCATCGCAGGCACTACAGGTTCTGGGAAATCAGTAGGTATTAATGCGATGATACTTTCCTTGTTATACCGTAATGACCCAGAGCAGTTGAAGTTGATGCTTATAGACCCTAAGATGTTAGAGTTTGCAGCATATGAAGATATACCACATCTTATAACACCTGTTATTACGGAGCCTGCTAAAGCCATAGCCGCACTTGCAAATATGGTAGGAGAGATGGAACGCCGTTACAGACTTATGGCAGATGCTCGTACTAAAAACATAGAAAATTACAATGAAAAAGTAAAAAAAACAGGGGCAGAACCTTTCCCTTTTATAGTGATAGTCATAGATGAACTGGCTGACCTTATGATGAGTGGTGGTAAAGATGTAGAACTGAGCATTGCCAGACTTGCCCAAAAGTCACGGGCTTGTGGCATACACTTGGTTGTAGCAACACAAAGACCTTCTGTAGATGTTGTGACCGGGATGATAAAAGCGAACCTACCATCAAGACTAAGCTATAGGGTAGGCTCACGTATAGACTCTAAAGTCATTTTAGATGCCATGGGTGCAGACTCTTTGTTGGGACGTGGAGATGGACTTTTTACACCACCAGGTTCTACTGGGTTAGTACGTATTCATGCACCATGGAACACAGAAGAAGAGATAGATAAAGTTGTAGAATACATAAAAGCACAGCGTGTACCTGAGTATGATGAAAGTTACTTAGTTGCAGGAGGTGCGGCTACAGTGGCAAATGATGGAGATGTAACCATAGAGTTAGATGCACTGTATGAAGAAGCAAAAATGGTAGTACTTAATGACCAAAAAACCTCCATCTCATACTTGCAACGTAAACTTCAAATAGGGTATAACCGTTCTGCAAATATCATAGACCAGCTTGAAGCTAAAGGAGTGTTGTCTGCTCCAAATGCTAAAGGCAATAGAGAAATACTCTAAATAGAGAAAAACTTAAAATGAAATGGCTTGATAGTATGTTTGTATCTCCTGTATAACCTCGCCAAGTAACCTTGTGCCAATCTCACTATGTCCCCATTTTTTTAAAAAACAACTCATGACTAGGGCTTTTTACTGTGATACCCTGCACTCCATACTTCTTGTCTTCCTTAATGCTAAAACCCTCTTTTAGTGTGACATGTAAACGTTTGCTTACCCAGTTGTGTATATTGTCTCTACATGCCATTTTGGTGGACATAAGCATGGGGGTTTTCATGCTATTGTCTGAGTTTTTTACTAGAGTACCATCTATACGGTTACAAGCGTCAAAGCCACTTAGTTTCATCTTGTCCATATCGAAGTCTAGTATGGCTCTGGCTTTTCGTACTTCCATGCCATCCATGACGCGTAAGTGCCATGCACCATTGAAGTCATCTGCTACTAATGTATGTGCGAAAAGTGTTGTCAAGATGCCTAGTACTATAGCTTGTTTTTTAAACATAAAAACTTCCTTGTATTTACTTTCTGATATTATAATGCAGATTATTTAATGGAGTATGTATGAGATTTATTTTTGCCTTAATGTTGTTAGGAAGTACACTTTTTAGTACAGAGATAAAGCTTAGCCAAAAGCAAGCCAACTACATAGCACAAAAAGTATGGCAAAACGAAGGTGCAGGCAAAGACAAGTACCTCATATGGTGGAATGAAGGCGAAGACTTTGCATCTCTTGGCATAGGACATGCTATATGGTTTCCTAAAGGGCATACGGAACGATTTCGTGAGGTATTCCCTATGATGATAGAATTTATGCAAAAAAGAGGTGTAATCATGCCTTCATGGCTCACACCTGAGAGCGACTTTCCTTGGCAGACTAAAGAAGCCTTCAGTAAGGCTAAATCGAGTAATACTAAAAAATATAAAGAACTCTTTACGCTTCTGAAATCTACGTTTCCACATCAAGCAGAGTTTATGGCACAACGTTTGAGTCATGCACTCCCGCAGATGTTAGAAAGCATAGAAGATGGCAAGAAAAAAGAGACCATAAAAAGACGTTTTTCTGAAGTGATGCATAACAAAGATGGCTCAGTAAATGAGAGAGGACTCTATGTCTTGCTTGACTATACCAACTTCAAAGGTGAAGGTACACTAAAAAGTGAACGTTACAAAGGACAAGGGTGGGGACTTTTACAAGTACTTTGGAACTTAGATGACAAGGAAGCTAACAAACAAAAAGCCTTTGCCCAGTCTGCTAGTCGTATGCTATCAAGACGTATAGGGAATTCACCACTTACACGCGGTGAAGAACGTTGGAGAAAAGGGTGGAATGTTAGGTTGGATACGTATTGGAAATAAAAAGATGAATACTCACTTATCTTATTATTTAGACCAAATAAGCAAATACGCAGGTTACATCGCAGCCATACTCGTAGTCATACTCTCCCTCTTAGTAGCCTATGATGCAACGATGCGTTACCTTTTCTCTGCAGGCTCTATAGCCTTACAAGAAGTAGAGTGGCATTTGTTTGACATGGTGTTCTTACTGGGACTTTCTTATGCTTTAAAACATGACAAACACGTAAGAGTAGACATCTTCTTTGAGCGTTACTCTCAAGACACACGGATGATAGTGCAGATACTCTCTATGCTTTTGCTCGTCATGCCATTCTCACTTCTGTTTCTCAATGATGCTTTCGATATGACGATGCAAAGTTATATGCAAAATGAAGTTTCTTCTGACCCTGGGGGACTTAGCCATCGTTGGATAATAAAAGGTATGTTGGTACTAGGCTTTGTATTGCTTGTCTTGCAGGCTCTTTCCGAAGTCTTAAAGGCGTACCATAGACTAGACAATAAACTGGCTTTGCTTAAAACCCTCATTGGCATTGCCTTAGTGGCTACACTTGTGTACATAGCTTGGTATAACCGTATGGCATTTTGGTTTGACCCAGTCTTTCTCATGTTTGCTATGGCCTTAGTCTTGCTCATGCTTGGTTTTCAAGTAGCCTTTGTATTTGCAGGAGTGGCTTTGTTTTTTGCTCTCATTGCAGATGAAGTAGGGCTAGGGGTGCTAGAGATGCTTCCTCATAGAGTTTATGGCATCATGGGTAATGTCACGTTGATGGCTGTACCTCTGTTTATATTTATGGGGCTTATACTCGAAAAGTCTAAGATGGCAGAGGGATTACTGCTTTCTATGGCTAAGCTCTTTGCTTCTGTGCGTGGTGGTCTAGCCATATCTGTGGTACTTGTGGGGGCTATACTCGCAGCTAGTACTGGCATAGTAGGGGCATCGGTAGTGATGATGTCTCTCATCGCTTTGCCACTCATGCTAAAGCATAACTATAGTCCAGCCTTAGCATCTGGCAGCATAGCCGCATCTGGTACGCTAGGACAGCTTATACCGCCCTCGATAGTCCTCATTATACTTGGAGACCAAATGCACCTTTCTGTGGGCGATTTGTTTCGTGCAGCTGTCGTACCTGGGCTTTTGCTCATAGGTTTGTATATACTTTATATTCTCATCATTTCATATTTCAACAAGGACTATGCACCTGCCATACAATCTGATGAACCTTATGGAGACATAGTAAAAGAGG
>CAZNEJ010000058.1:0-6496 GCA_964571975.1 uncultured Sulfurovum sp. | reverse complement strand
TTTCTCATCTCCAAAATGTTCTAGTACGATGTCCAGTGCCACACCTTGGTCTTGTTTGGCATTTTTAGAGATACGAGAAAGAGATTGTTTATCATGATAGGCTACTTCTATAGTTCTATTTGAAGCTATATCTTTCATATTTTCTAATATCTCAGCATCTTTGTTTGATTTGGAGAGGTGTAGTTTGTGTATACTTACAGCCTCATCTTTCAAGGCTTCCATCACTGCATTACGTCCATATATAGTCAGTACTTTGTTAAAAAAATCTTTCTTTTTTAGGTACTCTGGAGAGTCTTCTTTTTGCACTTATCTTCCACCATTTCAAGCAGTTTGCTGCTTTCTTTTATCTAATACATCATTTTATCATGATTGAGGTAAAATATGGGAAAATAACTACTCTATGGACAAATGATGAAGAAAATATTGATAATAAACACAGGCGGGACATTTAACAAAGTCTATAATCCTCACAATGGCGTACTCAAAATTGATATAAGATCCAATGCCTTAGAGTCTATAGCATCAAAATGGCTCTGTAAATTTGAAGTACTCAACATCATAGGAAAAGACAGCCTAGATATGACCAATGAGGATAGACTTGAGCTATTGAACAGCATAAGACAGTCAAAGTATACACGCATTATAGTTATACATGGTACCGATACTATGAACGTATCTGCGAGCTGTCTAGCAGATGCTAAGTTAGACAAATATGTAGTGTTTACAGGTGCTATGCTACCCTATGCTATAGACCCTGTAGAGGCCACGGCCAATCTAGCTTCTGCTTATGGCTACATACAAACCCTAAGCACACAGGGTGTTTATATTGCAATGAATGCTGTCATAGCTAGTCACGACAAGGTAAAAAAAGATAGAAAACTAGGAAAGTTTACATTTTAGAGATTCACTTAGTGGGCCAATGGCTATGGTTGTCTACCGTGGGAGGAGTACTCTGCGCTGAAGCCTGCATGCTCAAAGCCTCTGGAAATTCTTTGTAGTGTATGCGTACTGCATTTGCCAAGCGTTTTTTTACTGTAGGCGTAATAGTAACTATCTTTCCCTCAGGAAGTGCATCAAGAAGCGTTAGTAGAAGTCTCTCTTGTGGATGAGGCATAAGGTCTAGCCAACTATAAAGCAAGGGTTTATTGACATGAGAGGGTATAGAACCCATGATGCCAACATCATTTTGATTGTGTACCAACAAGCCTGATGTCGTACCCCTATCAAGAGTCAATACTTGAAAAAGATATAGTGTATGGTAGTCAATTTGTATCATTTTCTCTTCTTCTGTATAGTTAGCATGACCCCGTAATGCTTTGGAGACAATGGATATGTACGCATCTACAATGGACAATCCCATAGCATATGCGAAAGCTTTGTCTGCTTGAAAGTCACCTGTGTTAAAGTTTTCTAGGTAGAAATGACTTACACCTCGTGTACGCCCAAGTACAGGTATGTCAAAATATCTATCACCCTGTGCTTTGCCCTCTGCATAGTACTCTGCAGAAGCTATTTCTACAGCCTTTTCAAACTCTTTTTGAAAATCATTATTTTCTAGGCTTGGATTTAAGTCTGCCATAATACGCCAATACCCTGCCTCTTCTCTTATCTGTGTCCAAGAGATATGCATGTGCATAGAAGGTGCATGAGGATTGGCAGGATGGATGATGGTCGAAATGGCTGTAGCAGAAGAGAGTTTTTTAGTATGGTCTTCGTCATAATGTACCTGAGACACATTTACAGAAGCTCTGTTGAACAAGGTATCTCTAGCTTCATAACGCACCCCACCCCCATGCAATCCTTCATCACGCTCCCAACTTACAGCTTCAAATACCTTGTTTTCTCCCAGTTTATTGCTAATGTCGTTAAGTTTAGATACAAAGTATGCTTGTAGTTCTTCTACTAAAATATTGGCTATTTTGGCTTCATTGGCTTTTGCAATAATCCTCATTTACGACCTTTTCAAAAATTTAAAAATTATACTATATTTATTTGATTTAGTTACAATATCTATTCACAAATAAAACATGTATTTAGGAAATATTATGAAAAGAATTTTAATTTTAACAACTATGGCTACATTTGCCTTCACGGGATGTTCCAATCCTTTTATCTCCTCCTCCGTACCAACATTCAAAAAGCAAAACTATCCAAAACCCACAGCTGCTAAATCTGCAATTTTTCAAAAGACTATGATGCAAGTAGCACTTAGTACAAAAGGTAATGCAAGATACAACAAAATGATGCTAAACACCCCAGAGAAAAAAGCATGGTTTAAAGACCTTATGTTTAGATTTTGGGATAGGCGTATCACAAAAAATCAATTTATGCAAGAAGGCCTAGCCAAATACCCTGCACACATATATGAATTTGCCTTTGTTGCTAATGGCTTTCAGATAAGGTCATAAATTATAGGTAAGTAATTGGGTCTATGGACCCTGCTTTTTTAAAACCTTTAAGTCTCAATCTACAAGAGTCGCACTCACCACAGGCTTTCTGCTCTTCTTTATAGCAAGACCAAGTATGCTCCAATGGTACACCTAGTTCAAGAGACTTCTGTACTATCTCACTCTTTTTAAGTGCTACTAGTGGCATCTTTATCTCTATATGTGTCTCTTCTTTTGTGCCAAGATTAATGGCATCTTGCATTTGTAGTATATAGCTCTTCCTGCAGTCAGGATAGCCAGAACTATCTTCTTCTACTACCCCTATAAATAAAGCCTCCGCCCCATGTTTTTCTGCAATGGCAGCTGCTATAGAAAGAAATATACCATTTCTAAAAGGTACATAAGTCACAGGTACACCCTCTTCTATGCCAGCTATGGGAACATCTATGTTTTTGTCTGTGAGTGCAGAAGCACCTATATCTTCAAAAAAAGGCAAATCTAGTTCATAGCTTTTTGTAGCAGCTGCAAAAGTGGCTATTTTACGAAAGCAGCTAAGTTCTTTTCTCTCTGTGCGTTGTCCATAGTTAAAATGTACAGCGATGATTTCATAGCCTTCATCTTTTGCCATCTTTGCAGACAAAGCCGAATCCATACCTCCTGATATTATACAAACTGCTTTTTTCATACATACCCCTTTTATTTACTGCCATTTTACCAAGATTAGGGTAAACTTCCAGCATGATAGACTTAGATAATCAAAGCACACTTCACTTTAATCTTAAAGCATTAGAGAAGATAGCTTCAATGCTTAGCACTAAAGAGGTGGAACTACTTATCGTTGATGATGAGATGATGAAAAGCCTTAACTTTGAGCATAGAGGAAAAGATGCAACAACAGATGTGCTTTCCTTTCCACTAAAAACTCCCTTTGTGGAGCAGTCTGACTTTGGTGTGCACTTGGGTTTGCCTTTAGGTTCTATCGTTATCTCTGCATCTTATGTTGTACACAATGCGAAAGAGTTAGGGCATAGCATTCAAGATGAGCTCTCACTGCTTTTTATTCATGGCATGTTACATTTACTTGGGTTCAACCATGAAAGTGATGATGGAGAGATGAGAGAAAAAGAAGCAGAGCTTATTGAAAAATTTACTTTGCCCAAAAGTCTAATCATAAGAACAGGAGAATAGTTTGGATTTTATCATATTTATCATTGCGATGGCTGTACTTATATGGGGTGCAGACTTGCTTATAGCACAAAGTGAAAGTATCGCTTTAAAGTTTAATATACCAGAATTTATCATTGGAGCAACGCTCGTTGCTCTAGGAACTTCACTTCCCGAAATGGCCGCAAGTATCGCTGCAAGTATGGATGGCAAATCTGAGATAGCAGTCTCAAATGTCATAGGCTCCAACATCCTCAACATTACACTTGTGCTAGCATCAGTCTTCCTCATAGCTAAGAGCATCAAGCCTCAAAGAGACTTTTTTGCAAAAGACAGTACTTGGGCACTGATACCTGTACTTCTGTTTGTGCTTATGGTCATGGATGGCATTATCTCACGTTTTGATGCTTTGCTGCTACTGTTTCTTATGGGAGCATACCTGCTTTTCTTGCTTAAAGATGCAAAAGATGTACCAGTGGAGGTCACAGAAGAACATGATGATGACTTTTCTTGGAAAAAAATATTGCCTGTACTTTTTGCGGGTATAGCTTTGGTTGTTATAGGTGCACATTTTACGGTGGAAAGTGCTTCAAGCATTGCCAAAAGTTTTGGTATTTCTGAATGGATTATTGGTATTGTTATGATTTCATTGGGTACATCTTTACCCGAACTCACAGTAAGTATTTCAGCAGCACTTAAAGGCAAGGTAGACATGGCGATAGGAAACATCATAGGCTCCAACATGGCAAACACTACTGTGGTACTGGCAGCCGCTGCATTGGTCAACCCACTAAGTATCGATGCTTCCATGTATATCTTCGACATCGCAACCATGATAGTAGCTACTCTAATTCTAGTCTTTATTACAGCAAATAAACTTTATAACCAATCTGCTGGCATAAGTCTTCTCATAATATTAGGTTTATTTTTAAACAATACTCTACAAAGTATCTAATTAAACCTATCTTTATAAGAACACTTCTGACATAACTCTTCTGTGGCCTTGCCTACTTTAAATCCTTCTAGGATATTTGACGTTCGTTGTGCTTTTAAGATACTCTCTAGGCTACTTTCATGCAAATCACCCAGTTCTATGATGCCATCGCAGTCCAAACAACAAGGCACAACTTTCCCGCTTGCAAGTATGGCTATGTGTGATTGTAGTCCTTGGCAGGTGCCGTGTCCATAGTTTTTGTTATTTAAGGAAGGCCATTCAAAATAGTTGTCAAAATGTACAAGTATCTTGTTTTCTAAGCGTATGGATTTTGGTCTTTCTTCATAGACTGTATCCAAATCTAAGTCTATACTAAAGGCATCAGAGAGCTTCATAAACAAGGTTTCGTTAAAATTTCGTTCAGACATCATTTCATCTAAGTTCCATACGCGCAGGTTTATAAAAAGCTCTACCTTACGTTCTAGTTTGGCTCGACAAAGAGCTAGTACTGGCGTGATGTACTGTTCAAAGCTAAGTGAGGTATCGTTTTTGTTGAAACTATTGAGTGAGATATTTATCTGTTTAACACAAGGGTGGAAAAGTGTCTCATAGCTGTGTTTTTTAAGAAAATATCCTGAAGTAGTAAGCATGGCTTTGAGTTCGTATTTGTGTATGATATCCAAATACGCATGGAGGTTTGACTGCGTTAGTGGGTCACCCACCACATGGCAAGCTATCTCTTTTGTGTACAAAGATGCTTGTGCTATAAGCGACTCAAAAAAGTCTAAATTCATCTCTTTATTGGGTAGTTCTTTTGTAGGACAAAAGCTACAAGAAAGTCCACAAACATTGGTAAGTTCTATGTATATTCTATAAAATTTCACGAAATCTTTTTCCTCTGTTTTTGTATGAATTTAGAAATCATATTGGGTTCTGAGTTGAAATACTTTTGCGTCATCGTTTGAATCTTTAAGCATATTGGTATAAGTATAGTTTGTCATAAGACGTAAATTTGGCATCAGGTACCAATTTATTTCTAGACCAACACCGTATTCTTTCCCATTATCTTTATCGTAGTCTCTTAAGTCTATCCCCGTAATACGCAATGCAAACTCCACAGCACCCATACCGCCTCTATCTATGGGATTGTTAGGCTGTATCTGTCCAAAAGTAGCTGTGCTTGCTTTGTATGGTCTAGATTCTCCTGTAGCAAACCAGCTCATCTGTGCATACCAACCATTTAGCTTGTAGGTATTTTGTTCTTTTCTTGCAAGAAACGCTATATATTCACCTTGAAAAGAAAAAGAACCAGAGACCAAAGCCATCTCAAGACCTACCCTCGTTGAATTTTCTATATCTTTTATAGTTGTTTCTATGAACGAGCCATCATATAGATTTGAGCCTGCGTCAGTTCCCAAATTAACATAATTTTTATCATAAGATGTGTGTGCGGCAGCTAAGCCTAAGTGAAAAACATCAGATTCCTGTCCTATGTTTGCATAAGTTACACGCCCTACAGCAGAAGTACCATAGTCTTCTTTGTTGATTAGATTATCAAGAGATTTGTCAAATACACCTAAGGCAAAAGTATAGACATTGTCATCAACATTATGCACCGTACGCCCCATAACTCCTAGCTTACGAGGATTATAAAACTCTGCTAATGCTCTCTCCATAAAGGTAATATGCCTTGAACTTGTAATGGCTTCCATCCCAAAAGGTTGCCACATATTTCCAGCATAAATTTCCCAGTTGTCAATCCCTAGATACTTGATATAGACATCTGTCCAATTATTACTTCCTGTAAATGTATGTTCTACCTCATACGCATAGCTGTCTGCAATCTCTCCTTTGATATGTACCCTAGCACGCCGAATATTATTTTTATGGTAACTATGTTTAGGACTATCAATCCAGCCCGAATCAAGACCAATCCTAGCACCTATTTTAAATTTATTTTCATTGTTTTTTTCATTTTGGGCATGCACATAGCTAGACAAGAAGAAATACA
>CAZNEJ010000057.1:0-6678 GCA_964571975.1 uncultured Sulfurovum sp. | reverse complement strand
AGTTTATAAAATAATTTTTATAATATTTGAAAGTAAAAAACTAGGCATGAAAATACAAAAGCCCATAGGTTTGTATTGATGTAAAAGCATAGGGCGTAAAACACAGCAAGATAGCATTGCTTGTCTGCTCTATCTAAATCTTCAAAAAAGAGATAAATTGTTCAGAAAAATCTCTTCCTTTGTCTTTGAAGACAAGAGAGAGTTCAGGTACATATACTTCATCAGCCGATATAGAAAAAAGCTCCATCCATCTTACAAAGCTTTCCCTTTTTATACCTGCAACTCTAGTATGCATACCAAATACATTGCCCTTGTAAGTATCTTCATCCATAAGTTTTGCCAACCAAAAATCTGCCAAAAGCTCAATATGTTCTTCCCAGTCTTTGTTACCGATGTCATCGCCTAGTTCGTTGGTAAAAAAATCAGATAGCACCTTGTCGTCTATCACCTTTATATAGAATGAAGTCATCAGCACTCTAAGGTTTTCCCTAGTGATACTATCGTTGAGTGCCAAATTTATCCCCTTTATTGTAATTATTACGATTATACATTTTTTAGCTAAAATACCTCTAATAAACAAGAAAGAAATATATGAACCCAATTTATCCTTTAAACGTCAAAAATGAATTTCACTTCAACTCCTCTGCACGAGACTTTACAGTAGAAGAGATACCACTGTATGAGTTTACAGGTGAAGGTGAACACCTTGTGCTTTATGTGCGTAAAAAAGACATGACTACATGGGAGATGCTAGATGCCATCTCCAATCATGTAGGTGTGCGTCGTCGCGACATGGGATACGCAGGACTCAAAGACAAACATGCTATGACTTTACAGTATGTTTCCATAATGGCCATACATGAGGAAAAACTCAAAGCTTTTAAGCATGACAAGATAAAGATACTCTCTACAGTGCGTCACAACAACAAGATACGCGTAGGTCATCTAAGAGGAAACCGTTTTAATATACGCCTAAAAAAGGTACTAGGTATACAAAAAGACAAACTAGACTCCGTACTGAAGTGGATAAAAGAAAACGGTATACCAAACTACTTTGGCAGGCAACGTTTTGGTACCGATGGAAACAACTGGGTGGATGGCAAGAAGCTTTTAGAGGGCAAAATGAAGATGCGTGATAAAAAGACTAAAGAGTTTCTTATGGGTTCGTATCAAAGTTATCTTTTCAATAATTGGCTGTCTAAGCGGATGGAGCTTAACCTTTTGCTTGAGAAATTTACAGAAGTAGAAGTAGAGCAGGTAATGAAATTGCCAGAAGGTTCTTTGGAGGGTACAAAAGCACAGCCAAACTTCTTTAAGCTTGTAAAGGGAGACGTGATGATGCATTACCCCTATGGTAGATTATTTAATGTTGAAGACCTAGAAGAAGAAGCCAAACGTTTTAAGTCCAAAGACATATCCCCAGCAGGGCTACTAGCAGGTAAAAAGGCTAAACTTTCAGAAAGTACAGCAGGTTTCATGGAAGCACCTTATGCAGAAGAGATGTCTTTGAATGGCACCAGACGCTATGCATGGGTACAAGTCACCGAGATAAGAAATACTTATGTAGAAGAAAAGGCACATTATGAACTCTCGTTTGTACTGCCTAAAGGATGTTACGCTACTAATGTGTTAGATGTATTGAGAGGAAGTAACGCTTTTTAAAGCTTACTCCACAGTGCTGTGACGATTTTTAGTTATAGTTCTTAACAAAACAAAGGAATACAAAGTGAAATACTTTAAAATGAAATCTTTTTTGACACTATTTTCTTTAAGCCTCATGGGGTGTGGAGGAACAAATACTGACAAAAATACAACTCCTCAAAATACAACAGTTCACAAAGAAATCACGATCAATACTGCTACACAAGTAGAGAGCTTGGGTATGGCCAGTATGATACATGCCAAGATAGATTTGGGTTCAACGGCAAAAGATGTCTATCTTCTTTTGAGTAATTATGCGACTAGTAGTGGAAATGTGCAGATTGCAAAAAGCAATAAAAGCGTAGCTCATTTGCCCACTAAGCTCACAAAAAAAACAGTTTCAAAAGCTAGTAGAGTCCATGCTCCAGAGTATGTAGAGGTTTTTAGAAAAAAAATACATAAGTATATGAAAAAAAATGTACAAAATAAAGTGATAGATACCAGTATCTATAAAAAAGATATTGTATTAGATAGACAAAGGTTTTACTTGGAGGAGACGCAGTCTAGTTTTACTGATGCTACGGCTCGAAAGGTAGTCTCTAACATACCTACAGCGTACGGAAATAAAACATTAAACATATGGGTATCTGATGATAGTTTTAGTCTCCCAAATGACTCAGGCTGTGCTAAAAGTAGATGTGTTACCCAAGAGATGGTAGATGCCCTAGCAAGTACTTTTCTACAAGAGGGCAGGGATAACGACATATATGACTGGGTGACAAATGTCTACGGGAAAGAGTGGGGAACTCACGATGAAAGTGCCTTGATTGGGGAAAGCAATGAAATTAGTATATTGCTTACAGATATAAGTAATGATAACAGCACCTCGGGAGGAGTGATTGGATTTTTCTACCCTAAAGACAATCTAAAACGCTCTGAAGTATCTGGCTCTAACCAAAGAGTAATGCTTTATGCCGATGCGGTACTTTTTGCAAACGGTGAAGGGTCTTGGGACATAGAAGACTTTTGGCCAAGAGAGATGATGTCTACTCTTGCTCATGAGTTTCAACATGTTATACACTTTTATCAAAAAAATGTACTAAGGAAGCTAAGTTCGGATGTATGGATTAATGAAATGCTTTCAGAAAGCATTGAGGATTTAGTTGCTACCAAGCTTAGGCATGGTGGTCCTAGGGCTGTGGTTTATACTGACGGCTCTGCAGGTGAAATGCAAAACAGTAAAGGGCGTTATCCACTTTTTAACAGCACAAACACACTTTCTCTAACGGCTTGGCATGGAAGTTTAGCCAATTATTCGCATATAAACGCCTTTGGGGCATATGTGATGCGTAACTATGGTGGTGCAAAAGTATTGCATGACATGATGCATAATGAACATACAGATGAGAAAGCAGTCGTTTTTGCTGTCAATAAAGCCATAAATGGCTCAGGTAAAACCTTTAATGATTTACTCAAAGAATGGGGCATAGCCGTACTTCTCTCAGATGATGATAATCTTGATACAAAGCTACCTACATATAATACAGGTGATTTTATATATGACAGCTACAAGCAGAGTACTTATGCCCTTGGGTCTATTGATTTCTTTCGCTATGCTCCTCAGCCAAGTTTGTATCGCAGAGTAGGTGTCGTACAAAGCCAAGGAAATTATTATTATAAAGTAGGAAGCAGACTTAGTGGAGACATAAACGTAGACTTAAGTCTTAATGGTCAAACTGAAGCCACATTAATTACGAAGGAGAGTAAATGATAGTAAAGACATGCATGATGATGCTAGTTGGTTTAAGTCTTTTGGCTTGCACAGAGGGAGATACGACAGAGGTTAGTGGTAGATTGAGTATGAAAGGTTCTTCTGTGCATACTTATCTGACTATAGAAGACAGAAAGAGTCATGAAATTTTAAAAATAAAGAACAAAGAAGATTTTAATCTGATGCAACGTCAAAATGAGACAGTAACTTTGAAAGTGAAATTGATAAAGAAAGCCATAGGGGTAGGGTTTCCTGCTGTTGTAGAGGTTTTGGAGGTAAGATAAATATACTAAGCCCCAACAAAACCAAACAACATTTTGAAGAGAGTTTTTTTAGTATTTTATCTTTTCAAACTTTGTACCTTCCATAGTGAAACTTCCCATAAGTCCTTTGGCATCAAATACAAAAGCAACCATAGGGTCTTTATAGTCAATATCTAGTTCCTCTTTAGAGTTCCATTCGGCTACAGTGATTTTACCATCTACTTTTGTTTCCCACTCATTGTCATCTAAAAGAAATTTATTTAGTGCTTCGTCAGTTGTAAATGCAATGATTAGTGAATACTCTTGGAGACCCATTTGCATACCTACTGATGCTGCCGTCATAGAGTAGTATCCTTTGCTTGTGCGACCAACACGAAGTACTCCTTCACCATACTTACCACCTATAAACATACCTGCTTGCTTTACACTTGGGAACACCAAAAATGCTTTTGCTTTTACCAAAAATGCATCTGCAGATTTGTTTTCTTTAAGAAATTTATTGATAGCCATATTTGCATCATGGTCCAATGTCTTTGCTGATTTTGCCGAAGCGAATGTTGTAAACCCTATGAGCAATGAAAGTACTATTGCTTTGATTTGTGTTGTTTTCATGTTGTTTTCCTTTTTTAATTTGGACATTATATCATATGTATATTTAATATAGATATAACTTATATAAATGATAATTTATAATTAGAATAATAGATGCAAAAGTAGCCATTTAAAGAATATGTGGTCAAACACTATATAAAAGATGTAAGATTAAATCTTACTCTTTACAAATGTTTCCATTTCTGCCACCACTTCTTCTATGGCTCTTTCTCCAGAGATTACCTTTAAAAGATTTTTATTGGTATAAAAATCTTGAATCTTTTCTAATGGGTCAGTATAGATTTTCATTCTGTCATAAAACACTTCAATGCTATCGTCACTTCTGCCTTCACCAGGCTTAGCATCTGCCGCGCGCCCAAGGATTCTATCTTTTGCTACTTGCTGGGATACGCGTACCTCTATAACAGATACTAGGTCAATGTTGTCTTCTTTTGCTACAAGCTCATCAAATGCTATCATCTGCTCTGTGCTTCTTGGGTAGCCATCTATGAGTACGTTAGCAACTGGAGCATTGTTAATAGCAGAGACTATGGTATCTACGATGATTTCCAGTGGCACCAAAGCACCTTTAGAGATGTAAGATTCTATATCTTGACCTAGTTTAGACCCAGAGCCTACTTCTTCACGTAACATGTCGCCTGTAGAGTAATGAACGATGTTTTCATTTTTTTCTGCAATAATGCTTGCGTCTGTTGTTTTTCCAGAGCCTGGCGCTCCAATGATTAAAAATAAGTTTTTCATATTTGTTTCCTTCGTAGGGTGTTGTGCCCTCACAACACCTTGATTATTTAAATTTAAAGGTGTTGTCATGGGACAACACCCTACATTAGCTTGTAGGTTGTTGGCGAATTCTTAGGCTAAGTTCTTTTAACTGTTCGTCTTCTACTGGGCTTGGTGCCTGTGTAAGTAAACACTGTGCTTTTTGTGTCTTAGGAAAGGCTATGACTTCACGTATGCTAGATGAATGCGTCATAAGCATGATGAGTCTGTCAAGACCTAAGGCAAATCCACCGTGAGGAGGGGCTCCAAACTTAAAGGCTTCAAGCAAGAAACCAAACTTTTCATTTGCTTCTTCATCTGAAATGCCCATAAGTTTAAAGATTTCTCTTTGTAAGTCTTCTTTATGTATACGGATAGACCCACCACCTAGTTCTGTACCGTTGAGTACGATGTCATAAGCCACGGACTTTAAGTCCTCAATGTTTTCATAAGCTATCTTGCCATCAGCATCTAGCTCAGGCATAGTAAAGGCATGGTGCATGGCTTTTGTTTTACCATCTTCTACTTCAAACATAGGGAAGTCCATGACCCATAAAAATTCAAACTTCGTTTTATCTATGAGGTCAAGTTTTTCATGTTCAGCTAAGAAGATTCTAAACCGACCCATATAATCAAGTACAAGTTTTTTATTGCCTGCTCCAAAGAACACTGCATCTCCAACTTCTAGCTCACATCTCTCAACGATGGCTGCGATGTCATCTTCTGTAAAGAATTTAGCAAGAGGACCTTTAAGACCGTCTTCTTTCATTTGGAAGTAACCAAGTCCTGAAGCTCCAAATTTACGCACATACTCTTCAAACTTTTTCATTTCTCTTTTTGAAAATATCTCGTCACCTTTTGGTACTTTAAGTGCTTTGATACGGTTAGCTTTAGGGTCTTTTGCAATGTTAGAAAATATCTCATTGTCACAACGTGCAAAAATGTCAATCACATCTACCATCTTAAGGTCATAACGCATATCTGGTTTGTCTGAACCGTAGTTTTCCATCGCGTCAGTGTAGGTCATACGTTTAAACTTACTAGGAATGTCAAAATCACACTTAGTAAAGATGTTGTGTATGAGTTTTTCTGCTACTTCTATCACGTCTTCTTGGTCACAAAAAGACATTTCAACATCTATTTGCGTAAATTCTGGCTGTCTGTCTGCACGTAAGTCTTCATCTCTAAAACATTTGGCTATTTGGAAGTAACGGTCAAAACCACCTACCATGAGAAGCTGTTTGAAAAGCTGTGGAGACTGTGGAAGTGCATAAAACTCACCAGAATGTACACGGCTAGGCACTAGGTAATCTCTTGCACCCTCAGGCGTAGACTTGGTGATAATAGGTGTCTCAACTTCCAAGAAGTCTAGTTCATCAAGTGCATTACGTGCTGCAATTGTTGCCTTAGAACGAAGCTTAAAGATGTCATAAGACTTTTGCGTACGCAACTCTAAGTAACGGTACTTAAGCTTTATTTCTTCATTTACTTTGTCATCATTTAGCTCAAAAGGCATAGGCTTAGAACGGTTTTCTATGACGAGTTTATCAACTACCATTTCTACTTTACCCGTTTTTAGTTTAGGGTTTTCAAGCCCTTCACCTCTGGCTCTCATCTTTCCTGTAGCCACTA
>CAZNEJ010000056.1:0-6760 GCA_964571975.1 uncultured Sulfurovum sp. | reverse complement strand
TCTTTATAAAGCTTGGCAAAATGGTGTTTTTTTTCTAAGCTTATAATATGTGGATGGTATTTTTCATCTTTCTCTAACTCTAAAAACTGCTTCTTTAAGTACTCTTTATCACCTACGCAGGGGTTGGTATATACTATATTATCTGGCAAGTGCTTTTGCAAAAATAAAGCTGTCGTTCCTGTACCTGATGGAAGAAAGATATTTACTTCCTCTAACTTATTTTCTTTTTGCCAGTCGATAATCTCTTGGGCTAGTATCTTCACTCCATACTCTGCCTCTTTTTGTTTAGCACCTTCTTCTATGTGAAGTGTATTTACATCCAAGCCGTCGATAGGTTGCATCGATCCTACGGTAATTTTCATACCATTGTCTAAAGCACCCTTGTAGTTTCCATGTGGGTTGTCTTTCAAATAGTCAGCTATATGGTCTACAAAATACTCAAACTCCCAACCTTTCATTTTGGCTAATACGCAAAGAGAATACATAGCATTGGACTGTGCCGAACCATAGGAAACAATCTTTTTAATATTAGGAAGGTCATTCTCTAAAAAGTAGTGAAATTTACGGGCTTTATTTCCAGAGAAATCTGCATGAAGTAAATCATCTCTTTTCAAGTAAAAAGAGTGACCTTCAAAAGTGATGGTATCTATAGCAGAAGATTTAAAAAAAGAGTTAGTTACGTCCAAGACAATTCAAATCAGAAAAAGCCTGCTCAAGTCGAGCTACCATAGACTCTTCTCCTGCACGTAGCCATTTTCGAGGATCATATTTTCCCTTATTTGGTTTATCTTCACCTTCAGGATTACCAATTTGGGCTTGAAGATAGTCATGGTTTTTTGCTACATATCCTCTTGCACCATCCCAAAATGCCCACTGTGTATCGGTATCTATATTCATCTTGATAGCCCCATAAGAGATAGCTTCTCTAATGTCTTCCAACTCAGAACCAGAACCACCATGAAATACAAAATCAACTGGTTTTTTAGCTGTATTGTACTTCTCTTCTATAAATTTTTGAGAATTGCCAAGTATCGTTGGAGTAAGGCTAACATTTCCTGGTTTATACACACCATGCACATTGCCAAAAGAAGCTGCAATCGTAAACTTATCAGATATTTTGGAAAGTTCTTCATAGGCATAAGCAACCTCTTCAGGCTGGGTGTAGAGCAAGCTGTTATCAATATCTGTATTGTCTACACCATCTTCTTCTCCACCTGTGACACCTAGTTCTATCTCTAAGGTCATACCCATTTTAGACATACGCTCAAGATAAGTCTTGCATATAGCTATATTTTCTTCTATAGGCTCTTCAGAAAGATCTATCATATGAGAAGAAAAAAGAGGCACAGCATGTACTTCAAAGTGTGCTTCGCCTGCATCTAAAAGTGCGTCTATCCAAGGCAGTAACTTTCTTGCAGCATGATCAGTATGCAGCACTACAGGTATACCATAAGCATTTGCCATTGTATGCACGTGCTGTGCACCAGAGATAGCTCCAAGTATTGCTGCTTTATCGGATGACAAACCTTTGCCTGCATAATACGCAGCACCGCCATTAGAAAACTGTACAACTACAGGGGAATTTACATTTTTAGCAGCTTCCAATACTGCGTTGATGGACGAATTGCTTATTACATTTACAGCAGGAAGTGCGAATTCCTCGTCTTTAGCTACTTTAAACAACTTTTTCAAATCATCGCCTGTTACAACACCTGCACTTACTACATCTAAAATTTTTATAGACATGTACTACTTCCTAATCGCATGGGATTATTTAATTTTTATTTTTGCTTTTCTCATCAAACTATTTACAACTTTTTCTTGTGCTAGTTGCATTTTTATGTTGTTTTTTGCTTTAGAAAAAGCAGGTATTCTTGCTTTGCTTTTTGCTTTTTTTGCTACTTTTATCATTTTATTGTAGGCTATCTTTGCCTGCTTGTCTGAGATTTTTATCTTAGACATCTTTTTTTGCATCCAAAAACTAGAAAGTGCTGCTGATTTTTCTTTTCGAGTCAATTGTTTTCTAGAAGCAGACGCCACTAACCTCGAAGGAGCCATCATTTGCATGAGCTGTTTTTTGCCATCTTTGGGAAGCTTTGCCCAAGTCATCTTGCCCTTGGTGAGTGCCTTAAGAGCTTTATTTGCTTCACTAACAGTGATTTTCATGCCATTAACCGTACCTGCTGTACCTGCGGTTGCACTTGCTGTGCCCAAAATAAAACCTATGGCTATTAAAATGTTCTTCATTATATCTCCTTTGTATTGTGTATGCTACCTAATGCTTCTAATGATTCATTTGAATCATAATTTACCGTGATATTCACATCTTTCATAATCTTTGCCATCATTTTTTGCTTAAGTACTTCATTTTTAAGACCCTCGCCTAAACTCATGTACTGAGGAATCTCTGCTTGAGGATTTACTGCTAAAGACTTTTCTTTTTGAAGTTCATACAATGCTAACATCTCTTCATTGCTCACCTCTATCGTTGCTCTTTGTTTTTCTAGCCACATCTGTTTTAAGATGGCTTCTTTTTCCTCGGAAGTAATATCATTTCTGATTGCATTTTTTAAGACAATAGGTCTAGCTAAGTCCTGCATGAGTGCCGTACGTTGTTTTTTGTTAAGTCTGTCAAAGTCTTTTACCTTGCCCATTGTTACCTGCCCCAAGTATGTATCGGCTTCTTTCTTTAAGATTTTTACACCATCTACTGTTGCCACTACGGCTGTTTTAGGTCTACTTTTGTAGTGCTTTATTTTATACATATTCTGTAAATCTTTTAAAACAATAAGGCGTTGTTTTTTAGGGAGTCTATCAATATCTTTTATTTTTCCTTTGGTAACTTTCTTTATATACTTATCTGCTTCTTTTTTATGTACATCCTTGCCATCATTATAATGTCCTATCACTGCCGATGCGGGTCTGCTTTTTTTTACTACTTTCTTCACAACCTTACGCTGAGGCTTAGCATTGATGCTAAGTCCACCAAGATTTACCATCCCTGATGAATCTTTTTCTTTCATAAGATTATTTAGAGAGTTCTTCAGTGCGTCTGCAGATACGGTAATAGGTAGCAACATTAATGACAATGTCAGTATAGATAAGGCTTTCTTCATATTTCTCTTTCTTGCTTTAGGTCAACTATTATTTACTATTATTCGTCTCAGCCGAAGGCACAACTATTGTTGCTTTAGACTTAAGCTCTTTTGCCATTTCTGTAATTTTACTTGCAAATTGTTTTTGCTTTAACGATGCTATGATTTTGTCTTTTACTTGCTCATAAGACGTAACACTTGTATCTTTTTTATCTTCCAAAAAGATAACATGATAACCAAATTGTGTTTTTACAGGTGACAAAGTAATAAATCCAACCTTCAATGCCCATACTGCTTTTGAAAACTCTGGAACCATTTGACCCTTATTAAATGAGCCAAGATCACCACCTTTAGGACCTGAAGGACCTGTTGATTTAGATTTAGCCAACTCTATAAATTTATTTTTAAGTGCTTCACCTTTGAGTGTTTTCATTTCATCAATAATAGCTTGTGCTTCCTTTTCTTCTTTCACTAAAATATGTCTTGCATGTACAGATTCTTTTTGCATAAACTTATCTTTATTTTTATCATAAAATGCTTTAGCTTCAGAGTCACTTACTACTGTATTTTCCATCTGCTCTTTCATCCACATATTTACAAGTAGTTCTTCTTTTATTTTTTCTATATTTCGTTGAAATTCTGCTTGTTTTCCAATCTCTTCTTTTTTTGCAAGTTCTACAAAAAGAACTTTCTCAATGAGTCTTTCTTTTATCATGGCTTTTTGTGCAGTATCTAGCTGTGAAAAGTGTGTTTGTGGTGATGAAGCACTCACAAATGCTTCTGCATCTTGTTTTGTAATGTTTTTACCATTAACTGTGACTAAAATATCTGACGCTGTTAGTGTTGTTGCTAGCATCGCTGCTGTTAGAAGTGAGGTTTTTACAAGTTTTAACATATTTGAATATCCTTTAATTGATTATAAATTATCAATAGAATTATAACCCTCTAGGGTAAATCATTGATTAATATGTTAGTATTTTATTCTTATTCCATTTAGAGCAAGGTAAAAGTATGGCAAAAGTAATAAAGGTTAAAAAAGCAAACAAAAAAGAGATAGAAGAAATCAAGGCTCTTTTTCTAAAGCACTATCCAGACTCACTCACAGAACTTAACTACACAAACCTCTATGAACTTCTCATAGCAGTCATGCTCTCTGCTCAATGCACTGACAAACGTGTAAATATCATAAGCCCTGCCCTTTTTGAAAAATACCCAGACCTTGCTAGCCTTGCCAATGCAGACCTAGATGAAGTAAAGTCTTACCTGAACACCTGTTCTTTCTTTAACAACAAATCTAAAAACCTCATAAAAATGGCTCATTATGTCATAGAAAATTATGACTCTAAAATACCTCTAGTGCGTGACGAACTTGTAAAACTAGCAGGCGTGGGGCAAAAAACAGCCAATGTAGTCATGATAGAATATGCAGGAGCAAACCTCATGGCAGTAGATACACATGTCTATAGAGTAGCCCATCGTCTAGGACTAAGTGATGCTAAAACTGCCATAAAGTGTGAAGAAGAACTAAGCAAAAAGTTTAAAACTGACTTGCATTTACTTCATCAAGCGATGGTCTTGTTTGGACGATACAAGTGCAAGGCCTTAAGACCTGAATGTGAATCCTGTTTTATGCAGTCTCACTGTAGGACCTCTCAGACTTTTAAGGTTTAGGGTATTCCCAACCTTTAATATTATTACTATCGAGTGTCTATATCAAAACAAATAGTATGTTTCAATATTTATTTTCTGCACCAAAATCCAAGTAAGTTAAATTATAATGGATATTAATATCTATAAACTACACATCTCAAAGGAAAGAACAAATGGATAATTATTCAGATATACAATATATACTAACAAGTTTCTTAATGGTCATGATGGGAGCATTAGTTATGTGGATGGCAGCTGGTTTTGCCATGTTGGAAATCGGGCTTACCCGTTCTAAAAACAATATTTCTGTTCTCCTTAAAAATCTATTACTTTATGCTATTGCTTCTATAGCTTTTTACATTGTAGGGTATAACTTAATGTATGGCAGTGGCAATGCGTTTATGGGTAGTTTTTCTTTCGTGCTTTCTGGCATAGAAGTAGAAGGTCACTCTTTGATGGCAGATTTTTTCTTTCAAGTAGTCTTTGTTGCTACTGCCTCGTCCATCATTTCGGGTGCTGTTGCAGAATGTATGAAGCTTTGACCATTTCTTCTTTTTGTTCTTATGCTCTCTGCCTTTATCTATCCTATCCAAGGACATTGGTCTTGGGGTGGGTCTGATTTAGGGGGCTTACTTGAAGGCTTTTCTGATTTTGCAGGTTCTACAGTAGTGCATTCAGTTGGTGGCTGGGCAGCTCTAGCTGGTGTAATTGTATTGGGTGCACGTAAAGGTAAATATTCTAAAGATGGTAAAGTCAATCCAATTATTGGCTCATCATTGCCACTTGCTACTCTAGGGACATTCATATTGTGGTTTGGATGGTTTGGATTTAATGGGGGTTCTGTTCTTGCCATGAGTACTAAAGAAGATATGGACACCATAGCTTCCGTCTTTGCAGTCACCAATATGGCAGCTTCCGTCGGTGCCATTACGGCTGCGGTTATGACTCAAGTACTTTATAAACAAATAGACTTAACCATGGTGCTAAATGGTGCGCTTGGTGGACTTGTGGCTGTTACAGATGGACCAAACTTAGGTATGCTAGCAGCTACTATTGATGGTGCAGTTGCAGGTATCCTTATAGTATTTGCTATTCCATTTTTTGATAAACTCAGACTTGATGACCCTGTAGGGGCTCTTTCTGTACACCTAGTCAATGGTATATGGGGTACGCTAGCCGTGGCTATTTGGAATCCTGAAGTAACTTTTTTCATGCAAATAAAAGGTATCGTAATTATAGGTCTATTTACTTTTGCTACGTCCTATATATTATGGACGATATTAAAAATGACTTTAGGCATCAGAGTTAAAGAATATGTTGAAGATGATGGTATAGACATACACCACACAGGACTAGAGGCATATCCTGAATTTTCCAAGAAAAATTAGAAGGAGATATCATGACCAATAAAGAATTATCACTCAAAAATCTAAACACTGCCATGTCACAATATAATTCATGGTTCACAAACATAAAAATGCTACGTTCTGGTATAAAAATAGAAGAAGATGAAATTAGGGTAAACCCAACTTCTTGTCCTCTGTATATATGGCTTACGGAAGATTTACACAATATCAATTTTGGAAATCAAGAAGCAGTACATGACTATATAAAAGATATTCTTAGCACCCATAGTCAAAATTTTATTGACTATGATAAAATACGTGATATATATTTTCCTAAGAAATCAGCCTTATCCAAAATATTTACGTCAAATAAAATATCGGAAAATGATAAAATACTTATTTCACTACTAGAAACAAATATCCGAAAAAATAGTAAAAAAATGCTTGAAAAAATAGAAAGAATATCTGTACAATTAAAAATGGCTCATGAAAGTAGATTTTCTCTCAAAGAAGCAACAACACAGCAAAGTTCCAGTAATGACACAGGTGACAATAACGATGAAGTGAAAAATAGTTCAAATCCCCCACGCTACTACAGAGGGCAAATTATTGAATAAGTTATTTACCCAACGGAATTTGAACGCGCTTTATAATACCCACTAGCACCTC
>CAZNEJ010000055.1:0-6769 GCA_964571975.1 uncultured Sulfurovum sp. | reverse complement strand
CTGTAGAAGCAAAATGAAACAGATGTTGTCCCCAACTTATTTCTTCCATAGCTGCTAAAAATGATAAAATAGAAAATATGCCAATACAGATAAGTATCCATTTATCAAATATTTTATCTGCTTTAGTAAGCGTTTTGATTCCTATAAAGACTATTGTTAGCAGTAAAAATACGGAGATACTTTCAAAAAAACCATTCTCTTCGCTCATGGTTTTCAAAAACCCTTCATAGCCTGCAAACTGATATGTAAGCATCACAGTAGACAATGCAGTCCCATACAAGACAAACATAAACACAAGCAGTACTCTAGGGGCAGGGAATATCATATTGTTCTCATTTTTATTGTCTTATAATGCGAACATCGCCAAAGAAAATAAGGTCTTTTAGTACTGCAATTTCTAACATACCATCACTTCCCATTTTGAGTTGAAGCTCACCTTTTTTAGAGTCATAAATTTGTCGTTGCATGATTAGCTTAGCGTACCACTCACCTTTTTTCTTTTTTCCTAAAACTTTTTTCATGCTTATCTCTTGTTTCTTGTTTGGCAAAGATAACAATACTGTGCCATTTTTCTTATCTGCTCCTACTACTTTTTTCTTGTAGGTTTTACCTGGTTTTTGTTTTCTGTATTGAGATAAATTTAAAAATATATTTGTTAAATCACTGGTTCCATAGTATCCCAATGTTACTTTTTTATGCTTTATAAGTTTTCCATTTTCCCACTTCTTGTATTCTCGTGTCACATTCTTTTTCTTGTGGTTTGTTCTGTAGATTGTTGTTACAGTGTATGTGGCGTAAGATTTTATCATCTGGTACATATCTGTGATATACCTACCTTTTTTCATATGCCCTGTAGAGATATGTCTTTCTCTTAAGTTATCTGTGACCTTGTTGGCTATGAGTCCCACAACGGTTAGATTTGCTTCAATGACATATCTGTTTTTCTTAGTTTTCATGCTGGCTTGCACTTTGGCTATCTCACCAATAATCCCAAATTCAACAGAGTAGTTCTCTGTCACAGTCTTGGCATTAAGTGAGACAAATATAAACGCAATGAGTAATAATATTTTATACATTCAATCCTCCTTCTTTTATAGATATTTAAACATAATTTTGTGCTTTAACCGTGAAGAGACTTTTCTAGTAGTTTGGTTTGTTTTTTAAGTTCGTAAAGTTTTTCTTTATTGGTTATAAAGTGTTCTAGCCCAAGTATGGCTATCATACCAGGAAGTGCTGCTAGGAAAGCAGAAACCAATGCAAAGAAGAATGTATCTTCATAAAAAAGAAGAAAAGAAGTAGTTGAAGCTATAATGATAGATGCCCAAGAGACACCTAAAAGAAAGTTCACTATAAAATTTAAAGGTTTATCTTTTAGTCTCATAGTTTAAAATTCTTTAGTGACCTTCGTCTACTGCAACTGCACCAGCAAGGTATACATAAGTAAGAATCATAAAAACAAATGTTTGCAAGAATGCCATAAAAGTAAGAAGAACCATTGGCATCATGGGCATGAACCATGGAGCAAGCATCAAGATGACCCATAAAAATAAATCATCACCCTTGATGTTACCAAAAAGTCTAAATGAAAGAGAAACGATACGAGAAATATGCGACACAAACTCAATAGGGTACATGAGAAGAGACATAAGGAACTTTGGTAAAGCAGGCATATCTCCTAAGTGCACAAAGTTTTTGATGTATGTAGATGCACCTTGTGCTTTCATGCCTTCAAAGTTATAGTAGAAAAAAACAACAAGTGCAAGCACAAGTGTCACGTTAATGTTAGAAGTAGGAGACTCAAAACCAGGGATAATCCCTATAAGGTTGTTAATAAGTACAAATAATCCTATAGTTGCCACCAGTGGCAAGTACTTACGTGCCTTCTCCTCACCAATAACATCTTTTCCCATAGCGATAACACCACCAAGAAAAGCTTCCATAACATTTTGTGTGCCTGTTGGCACTGCTCTAAGACTAGCAGTAGCCATCTTTGCAAGAAACAAAATAATCACTGCAACTAAAAGTAAGTGTACGACAAATAACAGTTGTCCATGTCCAACCATTGCACCTATATAAGTAAATATACCTTCCATAAACCATCCTCTGTAAGTAAAATATTGTGGGGATTATAGCTGTATGGTGCTTAACTTAGGCTAATTTCTCCTGTCCTAATCTATAAAGTGCAAAATCATACCTTACAGGGTCGCATACATCAAACTTTTTAAGTCTTTGTGTGATTTCTATAACTGCTTTCATATCATACGTCTTACGCCCAAGTAAGCCTAAGCGTTGTGAGACTTGAAAGGTATGCGTGTCCAAGGGTAGTAGTAAATCTTTTTTATCTATCTTTGTCCATAGTCCTAAATCAAGAGCATCTTTGCGTACCATCCAACGCAAGTACATCATGTAACGCTTGTATGTACCAGCACTTTGTACTTTTTTGGGCACTGAGCCAACAAGGAAGCTGTATCCTCTGCTTTTACGTGGATATACTTGCTTTAGGGTTTCTATAAATACCCATAAACCGTCTAAAACATTTTCTTCTTTTCTGTAGCCTTTATAGAAAATGTTTTCTATGCTTTCTATGTTTTTGAGTCTTTTTAGTGCTATAAATATACCTGCAACATCTTCAGCATTTTGAAACCTATAATAATGAGAAGAGAGTGTTTTGATGATGTTATCATCTGAAGCGTCCAACAAAGCAAAGTCTAAACTCTGCAAAAATTTTACAATGAGTTTTGCATTACCATAAGCAAATAAAGCACAGATGAGCGCTATAGTCTCGTCATTATGCTCAGAAGCTATGAGAAGTGGGTCTGGTTTTTCTAAGGAGATTTCAGCACTATCATTTCTGGCTATAACCTCTTTGTCTAAAAGTATTTTGACTTGCTGTAGGTTCGTCAAAACGTAAAGTGCTCACCTAGATAATACTTACGCACATTTTCATCATTTTTTATCTCATCTGCTGTACCTGAAGCCAACATCTCCCCAGACTTCATAACATAAGCTCTATCACAAATACCCAAAGTTTCACGCACATTATGGTCTGTGATAAGTATGCCCATATCAAGCTCTACTAGTTGTCTTATAATGTTTTGTATATCAATGACTGCTATAGGGTCAACCCCTGCAAAAGGTTCATCAAGTAGTAAAAACTTAGGTTCACCCACTAAGGCCCTAGCTATCTCAACACGTCTTCTCTCACCACCACTTAAACGTATGCCCAATCTTGCCCGTATAGGCTCTATATTAAATATCTCTAAGAGTTTTTCTATGCGTGGTAGCATAATATCTTTAGGAATACTAAGTGCCTCAGCTGCAATTTGTAAATTTTCTTCCACCGTTAGGTCTTTAAAGATACTAGATTCTTGAGGTAAATAACCTATGCCCATCTGTGCTCGTGAACTTAAAGGTAACTTGCTAATGTCTTCACCATCTAAAAAAACTTGACCATCCGTAGCATCTGTTAAACCACATACCATATAAAATGACGTTGTCTTACCTGCACCATTGGGACCCAAAAGTCCTACAATTTCTTTGCTTTTAACAAGCATAGAAATATCATGTACTATTTTTGTTTTCTTAATGGTCTTAACAAGGTTTTTAGCTTCAAGTGTATGCATTTTATGTCTTTATCTTATATGTTCTGCCATGTTTAGATGCTGTTATCTCTAAGAGCGTAACATTATAGCCAACACCCTCTAAGAAAGTTTTAAGCACATCAGAACCCCACTCTAGCAAATGCCAACCTTCTTTTTCAAACTCTTCAAAAAGACCTAGTCGCATAAACTCCTCATGCTCAAGTCTATAAAGGTCATAATGATAAAAACTTGTGCCATCTTTTCCTTCATAACACTGTTGCAAAGAAAAAGTAGGAGATGTCACCTCTGCTTCTATACCTTTATTTTTAGCTATTGCCTGAGTGAGTGTGGTTTTTCCAGAAGCTAAGTCTCCACGTAAAAATACTATGGCATTTTTAGCTAAAATCTCTTCAAGATATTCTACTACTCTACCCAGTTCATCCAATGATGCAGTAATTTCCATGATTTATGCCAATTTTTGGCTAATATCTGCCATGAAACTCAAATGTTCTTTGGTCTTATGGCTATCAAGCTGTGCTTCAATCATGTCTATAGCTTCTCTTAAATCTCTCACGTTTCCATCTACAAATAAAGCAAAGGCAGCGTTGAGCACCACTATGTCACGCTTTGCCCCACACTCTTCCCCTGCAAATATATCTCTAGTGATTTGTGCATTAAATCTAGCATCTCCACCAAGTATGGCTTCTTTGGGTGAAAGTTTGAAGCCAAAAGTCTCAGGATGTATCTCGCCTTCAGATATACGATTTGCTTCGACATAAGCAAAAGACGTGTTAGTACTGATGCCTATCTCGTCCATGCCATCTAAACTAGAGACTACATACGCTCTTTTGGTGTCTAGTTCCAAAAGAGCTTCGGCCATTACCTTCACGTAAGCTGGGTCAAACACGCCAAGCAAATACTTTTGCGTACTAGCAGGGCTGCTCAAAGGTCCCAATAGATTAAATATAGTTCTATGCTCTATAGACTTGCGTATAGGCATGATGTGTTTCATAGCAGGATGATGGTCTGTAGCGGGAAAGAAACAAAAACCTGTCTCTTCAAGCATTTTGATTTTATTTTCTATAGTTAAATCTAAATTTAGACCCAAAGCTTCAAGAACATCTGTAGAACCAGAGTTTGAAGTGATGCTTCTGTTTCCATGTTTCGCTACCACACGCCCCATAGAGGCCAGCAAAAGTGATACAGTAGTAGAAATGTTAAAAGACCCAGACCTGTCTCCACCAGTACCTACGATATCTATGGCTCTTTCACGCAGAGCATCTGGAAGCTTAAGTTTTATAGAATGTTCTCGCATCACAGAAGCAGCAGCTGCGATGTCTGCAGCAGTCTCGCCTTTCTCATAAAGATTTACTAGGAAAGAACGTGCCTCAGATGTTGGCATTTCATTGTTAAAAAGTTTTTCAAATTGATGTGCTATAGTCATTCTGTCTTCCATCTATTTTATTATTTTGAGGCAATTAAAAACGAGTTTGAGTAGATTTATATTCTTTATGAAGAAGCCCAATATCTTTCGGGGAGTTAGTAACGATACCTTATTGGATTATTTGAATATTTTAAAAAAAACTCAAATAATTCAAAGCTGAATTATATACACACTCAAAGAGTGTGTATGTTTCTACTAAGACTTTTGGTGAGTTATTTGTTGTAAAACACCAGTTTGTCCTGTACAACCAGGTTTAGCTTTTGTAGAAGCAGGTCCTGCTGTATCTTTGTTTACACATCCACTTAAAAGAGCGATGCCCATACTTGCTATAAGTAATACTTTGTATATTTTCATGTTTAATCCTTGTAATTAATGTTGAGGGTATTTTCCCTGCTCGCAATACTATCATAAAATAGTTACTACTTGCAAGAATACTCTACTTTTTTTGTTTTTAACTATCTATATCAGGTAGAATCCACCTGATATAATATGCAAAAGAGTCAGACCAAGGTCCAAACCCTTAAAGTATGCATGTTTTTTCTAGAAGTCGTATCTTGCCCAAAAACGAACAAAGTTGTTTGATTGTTCTTCACCAATAGCTGCTGAATCCATAGTTGCTCTATCTCTGTTTGTTAAAACATATGCACCAAATAATGTGATGTCTTTACCAAGTTTAGTTTTGTATATCACATCAACTTCATATGGGTTTGGACCAAATGCACTAGGAGCTCTACCGGTTTCTGGAGTGTTATTGTCCATTGCTATACCATAAGCAAGTGTTGCTGTACCGCCAAGTACTTTAGAACTTGCTGCAAGTTTTAACCAGTCAGAATTAAGTGCTTGATGGTAACCGATGTTGTTCAGTACCATTTGTGTATAAAGTGGACTCTTTATACCCATGTGTGGCATAGGATTTTGTATAGTTGCAAGGTTAGATACTCTAATAGCACCATCATTTACATGTGAAAATGCAGCAGAAAGTTTAGCAAAACCTAAGTTAGAAGCCAATTTTACACCAAATGCATTAGTAGAAGCTACGTTATCTGCAGATAATTGTCCACCTTGTACACCGATGAAGTAATCAGAGAAACTATATTTAGCGTCTCCCCAAAAGATATTCATATCTCTATCTGCTCCACCACCCCAGTTGTTGTTATTACTATGATCCATTTCTGGAGCAAAGTAGTAAGATCCAGTTAAAGTCAAACCTGAAATTGATTTATTTTGAGCAGTAACCAAATGTATTGGACCACCTTGAGCAATGTCTTCAAAGTTATCAAGTCTACCAATACTGCTGTTTGCTCTACCTATAGCGGCATATACAAGCGTAGTATCTGGAAGGTCTGTATTGACTACCAATGCAGCTTCCATGGTGTTTTTAAACATTTGCCAACCCTCAGAGAACGCAAATGGAGAAAGTGACATAGGAAGTGTTTGACGACCTACTTTAATGCTTGTATTACCAAGGCCATAAGTAAGGTATGCTTGTGTGATTGCAGCTGACTCTACTTGAGCATCACCACCACGAAAGAAAGGAAAAGAAAAGCTGTTGTTTAAATCACCTTGAGGAGCCATGCCTAGAACGCCACGAGCATTAAAGCCACCAGGTATAGCTGAGAAACTGTCGCTTTGTTTAATACCTGAAACTTCAACACCTGCTCCAAAACCTGCAAATATATCTTTGTTTACTGCTTTTAGTTGTAAACCTAGGGCACCATAGGTTGTTTGACCTGAAAACAGTTCA
>CAZNEJ010000054.1:0-6800 GCA_964571975.1 uncultured Sulfurovum sp. | reverse complement strand
TTTTTACTGTGTCTAGGCTTCTTGCTTCTATCTTTTTTACTCTTGTTTGCTTGTGTTGGTTTAGGGGAGGATGTAAAACCTTCTAAAACTTTTTCTTCTATTTCTTTTTTCATATTGTACTCAATGTTATCAAGTAGAGGCTCATCTTCGGGGCTTATAAGAGCAACTGAGACTCCCAGTTCTTTCATGAAAGCCAAACGATTATAGTAATCTTGTGTATCTTCTGCTAAAGCATAACTCAAAACAAGTTTAATGTTTTCTAATTCTAATGTCTTCAAGATCATATCTGTGGTGATGATGATATTGAGAGTCCCTAAGTTGAACTTACCTGCAGCCTCTTGCTGTTGTGATTGTCTATGGTTTCCATGTACAGCTAAGGCATTAAAATTTTTTGAAATCAAAAATGAATGCAATGCATCTGCTTTTTTCTTACTTTTTACAACTATAACTACTTGCCTATCTTTATAGGGACTAAGAAGTAATCCGAGCATAGACATCTTGTCGTGTTCTTGTACAAAATAAATACTTTGAGAGGTTCTCAAAGCAACAGATCTTTGGTCATAATATAGAGTATCTTCTGCTGTGTCGCTTTGTTCTGGCATTGTTGGTTTTCCTTAAAATTATTGAAAATTATTTGGAGATGAATTAGAAATATTTCTAATTATATCTGATTATTTGGATAGGTATTGTTAGTCCCTAAATACAAAAATGATTTACAGGTCCATGCCCCCGTCCTAGTACCTTGTCTTTTCCTGCGTCTATGGCTTTGTTTAAGTAGGTGCATGCTTTAAGTGTAGCAGACTCCAAATCATCTCCTTTGGCTAGGTGCGTAGCTATGGCTGAAGAGAGAGTGCATCCTGTACCATGAGTATTTTTTGTTTTTATGGCTTTATTTTGTATGAGGGTTACTTTGCCTGAAGTGTGGCTGTAAAGTGCATCTGTCATCATCTCTGTGAGTTCTAAGTGTCCACCTTTAAGTAGGACTGAGACTTGATACTTTTCTCCTAGTTCTTGGGCTGTGTCTTCTAAATTTGCTAGGTTTATGTTATGCCCTATGAGTATCTTTGCTTCGGGGATGTTAGGAGTGATGAGCGTGACATGTGGCAAAAATGCTTTGAGCCTTTCTATGGCCTCATCGTTGATAAGGTTGTCGCCTGATGTAGCTACCATGACGGGGTCTAAGATTATGTTTTTTGCGTCATATTTTTCTAGGGTGTCTTGTACGGCCTCTATGACTTCTACAGAGTGAAGCATGCCTATCTTTACAGCATCAAACTCTATGTCACCAAGTACTGCTTCCATCTGGGCGATAAGGTGAGCAATGGGTATAGCATGTATATCTGTAACCCCTTGGGTATTTTGTGCCGTAGTGGCCGTTATGACAGAAGCAGCATATCCACCGTTAGCCGATATACTTTTGATGTCTGCTTGTATACCTGCACATCCACCTGAGTCTGAACCTGCTATAGTAAGTATGGCATTGTATCTATTCACTTAGATAGCCCACTTTTCTTGTTTGTAAGCAGAGTCCCAAAACATCCACTCTAGTTGTGAAGTCTTCATGAAAACTTCTTCCATCTTGGCTAGGTTTTCTGGCGAGGCTGTAAGTGCATAGGTATTGGCGATGTCTATGGCTTGCTGTACTGCTGCTGAGAACTCGTCGCTGGCGTATGTTTCTATCCAGTTTTGGTATATGTTGTTTTCTTTGTTATCTTGCTGTGCCAAAATGTAATCTCCCACCTCTTTATAGATGGTAAAGCAAGGCAAGACTGCGGCTATACCCACCTCAACTGATTCGTTATTTACAATACGTGCTAGGTAGGAGTTATAAAGCTCACAGGTGGGTGAGGGTGCAGGGTTGTGGTATTTTTCATCAAAAAACTGTTTATGTAAAGCGTCTTCTACTTCTATGATACCAGTAGCAGACTCATAAAAAAATTGCGTTTCTTCAGCCCTTTGACACTTCGTGCCTACAGAGACCAATGATTTTTTATATTCACCCAAATAGAGTGAATCTTGATTGACATAAAAGCCAAATATATCTTTGTTGAGATCTCCTGTCATAAGGTCAGTAACAAAGCCATGCTTGATGATGGCTTGAAAGATATGTTCTGTTTTTGTTCTTGTGTTTTCGTACCAGTTTTTCATAGATATCGTCCTTGTATATGTTTCGTTTTATCATAGCGAATGTTTCTAAAACTTGCTTATTGTAGATTATCAAGTCCTACTATGATATGATATGACCCATATAAGGGGATGTTATGAATTTAATCATCATGGTGATAATGGGTGCAATTTTGGGTTACGTATACGGATACAACACAGATGGATTTGTTTTCACATACAAAATCTGTCTTTTTGCAGGGATAATGCTTATCATGCCCTCACTTTTTAACTTTGAATTTGCACATGTAAAGCTTTTATGGGTGCATAAATCTATTATATTTAAAGGCTTCATTGTAAATTACTTACTTTTGCCTATAGTGGCATTGGCTATTGGCTTTGCTACTGGTGATTTTGGCATTGCTGGGGGTTTATTTATGCTCTCTGTTTTTTCTGGTGGTGGTATGGTCATGTACTGGATTAAAAAATCTAAGGCAGACACTTCTTTGGGGTTCTTGTTGCTCTTTGTGAACCTTATGCTTGTGACACTCTCCCTCTATATGCTAGACATCTTTGGCACATACTCTGCAAGCTACTTTGAAATGAGATATGAAAATAGTGTCAGCATAGGTAAATTTGCTGCAAATGTCATTGTACTACTTATCATCATACCATTTATAGCCTCTAGGGCAGTAAGGCACATAAAGCCATTGGTTAATGCTATGAATACTTATCGTCAGTACTTGTCACATGTGAGTATTTTTATCATACTTTTTTATCTCTTTGGACTACAGAGTACACAACGCTTAGAAGATATATGGGATTTTGACCCAGAGCTTATACTTATAGCTTTTGTGGCGGTGTTGGTCTACTATACAGTTATTTTTTACATAGCAAAGTTCGTATACAATCACGATTCACCCCAAGAAAGAGCTGCATTTTGGCATACAGTAACGCGTTATCTTACCTTAGCCTTAGTGATAGCAACATTCATGATAGGAAGCTTTGGGGTATCCTTACTCTTGCCTATCATGTTTGCATATGTTATACAGATACCCTTGTCGGTATATATTAGCCGTAAAGTAGATGGAGATGTCACAGCACAAGCTAGCAGTTAATAGCTAATCGTCATTATGTAATTGCCCAGAAAAGTCAAAGCCAAACTTCATTTTGTTCGCTATCTCTTCTTGGACTGCATCTATAAGATCTTCGGTGACACTCTCAGTTTGTTCTATGAAAAATTGTTGTTCTCGTATCCGTTTAAAGGTATGGATTTTGTAAGTTTTACTAGCACCATGTTCTTCGATGAATTTTTCAAGTGTATCTTCCCAAATGCTTGTGAGTTCATGCTCTATGGTTTTTTCTTCATCTTCACCTGGCAGAGTGTAGTTAAACTTTACTTCATCGGTGTAGGTGATTACGTCATACTGGCTATTTCCAAGTTTTTTATCATTGTCGGTCATAATATTTTCCTTTTTTGTATCTTAACTGTTATACCCAAGATAACTTTGGTATGGATTTAGGCAACAATGCTTTTAACGCTTTTATTTTATTTTTATTCACTTAAGTGGGGCAATATGTCCAAGTAGAAAACTTAATAGTGTAAAACCATAGATAAAATCTGCTATTTGTTGTATATATAAAAAAATAGTGCAGATATAACTTAAACAGAAGATTATTATTATTATAATTCAATTCTATTTTAAAGGAAAACAAAATGATTCACAAAATACTATACTTAGCCGTACTACTTGGAATAACCTTTATGTATGCCAAGACTTCTAAAACTGAAATAAAACTTGAAGAGAAGTTTTCACATAAACTACACTGGGGTTATGAGGGAAGTACATCACCAGAGCATTGGCATGAGCTTGATAAAAACAATTTTTTATGCAAAGAGGGAAGCAATCAGTCCCCCATAAACCTAGAAGGCTTTATAGAGGCTGATTTGCCTCCCATAGTGTTTAATTATCACATAGACACCACAGAGATTGTCAATAATGGTCACACAGAACAGGTTAATGTGGCGAAAGGAAGCAGTATCACTCTCGATGGTATTGTATTTCATCTTAAGCAATTTCATTTTCATACACCAAGTGAAAACCAAATTAATGGCAAAGAGTACCCATTGGAGGCACATTTTGTGCATTTAAGTAAGAATGGTACTTTAGCTGTTGTAGCCGTCATGTTTGAAGAAGGGTCAGAAAATGAAGGACTTGAAGAGCTTTGGAAAGTGATGCCCACCAAAGAGGGAGGACATCACAAGGTGCATGCTAGTCATCTTGACACACTCTTGCCAAAAAACAGAGACTATTATAGATTTAATGGCTCACTAACTACACCTCCCTGTACGGAGGGCGTAAGATGGCTAGTTATGAAAAATAGTGTTTCTATGTCAAAAGCAGAGATTAAAGCTTTTGAAAATGTGGTACATCTGCACAATAACAGACCCGTGCAGCCTACCAATGCTAGGGTTATACTCAAATAGTCTTTTCGTAGGCTTCTATGACTTCATAGATAGCTGTGGTCAATGCATGCAATTCTTCATGGTTGATGATGTAGGGTGGCATGATGTAAACAAGATTTAAAAATGGTCTTAACCATACACCCTTTTCTACAAATAAAGAGGTCATAAACTCCAAGTTTACCTCTTCATGAAGTTCCACCACCCCAATAGCTCCAAGCACACGTACTTCCTTTACGATTTGCAATGTGTTGCAGGTATCAAGCTCTTTTTTTAATTGTCTTTCTATCTTTTGTACGTTTTCTTGCCAGCTAGATGCCAAAAGTAACTCTAAGCTTGCATTTGCAACAGCACAGGCCAAAGGATTTGCCATAAATGTAGGACCATGCATAAGTATATTGCCATCTGTTTCGATACCCTGCATCACCTTTTTACTAGTAAGCGTGGCAGCTAGAGACATGTAGCCACCAGTCAAGGCTTTGCCAACACAGAGTATATCGCAAGATACATCAGCATGTTCATAAGCAAAGAGTTTTCCAGTCCTACCAAAGCCTGTTGCTATCTCATCTAAGATAAGTAAAACACCAAACTCTTCCGTGAGTTCGCGAATTCTTTTTAGAAATTTGGCAGCGTACATTCTCATGCCACCCGCACCTTGCACGATAGGCTCTATGATGACTGCTGCTATTTCCTTATGATGATGCTGAAGTGTAGATTTAAACGCAGTAATATCACTTTCTTTCCACTCCTCATCAAATCTGCATTGTGGCTCTTGGACAAATATATTTTTGTGCAATACACCTTCAAAGGCAGTGTGCATGCCTGTAACGGGGTCGCAAACACTCATGGCTCCGAAAGTATCACCATGATACCCTTTGTTAAAAGAGAGTATTTTAGTTTTTTGTTTGTTTCCTTGGGAACTGTGGTATTGTAGTGCCATCTTTAGGGCCACTTCAACACTCACACTTCCTGAGTCACTAAAGAAAATATGTTCTAAGTTGCTATGGGTGATGCCCAGTAGGGTTTGGGACAGTTTGATGGCAGGTTCATGTGTAAGCCCTCCAAACATGACATGGCTCATCTTTGAAAGTTGCTGGCTTGCAGCATTGTTTAGTGCTGTCACATTGTATCCGTGGATTGCAGACCACCAAGAACTCATGCCATCTATAAGTTTTTTACCATCTTCTAGCTCTAAGTATACACCTTTAGCAGACTTCACAAGATACATGTCTACAGGAGATGTGCTAGTGGCATAGGGGTGTAAAATATGTGCTTTGTCAAAGTCTATTAGGTTTTGTTCTTGGTTTGATTTCATATATTATTATACAATAAATAGCAAATAGTTACACCCTCTTTATTTGTTTTGTAGCAGTGTTTTTAGCTCTGCTATCTCCGTTTTTAGGCTTTGTAGCTCTTGTGCTATGTGCATATCTGAACCTTTCACGTCTTGGGTTGGGCATTCTTCTTCATTCATCTCGTTCATAGCATCTACAACAATGGCGATAATGAGGTTTACGATGATAAATGTAGCGAAAAATATAAATGGTACAAAAAATACCCATGCCAAAGGATGCACTTCCATGATAGGACGCACTATACCCATAGACCAAGATTCTAGCGTCATGATTTGAAATAAACTATAAAAAGACTCTCCCAAAGTACCAAACCACTGTGGAAAGTTATCTCCATAAAGTTGTGTAGCCATAATGCCAAATATATAGAAAAAGAGTGACAACAAGGCAGCGATAGACGCTATACCTGGTATGACAGAGAGTAAGGCAGAGATGATTTTACGCATTTGAGGCACAACTGTCATAAGCCTAAATAGTCGCAATACACGTAAAATTCTAAATATCTCAAATCCAGCACTTGTAGGCACAAGAGACATAGCCACTATGACAAAATCAAAAACAGACCATGGATCTTTCATAAATGCTGTTTTATGTACATAGATACGAAGGATAATTTCTATGGTAAATGTAGTCATAACAAAAGTATTGAAAATCTCAAAAAAGACTGCATACTTACTGGCATATTCTTTTGATGTTTCTATCCCCATAGTGATACCATTTAGGATGATGAGTAGCATGATGAAGTTTTGGAAGTGTTTATGTGTTACAAAGTTTTTAATGACTTGATGCATAAATATGTCCTTTAATTTTTTGTATTTTATAGCATATAAGGGTAAATAGTGCAGTTAATATTTGCCTTAAATATGTTATATTTTTACTAT
>CAZNEJ010000053.1:0-6934 GCA_964571975.1 uncultured Sulfurovum sp. | reverse complement strand
TAGGTTCACATGGCATTGTGCCTATATTTTCAGACTCTATGAAATACGGAAAATGGTACCATGCAGCCCCTGCTTTTTTGAACCTTTCCATAGACCCAAACATATGCAACAAAGCCTCTATGTTTAGAAGCTTAGAAGAAAATGCATGCATAGTCTCTGCTGTAAACTTAGAGAAGATAAAAGCCTTCACCAACCTAGACATAAAAGAATTAGTTTTCGCAGGAGGGGCAAGCAAGGGTGCATTGTGCTGCCAAATACTCTGCGATGTCACAGGATGCACCATACGCGTACCCAAAATCAAAGAAGCTACTGCCCTAGGTGCTGCTATGGCAGCAGGTGTTGGGGCAGGCATCTACACTAGCCTTGAAGAAGCCGCAAATACCTTGGTGGTTTGGGATAAAACCTATACACCTAACCTCAAACACACAGAACAATACGCAGAGATAAAAACGCAGTGGCAAAGCATCTACGAGAACCAACTCTGCCTTGTAGACAAGGGTTTGACCACAAGCATGTGGAAGGCTCCAGGAGTTTAATATGAAAGAAAATCTTTTTGAAATGGGTACAAGCTTTGAAGATGTATGGACTTCAGACAACAAAGATAAGCACTCCAAACAAGTCTCCCAAGTCTACTTAGAACTTAAGCCTCCACAGAAACACCAACTTCACTTTGCCAAAGAAAAACGTAGAGGAAAAGTAGTGACCATAGTCAAGCCTTTTTACTTATCTAAAAATGACCTGCAAGTCTTAGTCAAAACACTCAAGAAGAAGCTAGGTACGGGTGGTACGATAAAAGAAAATAGTTTGGAATTTCAGGGGGACATTCCCGAAAAAGTACGTATACAACTAGAAGCCTTGCATTACACATTTAAACGCTAAGTGCCGATTGCCAATGCATACAAAACCATCTCATCATTGTCTACAAACTCATTTACCTCATCATCATAATATGCTCCAATACCAGAACATCCTATGCCCAAATATAAGGCTGCTATGTAAAGTCTATGTCCAATGATGCCTGCTTTTTGGTAAAGGGCTTGATAGTTATTGGATTTGGATGTTAAAAAAAATGCAACTGCACCTTTTTGGGAAAGACTATACTGCTCCAAAGAAAGATACCCAGCATGCTTAGCAAAGTCTCCATGTTTTATAAACTGACCATTTTTATAAAGTCCCAAGGGCATGTTTATAACACGGTTAAGCACCATATATATAGAAACCTCTTCATCACAATCAGACACGACAGGCTGATGTATAGCATCCATGATATAGTTAAACTGTCCAGAGGTAATAGATTCTGAGTTAAAGCCTCTTTGAGAACGTCTATGTAGAAGTGTGTCCTGAAGTTTAGTAGTATTGTAAGTAAATAAAGGGATTTCTTCTTGGGCCTTACAGTTTAGCATTGTCACGGTTTCGCTATATGCTTGCTCGATAAGGTCATTTTTCTCAAAACTTCTACTAGCATCTATATAAGGCAATTCAAACTCTATGGCTTTTACACTTGTGTCTATCATCACATCTGCTATCACAACTCCTGATAAAAACCACTCCCTGTCTTCAAAACCAAACATTCTGTTAAGCTTCACCCTTTCTATGTTATATGCCATTTTCACATGCTTCTTCTTTAGTAAAGCGGCAGCTTCTATACTGCCCAGCATATGCCCTGCATCTAAAAGACAATAGCGAAAGGCACGATTTTTGTACTTCCACGCAGACCTATAGTATACAGCTGAGACTAAAAATAAGTAGCCCTTCATCTTGCTAGTGTAGCCAAAATAAGGCTCCAGTCCTTCATCTTCGCCTATGCTTTGCAAGAGTTTTATAGAAGAACTACTTACTTCGTAGTGATAGATACCGTCTTCCTTGCCCTCTACACCACGTATTTGAAAATAAAGTTCGTTTGGATATAAAGCTCCAGCACTTGGATTGATACGCAAATAATACTCACCACTAGGGTAGGTCTTTTTTGCACTTATTCCTGCAATATGATACAAAAAATTATCTTCTTCATCTTCTAAGTCAAACTTTGTCTTTGTATAGCTCTCTGGGTAGTTTTTATATGTATGAGGCTGGTCTTCCCAGTCCATATAATTTGGGTTCGTACGTACAGAATTGTACGAATGTTTTGTCCTAGCATGATACCAATGCATCATACAAATACTTTTTTATGCTGTAATCTAAGTGCATCTATCTTATCTTTTGCTTCCAAAAAAAGTTCGTAGTATTTTATATCATCCGTACACAAATGTATGTGTCTTTCATATGATTCCATCACACGATTTGCCTTAATCTTCGCATTTTTTCTATCACGTTTTATATGTTCAAATCCAATAGCAGCATTGATGAACCCTTTTGCCAGATTTGCCAAAGGGTGCTTTTTGAGTCGTAGTGGATGCCACGCCTCTTCCATTACCTCATGTGCTTCAAAATACTCTTCTTCTTCGATTAACTTCAAGTACTCTTTTATGGCTTCTTCTAAATCCTCGTTCATTGTTAGCATTATTGATTCACCTTTAGCCATTTTGTCTATAAGACATGCTTGTATCGTATATCAAACATATCGTAATTTTACACGAAAGATACTCATCACTCTCTTGTATCTTACTTAAAATGAAAGGATATTCTACACTAGTCTATGTCCTTTGTGCTAAAAGTAACTCTATAAAAAGACTAAAGTGTATCTATAAAAGCAGACCCTTGAAGACATAACATACAAATAGTTTCTTCAAGCCTAGCCTTTTTGCTATAATAAATCCACTATAGTACAAGGTAGGATGTATGACAAAAACTGAAAAACAAAATATTCAAGAAAAAATAGAAAATGATATTGTCCAACTCAAAATGCAAATTTCTAATTTGGAAGAAAAAGCAAAACCCATCTCTCCAGACTGTGGACTAGGTAGACTCACAAGACTTGAAGCCATGAACGAACAAGATGTAAATAACAAAATTTTAGATGGGTCTAGGCTTAGGCTTACGAGGCTAAATAACGCACTACAAAGTATAGATAAATCTATGTTTGGCATATGTATAGAGTGTGAAGAATGCATAGGGGCTGGACGCATGACTGTACGCCCAGAAAGCGTTAAATGCGTAGAGTGTGCTAGTCTATTGTAAACTAGCCTATTATAAAATGGTACTAGAGCAAAGATCCGATACCTACGCTAACGCTGAGTTTTCTTAAACAGGAGGCTAAAAAAACAAAAAGATCAAGAAACTAGTTTCTTTTTATAAGCTCTCTATATTACCAACAACTTTACCGATAATGCTCACTTCATCTGCATTCACAGCTTGAGGTGGATAAAGACTATTATCCGAGATAAGCTCTATCATTCCATCTGCACGTTGCTGAATACGCTTGATGAAAAGTCCTCCTGTCGTAGATGCAATAAAAATACCATTTTTACTGATGTTTGTCTGCTCTCTATCAACAAACACGATGCTTCCATCTTGAAGGGTTGGCTCCATTGACTCACCATCGACATGTATGGCTTCTAGTTCTGTATTCCCCATACCTACCATGTTATACATGATAGCCTTATCTATGTTTAGAAGTTCGGATTCTTCTTCGTTAAAACCATATGCTCCACCACCAGCTGATGCCCTGATATCAGAAAAGTAACGTACCTGAAAAAATTTTTCTGTTTCAGATTTTAGCATATCGACTGCTTGGTCAAAAAAGAGCCAGTTTACAGATATCTTCTTGATCGCACAGAACTCCAATATCTCCTCGTAAGGAATAGAGTTTCTCTTTTTCATAGTGGCAAAAGAAGAGGAAGGTATATTTAATACCTCTGCCACATCTTTATCAAATACTTTGTTTCCTAACGAATTTTCAGAAAGCACAATTTTCAATCTCTCTATCACGTCACCCAAAATCAACATTTTGACCCCTTTTTGTACTGAATTATTCTATATTATATAATACTTTTCTTAAAAACATGTCAATTTGAGATTTTTTTAACTATTTAGTATAAATAAGTATACAATTTGATATATTTAATAATAAAGGATTTTAAATGGTATATTCAAAAAATAAAGAGTTATTGAGCTATGCGATAAAAATGGGATGCAAAACAGCAGCAGAGTTTGCTATGTTTCTAAGAGCTAGAAATTCTATCCTTGCTCTGTAAAGGCAAGACTATATCTACCTCTTACTAATCAAAAAGTAAAACACTTACTTCATCACCAACTTCTTTAGAGATATCATCTTCTGAAGTCACCAAAAGTGCTACAGGTCCAAGCATGTTAGTAAGTATGGCAGAAGAACCTACTTTTTTGCCCTTGAAGTCAACATAATATTCGCCTTGCAAGAGCGATACATTACAAGCAGTGAACTCTGCTTTTTTTGCTCGCTTTACAAATGCTTCTGAAAGTTTTGCTTTTACTTTGTGTAATGAGCATCTGCCTTGTTGGAGCTTTTCTATGAGTGGAACCAAGTACAAAAGTGCAGTCACTGTAGAAGAATAAGCAAATCCAGGAAGCCCGATGATGAACTTGTCATCTTTTCTAGCTAACATAATGTGCTGACCAGGCTTCACTCGTACGCCTTTAAAAACTACCTCACAGCCAAGCTCTACGATGACATCTTTTACAAAGTCAAAGTCACCTACAGAGACCCCTCCTGTAGTCACAACTATGTCTGACTTTTCTAGGGCAATTGCTATTTCTTTAGTAATGGTCGCTTTATCATCTTTGATGCACCCTAGCTGCAATGGTATGCCATCATATTTATTGACAATGGCTTCTAATATATAATTATTTGAAGAGCGTATTTGAGAGTCATTGGTTTGTGCTTCTCCTAGCTCCAATAACTCCGAACCTGTAGAGATGATAGCCACCGTAGGCTTTTCATACACAAGCACATTGGCTATATTTAAAGATGCCATCACCCCTATCTGAGGGAAATTTATCTTTGTACCTTTTGATATGAGCAGTTGCCCTTTGGCATAGTTTTCTCCTACTTCACGTACAGAAAAACCTTGTGCTACATCTTCAGTTATAACTATCTCATCGCCCTCCACTCTAACATTTTCTATAGGTATAAGTGTATCTGCTCCATGAGGCATGAGTGAACCAGTAAAAGTTTTGATACACATGCCACCTAACACCTCATCTGCCAATGCACAACCTGCAGGGTTTATACCGCCTATCTTTAGTGTACCTAGCGTCATGTCTTCATGTATGATGGCGTATCCATCCATGGCAGATGTGGGAAATTCTGGAGAGTTATGGTCTGCTATGACATCTTCTGCTAGAACATACCCTAACGCGTTTACTAAGTAGAGTTCTTTTGTTTTATAATTGCTTATTTCAAGATTCTTAAGTATCTCTACTGATTCATCAAAATGTATCATGCCAATAACCCTGCTCCGTTCATTGCTGTACTTCTATCTAATGCATACTTTCGTTTGCCATTTTTCACATCATATTTCCATATAGGAGCGTTGGCTTTAAAATCTTCTACAAATTTATCTATAAGCTCTAATGCCACTCTGCGTCTAGGCGAAAATACAGCAGACACATAAGAAGAAGTATGTATAGGCACATCACCTATAGAGTGAGCCATCTTTACTTCAGCACCCAAAATTTTTGCCTTCTCTTGCCAAGTATCAAACCACTTTTGAAGTACAGGCTCATAGATGTCAAAACTCAATGCCTCTATGTCATCTTCAGCACGTATGGTTCCTACAAAAGGGATGTACGCACCATAGTTAGATGTTGCTTGTTCATCTAGCCAACGTCCAAATATCTCTTTTGCATCCAAGGGCCCATCATAAAGTTCCATGACTTAGCCACCACACACAGGAGGCAAGATGGAAACCCTATCGCCATCTTTGAGTGCTATACTGAGGTCGTTTACCATCGTGTCATTGAGTGCTACTGCACATTTATCTAGCCACTGTGTCAAGGAGCTGTCTTCTTTTAGCTTTGCTGACACATCTGCAAGGGTTGTAGCTTCTATCTCTACTGCTTCTTTGCCAATTGGGCCTAAAAATTCTACTTTTATCATGGAATAATCCTTTACGCGATTATAATTCTTGTTTGGTATAATTACGCTTAATCTATAGGAGGGCACGTCATGCTATTTGGAAGTATTTCTTACCTTAACCTTTTACCTTTTCAAGTCTTTTTAAAACAACGCATCTCAGACAACGCTTCTAAAATGTTTTTACACTACAAAAGAGCTGTCCCTTCCGCCATAAATAAAGCACTCAAAAGAAGAGCAATCAACGCTGCCTTCATTTCATCAGTAAAGTCACATAAATGTAAATGTACCAACCTAGGCATCATCGCCCACAAAAAAGTCTACTCTGTCCTACTGCTAAAAGGAGAGAACCAAGCAGACCCAGCCTCTGCTACCTCCAACCAACTAGCCAAAGTACTAGGCTTAAAAGGGCAAGTACTTATAGGTGATACGGCCCTAAAACATTATTTAGATGGAGAGGGAGGCATAGACCTAGCTGAAGCTTGGCACGACAAAATGGGACTGCCTTTCGTCTTTGCTCGTCTATGCTACAACAAACACGGTAAAAGCATAGAAAGACTAGCTCATTCTTTTAGCCGCTCAAAAGTAAAGATACCACAGTATATTTTAAAGCGTGAAGCAAAAAAAAGAGGCATCACTCCCAAACAACTCACTTGGTATCTGGAGCATATCTATTATCAGATGGATTGGAAAGCGAAGCGGTCTTTGAGGTTATTTTTAAAAATAAGCAAAAAAGTATAGCTTTTTATTCTATCGTTGCGATGGCCTTCTCGATTCGCTCAATAGTCTCACCAACCCCCAAAATAGCCATAATCTCATCAAGACCTGAACCTGTCATAGAGCCCATGAGACTCACACGAAGCGGCATACCTATTTTTCCAAAGCCTATCTCTTTTTCTTCTACTATCTTTTCCATCACCGAGTGAAAGGCTTCTTTGCTAGTAG
>CAZNEJ010000052.1:0-7209 GCA_964571975.1 uncultured Sulfurovum sp. | reverse complement strand
ATTCGACTAAGTGAGGAAGTTCATCAGAAGGTGCAGTATCAATCTCTTGAATGATGCTGTTGACTTTTGGTAATTGTAGTACATCAGCCAGTTGAGTAAGTGTACCCATAGCAGATAAACGTTCATTTTCATCATCACCTTGTAACTCTTCTTCTAAAGATATAGCGGTATCGATATAGTCATTTAAAAATGTTTTGTAGTCTTCTTCTGAAATACCTATATTTTCACTCACTTCTTGAATACTAATGAGTATTGGGTTTGTATCCTCACTATCTAAAGTAATCTTATCAATAGTCTCTGAAGGTTGTTCAGGGAGCGTGAGATCAAAAAGTTCACCATCATCTATCTTTGGAGTCATTATAGCATCATCAAGACTTATCTCACTGCTAGGGATTATTTCATCAGGAAGGGAAAGGTCAAAGAGTTCTTTTCCCTTCATCTGCGATACTTCTTCTTTATTTTTGAGATCAAAAAGTTCTTTATCTGTGCTGTCATCAAGCAAGAGCTCGTCTTCTTCTGCGTCCGATATAGATAATGTCTCTGCTACTAATTCGTCGTCTGATTCTTGAATTATATCTTCGATTAAACTACCATTCTTAGTAATATCAGGCATGGTAAAGCTTGTTTTATCATTAGTATTTACTTCTAGCATCTCTAAATGTATCAAGTTTAAACTACCAAGCATGCTTGATAAATTAGCATGATTTATTGTATAAGAATGAGTCGCAGTAGAAGTACGTATTTGAAGTTCAGTAGATGATTTCTTTGTAAAAGATATCTCTTCTAATAAGATTTTTTTGACGAGATCATCAATGTCTTGTATTTCGAGTGAGCGTAAAAAACTCTCGTCAGCTGCAATGATTTGGTCATTATGATTGGTGATATAATACATAATCTACATAGCCCTTTTATATTGTTTTCTTGTTTTAACTATATTTCTTTTTCTAGCATTTGAGCATACAGTGGACCTGCTTCATCAATTTCATTTGATGAAGCAGGTCTCCTTGTTGCTGCATAGCCATACATAGTACCATCTGAAAGAAGAGGTGTTATATGGGCATAAGCCCAATAATACTTACCATCTTTACGTAAATTTTTTACAAGCCCCGTCCATTCTTTCCCTAGTTGAATAGTTTTCCATAATTCTTTAAAAGATGCCTCAGGCATATCTGGATGCCTTATGATATGATGATTTTGACCTTTAAGCTCATTTTTGTCATATCCAGATACTTCACAAAACTTTCTATTTGTATAGGTAATAATTCCTTTCAAATCTGTAGTACTGATAATCAAACCATCATCAAATACATACGCTTCATCGATAGGCGTGGGTTTTTGCATAACCTTCCTTTAAATTATTGTCACTAGTTTACTAAAACTTTAGTACAAATTTGCTAAAAATAGCATGAAATAAATATTTTTTTAGTAAAAAATATGAATTGTTCTTTTATAGTATGAAAATTATAGTTAAAAAATGTCAAAAAATGTCAATGGGTATTAAATTTTTCTTGGAGTAGGGATGCAATTTTTTTATTTGTCACTTTCACTAACTCTTCAATGGAAGCATTTTCTATAGCTTCAAAAGTTCCAAAATAGTTTATAAGTTTGGCTACAGTGGCTTTGCCTATGCCTTTTTTATTGAGCAATGAAACCTGCGTATCTTCTTTTCGTTTTTTATTTTGGTGATAGGTGATGGCATAACGATGGCTTTCATCACGCTGTCTTTGCACCCAGTGTAAACGTTTGTCATTGGGCCTTAGTTCTAGTAATCCATTTGGAGTGTAGAGCATGTCTTTAGCTGCACCTTTGGCACGGTGGGCTTTGGCGTCTAGTTTTTCTTTGGCTATGGCTATGACATCTAGGTTTACATTTACCTCTTTGAGTAGGGTTATGGCTAGGTTTAGATTGGCTTGTCCTCCATCTAGTATCCACAAGTCAGGTGCGGGATTTTCTTTAAATTTCTCGATGCGACGGACAAGCATCTCTTTCATCTGTCCGTATTCATCCCTTGCGTGTAGTTCATAACGTCTGTAGCTAGATTTGTCCCATTTATCTTCATCCCACACTACCATGCCACCTACAGTGGCAACTCCCATCATGTGTGAGTTGTCAAAACTTTCTACACGGTAGGGGACAGAAGTGAGAGAAAAGAGGTCTGCTATGCGTTGTTCCATGATACTGTCATCTTGTTTTTTACGCAAGAGTTCTTGGCAGTTTTGTAAAGCAAGAGAGATGAGTTTGGCTTTTGAGCCACGTTGTGGCGTGAGTAGTTCTATTTTTTTTGTAAAACGAGTGCTTAGTGTTGAGGCTACTTGTACACTGTCTTCAAATATATGGGCTGTAAGTATTTGTTTGGCGATATTTGGTGTGCCTATAGTATAGAACTCTAGTAAAGCTTGTTTATAGGCTTCGTTTTCATCAAAGATATGTGTATGTCTAAAGTAGGAGTATACAGAAGAGATAATCTTCCCTCCACGCATAAACATTTTCACAATGACCCCTCTTTCATCGCCATTTTGTATGGCAAAGATATCAAGGTCAAGTTCTTTTGCTAGGTCGATGTTGGAGCTGATGCTCAGTGATCCTATGGCATCTATGCTGTCACGCATGGCGGCGGCTTCTTCGTAACGTTCATTTGTGGCTAAAGAAGTCATTTTGTCTGTGAGAGTAGCTATGAGATGTTTACGTTTGACGATGGACGTTTTGGCTTGGTTCACGATGTCCGCGTACACATCTGCTGTGACTTTTTCTTCACAAGGGGCTAGACATTTTTTGATTTGGTAAAACAAACAAGCTTTGCCCTCACGTAAACATGACTTCTTTTGTACCAAAGGGTAGACTTCATAGAGTGCATCTAGTAAAGCTCTGCCACCTGTAGGAAAAGGACCATAATATGTGATGTTCTTGCCTTTAACTACTTTTCGTGTGATTTCAAATCTAGGAAAGGGTTGTGATTCATCTAGGTAGATGTAGGGGTAGGTTTTGTCATCACGCAACAAGATGTTGTATTTGGGCTTGAGCTGTTTTATGAGAGAGTTTTCTAGTACGAGAGCATCATCTTCACTTTCTACTATGATATAATCTATCTTTTGTGCCTCATGGAGCATTTTGAGGATGCGAGGGCTTTGGTTAGGGTTGGGTCTAAACTCTGGAGAAAAACGCCAATAGGACTTGACTCTGTTTTTGAGATTTTTAGCTTTGCCAACGTAAAGAAGTTTGCCTTTTTCATCAAAGTACTGGTACACGCCAGCAGAGGACGGTAGGTTTTGAACTACTTGTTGCACTTGATTTGTTCTTTTATGGCATTAAATTTTGCTATGATGTCTTTATCTTCACTCTTTATATCAAAGTCTATAGAAGCCAGTTCATTGTAGTAGGGTACGGTACTTTCATCTACACGTTCTTCTTTCATCTTGTGATACTTAGAGTGAAAGACCACAACTTTAGAGGCTTTCATCATCTCACAGGCATCATCGTACTTCACCAGCTGTGTTAATACGCTTTTTAACAAATCTTTATTATAATTAAGTTCCATTTTAAATCCAGGGTGTGTGACTGCAATAAAAAGTGTGTCGTCTTTGATGTAGATAAACGCGATTGCCTTTTGATACTTTTTTCCAAGAAGAGAGATGTATTTCTTGTAGCACCCTTGTTGTTTTAAAAATCTAAACTGAGGCTTATTGGAAAGATGAGACAAAATACTAGAGATGTTTTTCATACTGTCATTATAGCATCTGTTTGCTGTATGGTGTTGCTAGGTTGTGGACATAAAACACAGCCCGTGTATGTTGAAGAGAGTAAACAAGAAGTGAAAAAATAATTATGAAAAATATCATTCTCGCCAAAGGCGAAGCTTTTACGAGAAAACATTTAGTGTTTTCCATGCATTGGGCTTTAGCCCTAAAAGTGAGAGGAATTGTATTTGAGCTTTGCTCAGATGCAAGGAGAAAGCTATGACAGATAAATACGATGTACTCATCATAGGTGCAGGTATAGCAGGACTTTATGCTGCGATGAACATCCCTAAAGAGAAAAAAGTACTTGTTGTATGTAAAGACATACCATGGGAGTGCAACACATTTTATGCACAAGGTGGTATGGTTACTGCACTGAACGTTGCAGATATCCCCTTACATATAGAAGACACTATGACAGCAGGGGCACAGCATAACAATAAGGAAGCTGTAGAGATACTATCACGTACCTCACTAGATACCACCTCAGACATCATAGCAAAAGGTATGGAGTTTGATAAAGATGATGAGGGCAATATCCTTTATACTAAAGAAGCAGCACATTCTGTAGAGCGTATAGTCCATGCAGGTGGAGATGCTACGGGACGTTACATGCACTACTTTTTAATGGTGCAAAACATGCACCAACTGCAGAAAAATACCTTGGTGTATGACTTACTCATAGCAGACGGTAGATGTTATGGTGTGAAAGCCACAGTGAACTATAAGCCTAGAACTATTTATGCTGATGATGTCATCATAGCATCTGGTGGTGTTGGTTCACTTTATGCTTTCAACACCAATTCACGTACAGTATCTGCTGATATTCATGGTATTTGTGTAGAAAAAGGTATAAAGCTAGCAGATATGGAGTTTATGCAATTTCACCCTACAGTGTTTGTAGATACTCCGTATGCTAGAAAACTTTTGCTCACTGAAGCACTCAGAGGTGAGGGTGCACATATAGTAGATGATGAGGGTAGACGCTTTTTGTTTGACTATGATACACGTGGAGAGTTAGCAAGCAGAGACATCGTTTCTCGTGGCATCTTTGATTATAAGCGAAAAACAGGCAAACAAGCGTACTTGGACTTTTCTATGTTTGAAGAAGAGTGGTTTAAGCATCGTTTCCCCAATATCACACGTACTTTTGGAGCTTTGGGATATCATTTCCCTAAAGATAGGGTACCTATATCACCAGCATTTCATTATGCCAATGGGGGTATCAAATGTGACACTGATGGTTGCATACCAGGATTGGAAGGACTTTATGTCATAGGGGAGGCGGCACGTACTGGCGTACATGGGGCTAACCGTTTGGCATCTAATTCATTGCTTGAGGGAGTAGTATTTGCAAAGCGTGCGGTAGACCACCTTTTAAGAAAGAAACATAAAGAGTTCAAGACACCTATTTTTGAGAAAGATTATGACAATATTTTACACAAAGAAAACGATAAAATCTATAAACAAAAACTTCGTCAAATCATGTGGGACGAGATAGGCATACTGCGTACCACAAAAGGGCTACATGAGGCCAAAAATCTCATCTATGATATGAAAAATAAAGAGATAGGCAGGCTCTTAGAGCTTAGACTTAACACTGCGTCAGCTATAGTAGATGCTGCACTTGCAAGAGCAAAGTCTTTGGGCTCACATTATATAGAAAATAAGTAAGGATTTAAAATTGCTTCTTTTATTTACAGTTGGGCTATTGTTTATATCTATCGTTCTTGGCTATTATTTTGGTGGTAAAGAGGGTGCTGTGGGTACTTTTCTTACTGTCCTTTTTCTCTTTGGTTTGCCTGCACTTATCTATGTGATGCAGTTAGGGTAATATAATAAATACTTCTGAGTGAGTGGAGATGGAATGAGGTAGAGGGGGTATATTTTCAACGCCTGACCCTTTTTCGACCCTTTTTTTAAAATACAGCTAAACAGTAAATTGATTAAAATTTAAGCAATCTTTTTGTTACCTTTGTGTTATAGTTTTGTACATTTAAAACAAGGAAATACAATATGAAATTAACAAAACTTAGCTTAGTGGCTACTTTAGTCATAAGCTCAGCATTTGCAGAAGGAGACATTGAAGCAAGACCTCTACCAGTAGTCCAATTCCCACAAACAACAGTTACTGGAAAAAATGCACTGTATTATTATAGTGATGATAATAGCGCTCTTTTCGATAACGAAAGTAGTCTACTTGGTGCCGCTGTTACCTTAGATGTAGCACATAAATTTAATGCTAACATTACTGCAAACTTTACAGCAATTGGTATTACTAACTTAAAGGGAGCTGCTCCACTAGCTGCAATCGGTAGATTCTTCGAGCAAGAGAAGTCCAGCGCTATCTTCAACGTTGCGAATATTACTGCAAATTACAGTGATACAACGTTCATACTTGGTCGCCAACTCTTAGAAACCCCAATGATAAGTGGATTTGCCTGGTTGTTAGATACAGGTGCATTTGAAGCATATACAGCTGTAAATTCTTCAATTGAAAATGTAACCTTAATTGGTTCATATATTAGAACATGGAGACCAGATAATTCAGGTACTAACTTTATTGATTTAACTGACATTGATGATGGACATAACTGGACTGTAAGTGCAGGATATGATAACAAAGTAATTTCTGCTAATGTTTGGTACTACAATGTAGATGCAGGGGCAGCTGCAGTGACTGGTCTTGATAAATATACACAAATATATGCTGATGGAGCTTACGATTTTGAAGTAGCTAAAGTTTTTGCACAATATGTCAATACTGCGTATAGTTTAAATACATTAGAAGCTTCTAATGTATTTGGTGCTAAAGGTACTACAACAATTGGTTCTTTTGATCTTATGGCTGCATATGTAAATGTTTCTGATGAACAAGCAAGCTGGATTGGTATTATGGATAGTCTCTATACAAGTTCTTGGAACACAGCTACAGGTGCATCACTTGGTAATAACTTCAAGGCTGAGGTAAGCACTGAGTTTGCAAAAATATCTGCTTCTCTTAGTTATGCATATTACGAATATGGGCAAAATGAAATTGCTGGTATCGCAGATGATGGTCAAGAAATAGATCTTATCCTTGGATACGATATCACCGATGCAATTGATGCACATGTAATATACACAAATACTGACTATGGTATGGGTGATGATACAAATGCACTTGAACTATATGCAAACTACAAATTTTAATTTGGAGCTTTTGTTTCAATAAATAGCTATCATAAACGTTTGGCGTTAAATATCGGCACTAAATTCTATGCTAGAGTCCATAAACTCTCACGGCTAAACCTTATATAAACAAAGCAAAAAGAAAAACCATACCAGCCTTTGTGGAAAAAAGGGGTCGAGATGATAGGGGAAAAGAGCCTTAGGTCAAATTTGATGACTAATAGTGTATAATCAGTTTTAATTTCTTAGTAAGGCATAACTTATGAAACAAGTCCCCATTCTAGTCCTCGATTTTGGCTCACAA
>CAZNEJ010000051.1:0-7368 GCA_964571975.1 uncultured Sulfurovum sp. | reverse complement strand
GGCAGCAAACTACCCTTTTTGTACCATCGAACCAAACAAGGCAGTAGTCCCTGTAGGCAAAGTACCTAAATCAGCACTATAAAATACAGGCCAAACACTTTCACATCCTTCACCTGAAGTAGTTGTAGTATCATAACAATTACTTACATTTTGTGTATCTTTATCAAAAGTATAAAGTGAACGCCCATCTTTATCTGTCAAATATGTTTGTTTCAGCGTAGCATCTGAAAACTTTGTTTGGCTATCATTGCTAGCTGCTGGTGCATGTACTAAATGCCATACATCTTTTATATTATTCCCAAGTATATCTCCTGGTGCTTTATCATTCACAAAGTAGTAAAGAGGATGCTTTCTATACGCTAAGTGGTCTGTACCTTCAAGTACTTTAATATCTTCACTTTCAGTATTTCCACCTAAAAATAAAGGCCAAATCTCTTGGCAGGCAGCATCACAGTTACTTGTGTTCAACATATCTTTATCAAATGTATAAAGACTCATTGCATCTGTATCTACTAAGAATTTGGCATTTCTATTGCTAACTTTTAGTGCAGCTGTTGCAACATCAGGGGTATTTGTACCATTAGGTGTATCAACTGAACTGCTAGTATCTGTTGTATCAGTAGGTGTATTTGTATCATTATAATCATCACCACATCCTATAGGTGCTAATGTAGCTACGCTTGCCATTGTTATTTGTGTTAAAACTTTCATGTATATCTCCATATTTTTATTTACAATTTGAAGTATAGAAAAGTTTTATCAAGATTATATGAAGATGATTAACTTATTCTGCCATTTAGAATTTTGTATTTACCTAGCATCTCAGTAAAGATAATCTCTAAACCAAGAAACTATTGGCAACTAGCACTAGTTCTTATAGCTCTTGAATCTCTCTCACATTTTTAAGTAGCATTTTTTTGGGAGTAAATGGAATCATCTTTATCATCATCTTGTGAGCGAAATTCAAGCCCGAAATTACATCCAATTTCCCTTTCATCATCGCATCATATCCATCTTGTGCTACACTTAGAGAGGTAACTGCGTTGTCAAACATTTTGGTTTTGTCCGTCCCAGAGGTAGCACTAAATTCTGTTTCAGTAGCTCCTGGCATAAGTGTAGTCACTGTGATATTGGTATCGTGCAGCTCTCCTGCTAAGGCATTCCCAAAAGAATTTACATACGCTTTACTTGCAAAATAGACAGCTTGAAGTGGACCGGGGAGAAGACCAGCACTAGATGAAGTATTTAGTATCTTACCACTATTTCTCTCTACAAAATCAGCTAAAAATAGATAAGAAAGTTCTGTAAGAGCTGTTATATTGAGGCTTATCATCTCAGATTGTCTCTGCCAAGTAAGCTCGTGAAATTTTCCAAGCAGTCCAAAACCTGCATTATTGATGAGATAGTCTACCTCTATTCCCTCAGATTTAACTAAATCATATAACTCTGTGGCTGCAGCTATCTTACTCAAATCTTTTTCAAACACTGTAACCTCTACAGAGTATTGTTCCTCTAACTCTTTTTTAAGTTCATTGAGTTTATCTACTCTTCTAGCTACCAAAACTAAATCCCCAGCATTTTTGGCATGAATGATTGCCAAATCTTTTCCTATACCACTACTTGCACCTGTTATCAACGCTACTTTTTTCATATTTTTCCTTTTTAGATATCTTAAATATTAAACTGTACTTGTAAGTTTAATATAGGGAAACTTAGAGTTACATTAAACTATACAGTTTAGTTTAGTTATTGTCTAATCTAACTTTTGATATAATCTTTTTATGAAAAGAAATCGACCATTCAATCAAGAAAAAAGAAAAGCTATCATCCAAGCAGCTATTACTGAGTTTTATGGGAATGGATTTGAGGGTTCATCTATGGACAATATCGCCAAAGACGCAAATGTATCCAAGGCAACCGTATACAATCACTTCAAAAACAAAGAAAACCTCTTTTTAACCATAGCCACTATTATTCAAGAACGATTGGAGAAGAGTTTCCTATACAGATACTCTCCAGATATACCTATAAAATTACAGCTTCGAGAGATTGCTAGGAAAGAGCTGATTTTTTTGGGTAATGAGGAAAATATGAAACTTATCAAAATTGTGACTATCGTAATAATTCAAAAAAATAGTATTGGATTAAAGCTTTTGGAAATAATCAAAGATGACTGTATGATTATGACTTCACAATGGTTTGAAGATGCCAAGAGTGATGGAAAACTACTCTTTGAGAGCAGCTCTTTCGTATCCCAACAGTTTATAGGTATGCTAAAATCATTCGCCTTCATTCCCCAACTTTATGGAGCTACAAAACTTGATGCACAAGAGCAAAATGAGCTGATAGACCAAGCCATAAGGATGGTAAGTGTTTTGTATATAAAAGAGGATAGAGTACTAACTTAACTTTAAATAAACATCTAATCACCCTTTCACGAACATTTAGCTAAAATCAAATCAATAAACACTAAGGAACAACCATGGGACTAGGCATCGGACTTGTAGGATTACCAAATGTAGGGAAATCTACAACATTTAACGCACTCACGAAAGCACAAAATGCAGAGGCAGCAAACTACCCTTTTTGTACCATCGAACCAAACAAGGCAGTAGTACCTGTACCAGACAAAAGACTAGACGCATTAGCCGCGATAGTTAGTCCTGAAAAAGTACAATACTCTACGCTTGACTTTGTAGACATTGCAGGGCTTGTTGCAGGAGCTTCAAAAGGTGAAGGGCTGGGTAACAAATTTTTAGGTAACATTCGTGATACGGAAGTCATTTTACACATCGTAAGATGTTTTGAAGACCCAAATATCGTACACACGGAAGGCTCTATTGACCCCATACGTGATGTGGAAATCATAGAACAAGAGTTGCTTTTTGCAGACATAGATGCGGTACTTAAACGTATAGATATGCTTAGTAAAAAAGCACGTGGAAACGACAAAGATGCCAAAGAGCAACTCGAAGTGGCAAATGCACTACTCTTGCACATAGAAGATGGTTCTCCTGTTTCAACCTTTGATGACTTAGAGTCTGATGGCTTTTTAGCGATGAACAAAGACTTGCGTCTTCTTACTTCTAAGCCTATCATCTATGGTGCAAATGTAGATGAAGATGGATTGACCAAAGACAGTGAATTTGTGCAAAAGCTTAAAGCCTACGCAGATGAGCGTGACTCAGAAGTCATCAAGCTTTGTGCAAAAGTTGAAGAAGATATGCTAGACTTTGATGATGATGAACGTGATGAAATGTTAGCAGACCTTGGCGTAAAAGAGTCAGGACTAGAGCAAATCATACACAAAGGCTTTGACAAACTAGGTCTCATGTCTTACTTTACAGCAGGCGTGCAAGAAGTACGTGCGTGGACCATACGCAAGAACACCACAGCACCAAAAGCAGCTGCCGCCATACACAATGACTTTGAAAAAGGGTTTATACGTGCAGAAGTCATAGCCTATGAGGACTACATAGAGTTTGCTGGGGAGAATGGGGCAAAAGATGCAGGCAAGAACAGACTTGAAGGTAAAGAATACATCGTGCAAGATGGCGATGTAATGCACTTTAGGTTCAATGTTTAAATAACGCTAAGGCTGATTTTACACCTAAAGGTACTTCCTTTAGTAGATTCAGTCTTGGCTAAAGTGACTTGTCACTTCTATAAAGGATTACAATGTACAAAATACTATTGGCTAACTTGATTGCTTTTGCTCTTCTGGGGTGTGACAGTAAAAAAGGTGCTTTTTTAGAGACAATGACAAGTCAGAATGACCTAACTACTTCTGTTTCTAAACTAGAAAACCTTATAAAAGAAAAAGGTCTCACACACTTTAGTACTATAGACCACAAAGCCAATGCCATGGGTGTAAAAATGAACCTAAAACCTACAACAGTAGTAGTCTTTGGTAATCCTAAGATGGGTACGGTACTTATGAACTGTAACCCATCTATGGGCATAGATTTACCTTTGCGTATGTTGTTTACTACAGACTACCAAGGCGTAACTACTATCACCTATACAAACCCTGAGTACTGGTCACTAAAACACAACATAAAAGACCACAATTGCTTAAAGATACTCAATAAAGCCAAAATGGCACTCAAAAACTTAGCAGAAGAAGCAGGTAAAAAATGATGGAACTTAGCACCAATGAGATACTCTACCGTATACAAAAAGCACTAAATCTTTCTAAAAATGAAATGCTTCAATCTTACAAGCTAGAAAATCATACCATGGAAGAAAGTCATCTTGACGGACTACTTACGCGTCGTTTAGATAAGGGATTTAAAGTATGCTCTTTTGAAGAATTGGGTGTATTTTTAGATGGACTTGTTACACTAAAGCGTGGACCAAGCCCCAAAAAGAAAGAAGATGTACTAGTAGAACTCACAAATAACCTCATACTGAAAAAACTTAGAATTGCCCTAGAACTTAAAGAGGCAGAGGTAGAGATTATCTTTGGTCTGGCAGAGGTAGAACTTAGCAAACAGCAACTAGCTTCCCTTTTTCGCAAAGAAGGGCATAAGAACTTTAAGCCTTGTTCAGACGAACTGCTTATGGCATTTTTGGAAGGATTAGATGAGTTTTATTATATCGGTGGAGATATGGAAGAATAATGAAGCATACAGGCTTTTTAAAATCACTTAAAATACTAAAGGTTCAACTTGGCAAAAGTCATGAAATCTTAAAGCATCAAACATTAAAGTATTTTCTGCATACTCCGTCTCAAAAAGAAGTATGTACCTGCCAAGATGCCAATGGAGAATATAAGTATCTTTATAAAACAAAAGATGAACTAGAATACATCTTAGCCTCAAAATCCATAAAACTAAAGTCCTACCCTTGTCCTTATGAAAAAGGTTGGCATTCGACTAAAGGCTAAACCTCTAGTACTAACTTCACAGGACAGTGATCTGAACCCAGAACTTGGTCTAGTATGTCTGCATCTACTATCTTGTCTTTTAAGTCATCTGATACATAAAAGTAGTCTATACGCCAGCCTACGTTATTGCCTCTAGCCCCTGCTCTGTAACTCCACCAGCTATAACGGTCTTCTACATCGCCATGCACCTGCCTAAAGGTATCTATGAAGCCTGATGCAAGTAGCTTATCTTGCCATTCACGTTCCATAGGTAGAAAACCTGAAGTCTTTTCGTTTGCTTTTGGGCGCGCAAGGTCTATGGGGTGGTGGGCCGTGTTTACATCGCCACAGACTATGATGGACTTACCTTGCTTTCGTAGCTCTAGTATGTGGTCTAAAAATCGTGCATAAAATCCCATTTTATATTCTAAGCGTTCATCGTTTCTTTGTCCATTTGGGAAATATACATTGAAGTACGCTATGTTATCAAAATGATACTCATTGATGCGCCCTTCGTCTAATATATCTACATGGTCACATGAACTCACTTCTCCTTTGATGTCTGTGTAGAGTGCAACACCTGACTGTCCTTTGTTTACAGATGAGTTTATGCTTTGGTACTTATAGTTACGCTCGAAAATACCATCAGGGATTTGCTCTGCTTCTGCTTTTATCTCTTGAAGTCCCAAGAAGTCCACATTTGCTTCGTCTATCCATTTGAGTGCGTCTTTTTTGTCTACTGCTCGTATGCCGTTTACATTCCATGAAATAAAGGTGAGTTTTGCCATATTGATTGTCCTAAATAGGTTTTATTTTGCTAGAATGATAGCCAAATAGAGATTACAACAAAGGCTTCATATGTCACTCTTGGACAAAGAACGATGGAACACAAAATATAAAAACAATCAAGTGCCCAATGCACCTATAAAACTTCTGCAAGACTATCTACCTCAAACCATAGGTAAAAAGGCCCTAGATATAGCCTGTGGCATGGGTAGACACAGTAGGTATTTGGCTTCAAAAGGATTTAATGTAGATGCACTAGATATCTCTTCTGTAGCCATAAAAAACCTAGAAAACCTAGAAAATATTCATCCCAAAGAAGTGGACTTTGATACATATGTTTTAGACAAAGAAAGGTATGACCTTGTAGTGTGTACGTATTTTTTAGAGCGTAGTCTTTTCCCGCAGATGGTAGATGCACTCAAGACTAATGGTATTTTACTTATGGAGACATTTTTGCATGATAAAGAAAATGAAAAAGTACCGTCTAATCCTGATTTTTTACTCAAAAAGGGAGAGCTAGAAAGCTATTTTTCTAAAGTATGTGAGTTAGTATATATTCATGAATGGCAGGATATAGATTCGCAAGGATACAAAACAAGCAAAATCTCTATGCTTGCTAGAAAAATATAAGTATCAGAAGCTTCCATTGGAAATATCAGCTACCGTGTATCACTCTAGTTTACTATACTTACTTTTGTACCTTTACGTACATTTTTAAAAATGGTTTTAGATACTCTATGTGGGAGTCTTATACAACCATTTGTACCTGGGTTTCTTTTTACGTATTTAGATGCATGAAGCCCTATGCCAGAGCCAGTAAGACGCATCCAATTTTCAAGTAATGCACCTTTGTACTTGAGTCCTCTTTTGCTTCCTCTATACTTTCTTCTATCGCCTTTATATACCATTTTACCATTACGATAGTATTTGCCAAAAATAGTTGAACGTTTATTGGAAATCTTTTCTGTTATTTTAAATGTTCCTTTTGGCGTTCTCTTGTCTCTATAAATCTTTGTATTTGGCTCAAATTTACGTTTTGCACCTGTGGTACATGGAGACGAAAGTGCCACCTTGCCGTTGACATAAAGCTTAACTCTTTGTTCTGATATATCTATTTTTAATTTAGTATTTCTTTTTGTTGCTTTTTTTAGAAGATTTTTATCTTCAAAAACTTTAAAACTTCTTCTGAGGTTTACATTTTTTCTAAAGCTGTCATAAGACCCTGTGTATGATGCCCCATGAGACTTTTTGCATTTTGGAAGTTTTAGGTCACCATAAACTGATGACAGCTTCTTTCTTGTTTTGTTTCCTACATAACCTTTGGCAGGAGATATGTTGTATTTTTCTTGAAATTTCTTAATGGCCTCATGTGTATTTTTGCCCAGTATGCCATCAGATCTAAGGTTAAATGCTAATTTTTTATCTGAACTCAGTGCTTTTTGTAGATTTTTAATTTCTTGAGGCACGTTCGCACAATTTTCTTTTTGACTTGTCTCGCACATATCGCTATAGGTTGCAAAAGATGTCTTTGCAGTAGATGCAGAAAATAGTATCAAGGTGCTTAATAATATTCTAGAAAGGCTGTTCATATTGTCTCCGATTGTTTATCAATATAAGTATTTTAGCATTTTAATATTAATGTAATGATAAAAGTTACCTCATACATAAAACCTCTAAATTATAAAAGAAGACCCAAGTCCTATGAGTCCACCAAA
>CAZNEJ010000050.1:0-7591 GCA_964571975.1 uncultured Sulfurovum sp. | reverse complement strand
AAATTTTCTGGTGAAGCGTTAGCTGGTGATGAGGGCTATGGGATAGATACGCAAATCCTTAACTTCATCGCTGGTGAGATAAAAGGTTTAGTAGATGCTGGCATAGAAGTGGCTGTGGTTGTGGGTGGCGGTAACATCATCCGTGGTGTGACTGCTGCTGCTGATGGTATCATTAGCAGAACGGCTGGTGATTATATGGGCATGTTGGCAACTGTCATTAACGGCGTGGCGATACAAGAGGCGTTAGAACATGCAGGGCTTGATGCGAGACTTCAGTCTGCTATAGACATGCAAGAGATAGGCGAAGCGTTTATCGTACGTCGTGCTAGACGTCATCTAGATAAGGGTCGTGTGGTTGTCTTTGCAGGTGGTACAGGAAACCCTTACTTTACTACAGACACAGCAGCGACACTTAGGGCTTCAGAAGTAGGAGCAGAATTGCTCATAAAAGCTACGAAAGTTGATGGCGTATATGACAAGGACCCAAATAAATTTGATGATGCAGTAAAACTTGATACTTTATCGTATGATGAGGCATTGACGGATCATATTAAGGTCATGGATGATACTTCTATCGCCTTAGCAAAAGAAAATGGACTGCCTATAGCTGTATGTAATATGTTTGAAAAAGGCAATTTACTGGCAATTGTTCAAGGCAATATAGACTTATGCTCTATTGTGAAATAGAGATAATTAAAACTTTTTAAGGAAATGATATGAGAACAGAAGAATTAACAGCATTGGCACTAGAAAACTTAGATTACGACAAATATTTACTTGCAAATGCAGTAGGTAAAAGAGCAGAAGCCATAGCAAATGGTGCACCATCAGTTCTTGATATAGATACACATGGCATGAAATATGCGGATGTAGCACTTCAAGAGATAGCTGAAGGTAAAATCTTAGTAAGTTTAAAAGATTAAATACCTTGGATGCCTTTCTTGAGAAAGCACGAAACATCCACAGCATAGAAGAAGCCAAGGCTCTTCTATGGGAACAAATCCCCCATGCACTTCCTGCTACACATAAAGCATTAGAACTCTCACTCACGGCTCATGATGGACAGACACGTAAAAGTGGTGAACCCTACATCGTACATCCCATACTTGTAGCAGCCATAACAGCGAAATTTTCAAACGATGAGACTATGGTGCAAGCAGCTCTTTTGCATGATGTGGTAGAAGATACCTCTTTCGATAGTGAAGACTTGGAGCGAGAATTTGGTAAAGATGTTGCACATATAGTAGAGGGATTGACCAAAATTATAGAGATACGTGATGTTGAGCTTGCTCCTTCTAGCTCAGATGAAAGACTTATCAACTCTGCTCTTACTTTTAGAAAAATGCTTATCGCTTCAGTAAAAGATGTGCGAGTGCTAGTTATCAAGCTTTGTGATAGACTGCACAATATGCTTACCCTTGATGCCTTGAATTTTGAAAAACAAAAACGTATTGCAGAAGAAACACTCGTAGTATATGCACCCATAGCACACAGACTGGGTATCTCTCGCATGAAGAACCATTTGGAAGATTTGAGTTTTTCGTATATCTATCCTGAAGACTATAAGCAGATAGATGACTATATCAATGACAACGCACAAAACCTACAGTTTAAACTCAATGCCTTTATACTGAATGTAAAAGAGCTGATGTATAAAGATGGATTTACGGACGAGAGTTTTGAAATTTTTGGCAGAGTAAAACATTATTATTCCATCTATATGAAGATGCACCGTAAAGGTGTGAGTATAGAGGAAGTACTAGACTTGCTAGCAGTACGTATCATAGTCAAACACCCCATAGAGTGCTATAGGGTGTTGGGACTTATGCACTTGCATTTTACACCACTTATCTCCCGTTTTAAGGACTACATCGCTGTACCTAAAGAGAATGGGTACAAGACCATACATACAACACTTTTTAATGATGAAGGCATACTTGAAGCACAGATTCGTACAGAAAAAATGCACCGTCTAGCAGAGTTTGGAGTGGCTGCTCACTGGAAATATAAAGATGGCAATGATTCTGTAAATTTAGAATGGCTAGAAAGCTTACATTATCAAAATGATTCTATAGAAGAGTTTTATGAATTGGCTAAGTCTGATTTGTTCTCTGAAGACATCACTGTATTTTCACCAAAAGGTGACTATTATACTTTACCTAAAGGTTCGGTTGCGTTGGACTTTGCTTATGCTATACATTCTGAGGTGGGTGCATCTGCTACGCAAGTGCTTATCAACAAAAACAGGGCACCACTACTAAGTGTATTGAAAAATGGAGATATAGTTAATGTACTAAAAGACAGCGAAGCACATCTCCACTGTTCATGGCTAGATGCCGTGAAAACATCTAAGGCACAAGACGGCATAAGGTCTGCATGTAGAGCACGTATAAAAGAGTCAGATACTATCTCTGCTTACAATATATTGGCAACGCTATTTGGGCAAGAGAGTCAAGCAATGCAAGAGCTTATAGAAACCATAGAACTTGGTGATACTATACATAAGTTACCTGCACAACTTGATTACTATAAAGAATCTATCTATAGGTTAGCAGCATTTATGGGCAAAAAAGAATTACGCTTTTGGGGTTTACTTAAAAAAGGGTATAGAAAACCTAAAAGTAAGGAGATTGACCACTTTAATTTCTTTATAAATAAGCCCTTGGATGGTGTAGAATTTGATTATTGCTGTCATCCTAAGGTGGGTGATCAGATCGTTGCATTCTATAAGGACAGTAAGGCTATTATACATCATAAATTGTGTAAAAAAGCGTATGAAAAACTCTCATCTAAAGAGCCGATGATTTATGTAGGATGGAGTTGTGAAAAGCTTTCACGTTATAGATTGACTATAAGTTTACAAAATCAAAAAGGTATACTCGCAGATTTATTAAGACATCTTTCTGAATTGAAATTAAATGTGATTAGTATAGAGTTGGGCATACAAAGTAGTGAACGAGCTGAGTATTGTCAGATAGATGTTGAGAGTCGTGAGAGTAGAAAAAATATACTTGCAGAGCGTATTGCACAAAAATTTAAACTCATAGAAATCATCTCTTTGGATGATGCATATAACAAATAGTAAGGAAGAAGTAAGTCATGTCAGGAAAAGAAACATTGGTCAAAAAAGCACTAGAAGAAATAGCAAGAGGTACAGCAGAAATCATAGATAGTGAGCGTATAGAAAAGCTCGTAACAAAATATTATGAAGATGGCAGTACTTATACTGTGAAGGCTGGATTTGACCCAACAGCTCCTGATTTACACCTTGGGCATACTGTACTTTTGCAAAAACTTGCTACTTTTCAGAAGTTTGGTGGACGTGTACAGTTTTTGATTGGTGACTTTACAGCGATGATAGGCGACCCAACTGGGAAAAGTGCTACGCGTAAAGTATTGACAAAAGAACAGATAGTTACAAATATAGCTTCTTATACGGAACAAGCATTCAAGATACTAGATGCGTCTAAAACAGACATCGTCTACAATAACGACTGGTTGGAAAAGCTAGGGGCTGCTGGTATGTTGCAACTGGCTTCTAACCTTACGGTTGCACGAATGTTAGAGCGTGATGATTTTTCTAAGCGTTATGCTTCAAATACACCTATAGCTGTGAGTGAGTTTATGTACCCCTTGCTTCAAGGGTATGATTCTGTATATCTTAAGTCTGATATTGAGATAGGAGGCACTGACCAAAAGTTTAACTTGCTTATGGGAAGACAGCTACAAAAAGCTTACGAGATTAAGAAGCAGCAAGCCGTACTTATGATGCCTATTTTGGAAGGACTTGATGGGGTAAATAAAATGTCTAAATCTCTTTCTAACTACATTGGCGTTACTGAAAAGCCTAAAGACATCTTTGGGAAAATACTTTCTATCTCTGATGAACTTATGTGGCGTTATTATGAGCTTTTGAGTGAAAAGTCTTTAGTAGATATAGAACAGTTAAAGTCAGATGTATCAACACGTACCGTTCACCCTAAAACTGCCAAGGAAAACCTCGCGTTAGAGATAACCCAAAGGTTTTATAATGAAGAGTTGGCTACACTAGCTAAAGATGAGTTTAACTCAGTATTTAAGACAAAAAAAGTACCTACGGACATGCCAGAGTTTGAAATGAAAGAAGGTATTTGGATTTGTCAAGCATTATTGGATGCAGGATTGGAAACATCTACTTCTCAAGGCAGAAGAGATATTAAGCAAAATGCGGTTAGTATAGACCAAGAGAAGATAAGTGATGACAAGCTTAATCTAAAATCTGGCGAATATATTTTGCAGGTAGGAAAAAAGAGATTTGCAAAAGTGAAGGTAAACTAATGGAATTCAAATCATTAAAAATCGGTAAATACATCATAGAGAAACCTATTTTTCAAGGTGGAATGGGAGTAGGTATCTCATGGGATCAGCTTGCAGGTAATGTTTCCAAAGAAGGTGGTTTAGGTGTTATCTCTGCTGTAGGTACTGGAGTGTACAAGAAACGTGCTTATGTCGTAAAAACGGTAGGTAAAGATGAAAGACCACTTGATGCTCTTAATTTCTACTCTTATCCAGCCTTACAAAAAATATTTGATAATGCTAGGGAAATCTGTGGCGATGCACCACTTGCTGCAAATGTACTTTATGCACAAAGTGAGTACAACCGTGTGGTTGAAGATGCCTGTAAAGCAGGAGCAGACATGATTATTACAGGGGCTGGACTACCTCTTACTATGCCTGAAGCTACAAAGAATTACCCCGATGTTGCATTGATACCCATAGTATCTACTGCTAAGGCATTGCGTATATTGTGTAAGCGATGGAAGAGGACGCATAACAGACTTCCAGATGCAGTTATAGTGGAAGGTCCTCTAAGTGGCGGACATCAAGGGTTCAAATATGATGAGTGTTTTATGGAAGAAAACCAACTTGAAAATATCTTAGGCCCAGTGGTAGAAGAAGCTAAAAATTGGGGTTCTATGCCTATCATCGCTGCAGGTGGAGTGTGGGATCATGATGACATCATCAAGATGATGGACATAGGTGCTGACGCTGTACAGATGGGTACACGTTTCATAGGGACTGTTGAGTGTGATGCAAGCCAAGTGATGAAAGACATCATCATAGCTGCGGATGCAGATGACATAAAACTCTTTAAATCTCCAGTAGGTTACCCTGCACGAGGGGTCAGAACACAGCTCCATGAAGACATAGAAAAAGGCATAGCACCAAAAGTTGCTTGCATTTCTAACTGTGTTGCACCATGTAATCGTGGTGAAGAAGCGAAGATAGTAGGGTACTGCATAGCAGACAGACTTTCAGATGCCTATGATGGCATAGCAGAGTCAGGCTTGTTTTTTACAGGGGCAAACGGCTATAAACTCAAAGAGATTATCACGGTAAAAGAGTTGATGAATAAATTGATGCATGGGGAAAATAGTTAGGGTGATACCTTTTAAGATATTTTTCCTTTTCCTTTTTGTGAATACACTACTCTTTTCGACTACCAATATACTTACAAAAGTTGAAGTTGTTAAAGGTGAGTTACGTGTACATTTTAAAAACGAATGTAGTAAAAAACAGATTAGACAGTTCACACTTTCTAAGCCATATAGAAAAGTGTTTGATTTTAGAAATACACGATTGGCAGACGGTGTAGGGAAGAACTTGGGTTCATCTTTGAGGGTAGCACAGTTTAAGCCTAATATTGTTCGTATTGTTATATCAAGTGAGAAGCCCTATAGTTGCACAGCATACAAGCCTATATTTACACAAACAAAATACCATATACCTCTACCCAAAAATATGACTACAGCACCTGCTACTCGTTATAAAAAACCTAAGGTTGATATAAAAGTTACAGAGGCATATGTAGCTAAAAAAAATACGGTTCAAAAAAAGTTAAAAGTGCCAAATGTTAAAGAGAAAAAACAAAGTTTATATCAAAGGCGTAAAGATCTTATCGTCATAGATGCAGGGCATGGAGGGCATGATTCGGGTGCATCATGTGGTGGAAAAAAAGAGAAGCACTTGGCACTTACTATCTCAAAAAAGGTTGCCAAGGAACTCAAAAAACGTGGCTATCTTGTACACTTGACACGTACGACCAACCGTTTTTTAAAGCTTTCTCAGCGTACACACATAGCAGACAAGAAGGGTGCGGCGGCTTTTGTTTCTATTCATGCTAACTCTGTACCTAAAAAATACAAACATAGAGTGCATGGAGTTGAGACATATTTCTTGCAAAATACAAGAGATGCAAGGTCACAACGTATCGCGTCACGTGAAAATGCGGCTGTGCTTAAGGGGGCAGGTACAAAACTCTCCAAACGGGTCATTGTGGATTCTGTACTTAATGGTCCTAAAATTGTACAGTCAAATAAACTTGCCATTGACGTGCAACGTCGTATTATTACTAACTTGCGTTCCAAGTATAAGGGCGTTAAGGATGGAGGAGTAAGACATGCTCCTTTTTATGTACTTGTAGGTGCTAGTCGTCCTTCTATACTGGTAGAGGTAGGGTACATGTCTCATACTAAAGAGCGAAAAAGATTGTTTACTTCTAGGTACCAGAACCTCATTGCAAAAGGCATTGCTGAGGGCATAGATAATTATCTCAATAATAGAAAAAAAGAGATAGATTTCTAGCAAAAGACTAATTTTAAAACAAGGATATTAAATGATAAAAATTAAACAAGTGTTTTTGATGGCAAGCGTATTGTTGCTTGTTTCTTGCGGTGGTCCAAGTGTGGACAGGTCAGACTCCCTCATAGTCATAGATGCTGGACATGGCGGACATGACGGTGGGGCTACGGTGCAAGGCAAAAGAGAAAAAGATGTTGTCCTCCAAATAGCCAAAATAACAGCAAAGAAGTTTAAGGACATGGGGTATCGCGTGCATCTAACGCGTGCGACAGATAGATTTATAAAGCTCTCTGGGCGTACAAAGATAGCCGATAAAAAAGACGCAAAGGTATTTATCTCCATACATGCCAATGCCATAGCCAACAAGAGACGTTTTCAACAAGTACAAGGCGTAGAAACTTATTTCTTGCAAAAAACAAGAGATGCCAAGTCACAACGTATCGCTGCACGTGAAAATGCAGCAGTCCTTAAGGGTGCAGATGCTTTAAGTAAAAATGTTATCATCGATTCTGTACTTAATGGCCCTAAAATCATAGAGTCAAATAAACTTGCCATAGATGTGCAGCGGGATATGATACGAAACCTAAGAAGTGGTTATCCTGATGTCAAAGATGGTGGTGTGAGACCAGCACCTTTTTATGTGCTAGTAGGTGCTAGTCGCCCCTCTATACTTGTAGAAGTAGGCTACATGACTAACGATAAAGAAAGAACAAGACTACTTACCTCAGACTATCAAGAACGTATAGCTAAAGGTATAGTAGCGGGTGCTACTAGGTATATAGACAATAGAAAGAGAGAGTTGGGGTTTTAGGGAAGGTTCATGCCTTCGTGGCTTCACTTTGTTCCGACCACTTCGGTTCCGAAGCTACAAACGACAAACTATTGTCGTTTGCTTTACGCTTCTCATTTATAATTTTTAATTGTCAAGTATCTCAGTTGCTACTTTTACACAAAATTAACTTGCCCCCCC
>CAZNEJ010000049.1:0-7889 GCA_964571975.1 uncultured Sulfurovum sp. | reverse complement strand
TTCTTGAGTATAATACAGATATTTTTTATAGTTGTTGTCATTGTTGTCTTGGGATAGATCACGAAATTTTTCTGCTAAGCTTTTATATAGGTTGCATTTGGCTAAATCTTCATCTATATCATCAGAGCTAGCACTTGAAGAACTAGTACTACTAGAAGCACACGAGTCGCTTGATGGGCTTGATGAGCGACTACCAGACCCAGAGTCTGAACTCGCACTACTTGAACTAGCAGGTGTTCCGTGATACTCCCATGATGCATTTGCTACTGATGTAGCCAATATAGCAATAGCAGAACCTATTATTAATTTCCCTGTAAACGAAGAAACTTTATCCGTGATTTTCATTTTGTGTCCTTTGTGAGTACATGAATTACTAAAATGAGTATTGATGTCACATAATCATTTAGCAAAATATTATGGTAAAATATAATATCAAAAATTATTTTTCATACACCTTAAAATCCAAATAAGTTTTACTTAATCTATTTAAGTGTATATTTCACAAATAAATTCAAAGGAATAACATGGATTACAATTACAATATACATCTTACGAGTAAAAAAGTACTCATTATTTTTTCACTCATCAGTTTAGGCTTTTTAATACTTTATTATATCCCTTATATTTTTGATGTGAAATATAACTATTTTATACGTGGCTACATGAATATTTCACGAGAAAAAAATGTTCCAACTTTTTTCTCATTTACTATAATGATCTTGATATCACTGGTCTATCTTTTTATATATAAGGATAAAAAACGATTATATTGGCTTGTTATCTCTTTATTTTTTCTTTATTTGGGTTTTGATGATATGTTTAAAATACATGAAAATCTAGGTTCAGCTGTAGGGCATGCTGTTGTAGAAGATGGGCTAAATAAGGAATTTACTTCATATTATTGGCAAGCTGTATTTATGCCAATATTTGCTTTTTTTGGACTATTTATCGCCTATGTAACAAGTAGAGCCTTTTGGGATGCCTCTTGTAAAAAATGTATAGTCATGATGATTGCAGGTTATGGTCTGTATGCGGTTGCTATAGGTATGGACTTTTATGAAGGTATGGATACAGATTTATTTTGGCTATTAATACGATTTGAATCTTTGGATTATGATGATATAGTGGCCATTATGCGTGCAACAGAAGAAGCCATTGAGATGCTTGGTGGCACACTTATCTTAGCTTCTTTGCTCAAACTTAAAGAGATAAAAATTTCTATTTCATCTCTTTAAAGGTTCCTTTATATATCTCCACAGGAGCCACGGCAAGTATGCCCACTATGGCTCCTACTATAAGCTCTCCTAAGATGGAAGGAATGCCTGCAAATATGTGGTGTATGGCTTCTACATTATGAACAAATATCCCTCCAGCTACGAGTAGCATGGCAAGCGTACCTATGACAGCAAGTGCGCGTATAATCTTTGGTAAAGACCTGATAAGTAAGAGACCAAAACGGTGCATGAATGATTTTATATCTTGGTGTATGGCTACTATCTTGTATCCAAAATCGTCCATGCGTACCAAAAGTGCTACGATGCCATACACTCCAACAGTAGCGATGATAGCTACAAAAGTAACCACAGCTATCTGCACCGCAAGAGAACTCTCACTCACCGTACTAAGTGCTAGGATAATAATCTCGACAGAGAGTATAAAGTCGGTACGAATGGCAGACTTTATTTTATCTTTTTCATCACTTAATATTTCTTCTTTACTTTTAATGCTCTGTAGGTCTATTTTTTTCTTTTGTATATTTTTATGAAAGAAGTATTCATAAATCTTTTCCATTCCCTCGTAAGCTAGGTACACTCCACCTAGCATAAGTATGGGGACTATAATCCATGAAACAAAAGCAGAAAGTAAAAAAGCCAAAGGCAAGATGATAGCTTTGTTTATAGCAGAGCCTTTAAATATAGCCCAAATAACAGGAAGCTCCCGTGAAGCAGTAGAGCCTGAAGCCTGCTCAGCAGCAACTGCCAAATCATCTCCTAAGATACCCGCTGTTTTTTTAGTAGCTACTTGGCTCATAGTAGCCATGTCGTCCATGAGTAGTGCTATATCATCAAAAAGTGCGAAAAATCCACTTGCCATATTTGTTCCTTTTATATATTATTTATTGGAAGTATGGTAGCATATTTTTTCTATAGCCATAGGTATATTATAAGAATACTTATATAGGTTCCATGTATCTAGTATATTGTAGTTGCGAATGTTATGCCACTAGTTTCGATGTGCTAGCTTTAAGGAGTGCTTTAATTGTCTATATCTTGGAGTGTATGATTGCCTAATCTATTTTCAATACTGAATATATGGGTGCAGTTATATCCTTGCAACCCTTTAAAAACTCAAGTTCCATAATGAAACAAACTTCAACACAGTTTGCACCTACTTTGTCTATGAGGTTTATAGCTGCTTTAGCCGTACCTCCTGTAGCTATGAGGTCATCTATGAGTAGTACTCTTGCCCCTTTTCCATCACTGCAAGAAGAGGCAAAAGCATCTATATGTATCTCTACTTCATCGAAGCCATACTCTAGACTGTATTTTTCAGATACTGTGCTGTAGGGTAGTTTGCCTTTTTTACGTACAGGAACAAAACCTATGCCAAGTCTGTCAGCCAATATGCTCCCAAAGATGAATCCTCTTGCATCTATACCTGCTATGAAGTCTAGGCTATAGTCTTTATACCTATTTTCTAGGTGGGTCATAAGGGTATCAAGTGCTTTTGGATTAGAGAGTAGGGTTGTAATATCCTTAAAGACAATGCCTGGTTTTGGGAAATCTGGGATGTCCCTGATACTGTTTAGGATGATTTCTTTGTCTTCTACCGAAATTGTTTTCATTATGTGCCTTCTATTTTCGCAACACGTCCAGCATGTCTACCACCTTCAAATTCTGTGGAAGCAAAGACTTCTATCATATCTGCTATCACACCTTTTCCAACTACGCGTTCACCAAAGCAGAGAATGTTCGCATCATTGTGTTCTCGGCATAGTTTAGCTGTGTATCTGTCGTGACATAGTGCTGCACGTATGCCTGAGACTTTATTTGCAGCAATGCTTATGCCTATGCCAGTACCACAGATAAGTATACCAAAGCTTCCTTTGTCTGCTAAGACTGCATCTGCACATTTTTTGGCGAAGTCTGGGTAATCTACTCGGTCTGCTGAGTCAGGTCCTAGGTCTATCATCTCATGCCCTAGCTCCATGACAAAATCTTTTACATATGCTTTAAGAGCATATCCTGCATGGTCAGTTGCTATGTAAAATCTCTTAGGACTTGTCATATATGTTCCTTATTCTATAGGTTTTTCAAGTTGTATGGAGTCTACACGTCTGCCTACACGTCCCCATCTAATGGTGTAGCGTTGTTTATTCCATAAGGTCTCACATGCTTCTGAACTTATATCTATGTCTGGACAAATACGGCTGAGCTTGTCATGGTCTCTTCCTCCACCTATCCCATCATGCACTTGGTCATAAGATCGAAATTCAAAACTCATATATATAAGCCATGGCTTTCCAACGATGTTTTTGTAGGGCACTGCTCCCCAAAAACGACTATCGTTGGAGTTGTCACGATTGTCTCCTATCATATAGAAGTGTTCAGATTCTACTTTGGTGTAAAAAAGGTTTTTCCCTAGTTCATCTACACGCACAGGTATCATGTCTATGTTGCCGTTAGCTTGGTAGCTTCGTGCCATAAGTTCAAAAGAGTTGCCATTGTACTCTGGAACATACTGGATACCAGGGTATTTACTCATGTATGGATTTTCTACCCATAACTTATCTTTTAGCGTTACTATCTTGGCATCAGGATAAGATTTCTTGATACTTGCTTCATCTTTCATGTCATGAAAATGAATGTAAAGCTTTTTATTGCCAAAAAGTAATTCATCTCCACCTACAGCTACACAACGTTTGACATAATGTATTTTTGGTGTTTGAGGGTTTCTAAAAATGACAATATCTTCTCTTTTTGGTCTTGGACCTTCTATGAGGTGACCATTGTCATTGAAGTCTGGAAGCAGAGGTACTTCAAGCCAAGGTAAATGAGGGATGGGGATACCATATGAATACTTCTTGGCAAAAAGAAAGTCACCTATAAGCTGTGTACGCTTCATGGAACCAGAGGGTATGACAAAAGACTGTGCCACAAAAAATATAAGAAACAAAACGATGATAATTGTCCCCGTCCATGTACCTGCAAAATATATGAAAGCAGAGAGAAACTTTTTAAATTTTTTCATCATGTTCTAGTCTTTGCTGATTTAAGTGTATTGCTAAGTAGCATAGCGATAGTCATGGGACCTACGCCACCAGGCACGGGCGTGATGTAAGAACATTTTTTACTTACATTTTCAAAGTCTACATCACCAGTTAAGGTGCCGTCTTCCATACGGTTGATACCGATGTCTATCACGATAGCACCATCTTTTACCATGTCTTCTTTGATGAGTCCAGCTACGCCAACTCCCACCACAATGATGTCAGCTTTAGAGGTATGTGATTTAAGGTCTTTGGTATGTACGTGAGTGATGGTCACTGTCGCATCTGCGTTTAAAAGTAGGGCTGCCATAGGTTTGCCTACGATGTTAGAAGCACCTACCACACAAACATCTTGCCCCTTTATGTCGATGTCATACTCTTCAAACATCTTCATAACGCCAAGTGGTGTACAGGCTACAAATGCATCTAAATTGGTGACCAAACGTCCCACATTGTAGGCATGAAAACCATCCACATCTTTTTTGGGGTCGATGACTTCTAGGATTTTGTCTGTATCTATGTGTCTAGGCAAAGGAAGCTGTACTAAGATGCCATCTATGCGTGGGTTGTTGTTTATCATCTCTATAGTTGCGATAATCTCATCTTGACTAATACTGTCTGGCATACTATGTGTAATGGAATAAAAACCTACTTTTTCACAGGCCTTTGCCTTCATTTTGACATAAGCATGGCTTGCTGGGTCATCACCTATGATGATAACTGCAAGACCTGGGACTATGTTTTTTTCTTGTTTAAGAGTTTCTACTTCAGAGGCGATAGAAGCTTGTACTTTAGCGGCTAAAGATTTACCATCTATGAGTTGCATGGACACAGCCTTATAATTTTTTAGGTATTATATCAAAAATACTTTATGGAGAGTAAATGAAACGCTTAATATGCTTGTTCTTACCTTTATTATTATGTGCAGAAGACAATGTCATAGAAAGCTTTATCTCAGACTATGAATATGGAGAGATGCTCTATAGTAGTCCTAGGGGCGTAAGTTGTTTAGAGTGTCATGGCAAAAATGGAGAGGGTAAAATCATAGTACAGTATCAGGCTGTACATGATATAGAGGCCATCAAGAGTGCGGATATTCGTAAAAAGACGTTAAAAGAAATGATAATATCTGTTTCTGCCTACCATAAAGTTATGCCACGTTACTATCTGACAGATGATGAAGTAAAGGCTATTTATGAGTATTTGCAAATCAAAAATAAGAATTATTTACAAATGACTAAAAAATAGAAGTATGGTTTTAAATTTCTTGGGATAAAGAAGTTGTAGTGGAATTATCTTAAGAGGGTATTGCTAAAAAGCATAAGAGGATTTTAAAAGTGATTAGATAGATGAACTCTCTATGAAAGAGAGTTCTATCAAACTAGCAAGGAGTTACATTCTCAGCTTGTGGGCCTTTTTGACCTTCACCAACTTCAAAAGTTACTGCTTGACCTTCGTTAAGCGTTACACGCCCACCGTTGTCGTTATTTACTTGACGGAAATGTACAAATACATCTTCTCCACCATTTTCTTGCTCTATAAATCCGTAACCTTTTTCATCGTTGAACCATTTTACTTTACCGTTGACTAATTCTGCCATTGTTATGCCTTGTGTTGGATACTTAGTATCCTAAAATTTACACTTCTAGGGTTTCCCTATAAAAAGCGGAATCTAAAATCGGAGAGAGTCTTTCGGTGGTCTTGCAATAAAACTTAACACACGGTAGATGAACTCGAACCTCATCTTTCTTCATAATTATTGTACCTACTTTTCTTAAGAGTTAAGCTTATCTGATAAAAAATATTATAAATCTTTGTATAAATAGACAAATTTCAAAGCATTGAAGCCAAACTACACTTCAGGAAAAGGCACTTCATCCAAAGTACAATCGCTTAATCTATCTACTATCCACGTATGAAGTTTAGAGTTTTCTTCCATATAGAAGTATACGCCTGCTCCCTCTTCATCATTTTGAATCATAAGAGTATCAGTAGCGTTTTTGCCCCAATCGCCTAGACTGTCATAGGCTATGTCTATTTTTTGCATGATAAATGTTTGTGCCAGTATCTCTTTCTCTAAAGAATAAAAAAAGAACCTTTTTTTCACTAACTCTCTTAGATCTACCGCGGTATCTTGGTTCATTCTGTAGAGTTTGTAGTCAAAAGTCTGCATAAGTTCAGAGAAAAACACATCAAACCATTGTAGTGCCTTCTTCATGCAGCCTATAGTCGCTGGGTCATCGTTGTCACGGTCTAAGTATACGGTGTTGTAGTCTTTACATATATTGCTAAAGTCTAGTCCTATGCCTATTTTATTCATACTATAGCCCCATTATTCGTATGGCTCTTCATAGTAGCCATTTTTAAAGTATTTACCAAACCACATTGCTTGCTTGCCTCTACCCATGCTTGGGCTAAGTGTAAACTCACAATCTAAAGAAACTTTACCAAAAAAGTAGTCATCTGGCTGATTAAAAAAGTCTTGTACTTCTTCTCTGTCTAGTGCCTCACAATACTGCAATGGTTCAGTCATGTCTATCTTTACAAATGCTGTATCTGCCCCTGCATAACCTATGCCAAATGAAGGCTCATTGTTCGCATCATAGAGAGTATGCTTTGATTTTAAATCTATCGTTGTCATGTTCTTCCTTATGTTTATATGTTCACATTCTAATATAATTTTCATTAAGGTATCACCTAGGGTAGATTATACTAGGCATCCTTGTTTCTGTTGTGTTTTTCAAGCCACTTATCTAGTGCTAGAAAATCATCTTGTTTTTTTGGTGCATTGTGTATGATTTCTGTAAAACTTTTCACTCCCATGGAGAGTAGATACTGTAAATTATCATCAAAAGTAGCACCTTCTATGACAAATATATTGTCTTTGTGTACCTCAAACATATAGCCACCATTGGGTATAGGTGTCATGGAGAGCGTCACGGTGTAGTGGTCTTTGATGATGCTTTCTTTTTGAGAGTACATGAGTCCTATGTTGTATCCTTCATTTGCAAAACCACGTATGGCTACGACTAGGACTTGGTTTTCTCCCTCTTTAGAAGAATTAAATATATTTATGATGTCTTTAACTGTTGAATAGCCAGGTATCTTTTTAAACAATCTTTCTATGAGACCTACTAGCCTAGTGTTCATAAGGTGACCCATGAAATACAGGAGTAGAAAAAATATAGCCAAAGCCACTAAAAACCACATAAATTGATGCTCTTCTGGTGCAAATCCAACAAGGTCAAATGCCCATCCAACAAGAGCATCTATTTTGCCATAGAGCCAAAGTATAAGGACGGCTATAAGGACAAAAGGCAAGAGACCAAAAAGTCCCTGTATCGCAGTTTGTGTGAAGTGATTGATGGATTTTTTAAACATTATTTATCTCCCTTAAGATATAATTTTCCCTATTTACTTAAAGTGGGGCAATATCAATATCATACAGTAATTAGTATAAAATATTTACATACATTTTAGGTCTATACCTTTGCCCTTGTGCCAAAGAAACAAGAGGTTTTATGTATCATTATATACTCTAAATTAGATATACTATGCTTAATACAAAAATACCACAAAGGAACACCATGAAAACAATGACATGCAAACAACTAGGAGG
>CAZNEJ010000048.1:0-8015 GCA_964571975.1 uncultured Sulfurovum sp. | reverse complement strand
ATGAGTATCATCAGTACCCATACATATTCTAGTGAATTTACAAAGATGAAGCCAAGAGTCATAGACAATTCAACAATCAACAGCGTACCCATAAGTTTTTTAAACTCTATACGGTCAATGATAAGCCCAATGATAGGAGCAAGGACAACTGCAGGTAACATCGCCATAGTAGCAGTAAGGGCTATGGTAATTGCATCAGCCCCAAAAGAGACTATCATGGAAAATATAGCTACTTGAGAGAACCATGTGCCAAAGTACGAGATGAACTGTATAATCGAAAGCCGTCTAATAACAGGATGCTTGAGTGTGTCTAGGTAGGTCATTTAAGTATGTGTTTTGTTGTTGAGATTATGCTTTTTTTGCGTTGCTTTAATGCATATGTACCTATGAAGAGGGTGAATAATCTAGGCACAGACTATTCTTCTATATAATTCTTAAGTTGACGTCCAACCTTAGGGTGTTTTAGTTTTTTAATTGCAGATGATTCTATCTGCCTTACTCTCTCACGTGTGACTGAAAGTTCTTTTCCTATCTCTTCAAGGGTTCTGTCGCTCTCATCTTCAAGAAGACCAAAACGCATACGGATAACGGCTTTCTCTCTTTCATTTAGTTGGTCTAGCACATCGTCTATTTGGTTGTTCAGGTCATCTTTGAGTACTACATCAGTCGGACTAAGTGTAGTTTTGTCTTCGATGAAGTCGCCAAATCTTCCGTCGTCTTCATCGCCCACGGGAGTTTCTAAGCTTACAGGTTCTTTGGTGATTTTGATGACATTTTTTACCTTGTCTACAGTAAGTCCCACTTCTTCAGCTATAGTATCCAAATCAGGCTCTTTACCCGTTTCTTGCAGGTGCTTACGTATAATCTTGTTAATACGATTGATAGTCTCAATCATGTGAATAGGGATACGGATAGTTCTTGCTTGGTCGGCAATAGCACGTGATATTGCTTGACGTATCCACCATGTGGCATAGGTAGAAAATTTGTAACCTTTTTCATACTCAAATTTATCGACAGCTTTCATGAGTCCAATATTGCCCTCTTGTATGAGGTCAAGGAATGGCAGACCACGGTTTGTATAACGCTTAGCTATACTTACAACTAGCCTAAGGTTAGACTTTGCCATACGTGTTTTGGCTACTTCTGATGTGGCTTTACCCTGACGGATTTGTCCTAGAATAGCGTGAAGTTTTTCTTCACTTAAGTCAAAGCTTCCCTTAGAGGCCTCTCTTGTCTCAAACAGCTTTTTGATTTCTACATAGGTGCTAACCATAGTAGTCTCTGGCACTGTATCGATGATGTCCTCTTTGTCCATATCTATGATATTGTCTAGTAGCTTTAAGTGATTTTCTTTAAGAATATCGTTAAAAAGTGGAAGCTTGTACTCAAGTCTCTTGAGTTCTCTATCGAAAGAATCATCAGATTTAAGTGCAGTCTCCATGGCTTTTACAAGTTCATTTATAAGCTTAGATGTGGGTCCTAGATTTAGAAGAGAAGCTTTTAAGAGTTCTTTTTTGAAGGCAATCTTGAGGCGTTCATGAAGAATGGCAACAGAATCTGTTTCTGTTTCCAAGAAAGTATCTAAGTCTTCACGTGCTTTCATCCAATCTTTTTTTGCTTTTTCGAGTTGCTTAAAGCTATCTACGACTTGTTTTACTCTTTTATCGTCTTTAGGGCCTTTTGCGGCTTCTTTTTCTGCTGCAGTTTCTTCAGGTGCATCATCATCTGCAGAAGCTTTTTCATCCTCAAAGGACTTAAATAGTTCCTTTACACGTCTTTCACGGTTAAGTAAAGGCCCCTTGTAGTTGATGATGTACCCTATAAGATAAGGCACAGAACAGATAGCATCAATGATAACGTCTTCACCCGCTTCTATACGCATAGAGAGGTCTATTTCTTCTTCTTTCGTAAGAAGAGGGATTTTACCCATTTCACGCAAGTACATTCTTACAGGTGAATCAGAACGACTCCACTCTAAAACTTCTTTGTCTTTATGTAAGTCAAATTCATCTTCTCCACTTTCTGCGAGTTTCTTTCTTGCGTCTTCACGTTTCTTTTTTTCTTTTGCTGTTAAAAACCGTGCATATTCTGAAGCAGATATGACATCTGTTTTTCCATCTTTTGCTAATTTGTTTATTTTTTTAGCTTGTGCTACTGTGGGTTGCTTGGTAAATTCTTTTGCGATGTTTTCAAATGTGAGAACATCACCTTTCTTTTTAGACTTAAATAACGCTTCTATGCTTTTCATGCTGTCTTTTGCTGCCAAAGTGAATCCTTGTGTATATGAAGCAAAATACTTCAGAAATAATTAAGGTGGATTATACCCAAAAATTATTAAAAATCATAGATTCTTTGATTATTTTTACTTTTTTAGCTATAATCTCGAAAATTTATGAGGGATATTCCCTTTAATAGCAAGGATATGATTTGCAAGGTAAAGTTTGGAAATTTGGTGATAACATAGATACGGATCTCATCATCGCAGCGAGATACTTAAACACATCAGACCCAGTAGAGTTGGCAAAACATGTGATGGAAGATGCAGACCCAGAGTTTGTGTCCAAAATGTCTGTAGGCGACATCATAGTAGCGGGTGAAAACTTTGGCTGTGGCTCAAGCCGAGAACATGCACCCATAGCTCTTAAAGTTGCAGGAATCTCAGCTATTATTGCACCTACGTTTGCAAGGATTTTTTATAGAAATTCCTTCAACATGGGTCTGCCGATTTTTGAGTTAGAGGAATCTGCAGAGATTGATGAAGGCGACACTGTAAAAGTAGATATGGACGCAGGAGAAGTTATCAATGTAAGTCAAGCAAAGACCTACAAGTTTACACCTATCCCAGAGTTTATGCAAGAGTTAGTAGATGCAGGTGGCCTAATCGCCTTTGCAAAAAAAGAACTATCAAAGAGCAACTAGTTGTGTGGACACTCCGTCGAGGAGAACACAGCGTTAGCGTAGCTTTCTGGGCTTTGCTCAAAAGGCGTTATATTAAGTAAAAAAGGCGTAAGTATATGAGTAAAAGTTATAAAATTGGTGTTATTAAGGGTGATGGTATAGGTCCTGAGATTGTAGATGAGGCGATCAAGGTACTTGATGCAGTTTCTATAAGTCAAGGATTTTCTTTGAAGTATGAGGAGATGTTGCTTGGCGGTGCTGCTTTAGACGAGACAGGTGTACCTTTACCTAAAGAGACCATACAGGGTGTGAAAAAATGTGACGCTGTTTTATTTGGTGCTATAGGAGGCCCCAAGTGGGATAAAGTCGAGAGACATTTACGTCCTGAGTCTGGACTTCTAGGGCTTCGTAAAGAGATGGGAACATTTGCCAATCTTAGACCAGCTATGGTGTATGATGAGTTGATCAATGCATCTAGCCTTAAGCCTGAAGTTATTGAGGGTGTGGACATCATGGTAGTACGCGAACTTACAGGTGGCATATACTTTGGCGAACCAAGAGAACTGCAAGCAGATAAAGCCTTTAACACGATGGTATACACACGAGAAGAAGTGATACGCATCGCTATCGTAGCTTTTGACATCGCCATGCAAAGAGAAAAGCGTATCTGTTCTGTGGACAAAGCCAATGTGCTTGAGGTAAGCCAATTTTGGAGAGAAATAGTAGAAGAAGTGGCTCTTGATTACCCTGAAGTAGAACTTTCTCATATGTATGTAGATAATGCAGCTATGCAACTCATACGTGACCCTAAACAGTTTGATGTGATACTTACGGGTAACATTTTTGGAGATATACTCTCTGATGCAGCATCTATGCTAAGTGGGTCAATAGGGCTCTTGCCAAGTGCTAGTACAGGCAAAGGTGTAGGGTTGTTTGAGCCTATACATGGTTCAGCACCAGACATAGCAGGACAAGGTATAGCAAACCCGCTTGCGACCATTTCTTCTGCCTCTATGATGCTTCGTTATGCTTTGGGCGAAGAGTTGGCTGCAGACAAGATAGATGATGCTATAAAAAAAGCACTATCTGAGGGCTATCGTACGGGAGACATTGGTGATTATGATGCTAAAGAGATTTGTACATGTATAGAGATGGGCGATATCATAGCGGATTATTCATCTAAATAGAACGCGAAACGAACAAAGTTCGTCTTTGCTACGCTCTGTCCTCTTGGGACTCGGCATTTAGTGCCTCACTTGCACTGCGACTTAGTCGCTGGTCAGTAGAGGGCTTACGCAACTGTTGCTTTTTCTTCTAGTTGCTTTATTTTCAAGGGTGTAGTATGGAAAAACGGGCAAGAGTTCTTATAGATTGTGAAGATGCAAAGGGCTTGGTATATAAAATCTCTAAGATTTTTTATGACAGGGGTCTAAACATAGACAATAACCGTGAATTTGTAGATAAAGAGCGTAGTCGTTTTTTTATGCGAACCATAGTGACTGGAATGTTCGATGTCCAAGAACTAGAACATGAGCTTAAGAACATAACACCTAAAGATGCCTACATTAGGGTAATAGAGCCAAAAGATAAGAAAATTATCCTTATGGTCACTAAAGAATCTCATGTCTTAGGTGATATACTGGTGCGTCATGCTGCTGGTGAATTGGGGGCTACGATAGAGGCAGTCATAGGAAATCATGACACGTTGAAGTCCTTGGTAGAGCGTTTTGATATCCCTTTTTACCATATCTCTGCGGAAGGATTAAGTCGCGAGGTACATGAAGAAAAAGTGATGAAACTTATAGATACTTTTAGGTTTGACTATATTGTACTTGCTAAGTACATGCGTATACTAAACCCGACTTTTGTAAAAGCATATGCACAGAAAATCATAAATATACATCATTCTTTTTTACCTGCGTTTATAGGAGCTAACCCTTACAAGCAAGCCTTTGAAAGAGGAGTCAAAATCATAGGTGCAACGGCACACTATGTAAGCAATGACCTAGACGAGGGTCCAATCATAGCTCAAGATGTTATACCCGTAAATCATAGACTTACATGGAAAGACATGCAAAAAGCAGGACGTGATGGAGAGAAAATAGTCTTGTCTCGTGCTTTAGCTTTGGTTTTAAATGATAGAGTATTTGTCAATGACAATAAAACTGTTATTTTTTAATAAAATGAAGTAAAAAGCGTCATCTCTCAAATGCTCTTGTTTTTGAGTGTGTTTGAGATGACCAATGCACACCTTGCGTGATGAATGGAAGAGAAAAAGGAAACAAATGTTCAATGTAGTACTAGTAGAACCACAAATCCCTCAAAACACAGGAACTATAGGAAGACTATGTGTAAACTTAGGAGCAACTCTGCACCTCGTAAAACCTTTGGGCTTTGATATAGATGACAAGGCAGTAAGAAGAGCTGGTCTTGACTATTGGAAGCACTTGGATTTAGTAATTTGGGAAAGTTTCGATGCGTTTTTGGCAGAACATCCTATCTCAGATAATTCTTATATGGCTACAACCAAAACAGACAATCTTTATTTCAATGCACCTTTTAAAAAAGATGACTATATTCTTTTTGGTTCTGAGACTAGAGGGTTGGATGAGAAAGTTTTACTTAGACATCCTAACAGGTGTATTACTATACCTATGGGTGGGGCAGGGAGAAGTCTGAATCTTGGGCTAAGTGTAGGCATAGTTGTGTATGATGCCTTGCGTCAAAATTATGATGGTTTCGAGAAGATTAGCATCGCCAATACTTTAAAAGAGACCTAATGTCTTTTTGGGATTATCTTTATATTTTGGCAATGTTTCTTTTTGCCTATATTACATTTGGGATTGTAAGAGGGTACTTTAAAGCAAAGTTCGATGATGAGGGCAGACGCTTAGATATGCAAAATGACCCTATGGACGATAAAAAGACTAGCAAAGACTAGCCTTTTTCTTTTTAACGTCTTTTAGCGCGTCTATTTTTTTTGTATACTGCTAAGGCTTGAGGCATAAGTCTTTTTATCATTGCTATACGATTGGCAGGAGCTGGGTGAGTTGAAAGATACTCAGGTACTCTTTGTCCTTGTCTTCCAAACTTATTCCAAAACGATAGTGCAGCCCTTGGGTCATAACCTGCTTTTGCCATAAGCATAAGCCCTATAGCATCTGCTTCAGATTCATTTTTACGCGAATAAGGTTTAATGTATCCAAGGCTAGACCCTTGCCCGTAAGCTTGGTTTACTTGTCTTGCTGTTTGTTGATTGACGCCTGCTACACCCATGCCCACTTGAAGTAAAGCACCGATGAGACCAGCTTTTTGTTTTCGTGCAGCCCCTTTTACTCCATGAGATTCTAGTGCATGTGCTACTTCATGCCCTATGACGGCTGCTAGCTCTGCTTCGTTGGCTGCATATCTGAACAGGCCAGTAAAGACAAATATCTTTCCTCCAGGAAGCACAAAGGCATTTGCTTGTTTGGGGTTATCTACAAGGTGGGACCTCCATTGAAAGTCTGTACGTCCTGAGGCACGTGCTATGCGTGAACTTACATTTTTTAAGGCATTGTATTGTCTACCTGAGCGTATGGTCCTCATCTTGGAGAGTACTTGCTTTTCTTGTTGTGCTCCCATAGCATTTTCTTGTTGCTGTGTTGGCTTAGGTCCACCTACACATCCTGAAATCAGTAGAGCCACAGGTAGAGCCAATGATATTTTAAATATTCTATTCATATTTATCCCTTTTTATATTTAATGAAAAATTATAACCTAATTATATTAAACCACGTCTTTACCAAGATTTGGATAAAATATTATCAATTTATATCCACAGGACAAAGCAGCCATGACAGAAGCATTACTCATCGAAATAGGTCTAGAAGAACTACCAGCCATACCACTACTTAAAATCGTAAAAAATATAGAAAAATCATGGGCTACGATACTTTCTGAGTATAAGCTTTCTAATGACTTTGAGTTTATCTATACGCCTCGAAGACTGGTACTTAAGCACAAGGCTATGCCTATAAGTCAAGCAGATGCTACGATTGAATTTTTTGGACCTCCTGTGATGGCTGCCATTAAAGATGCTGAGCCTACAAAAGCAGCAGAGGGTTTTGCACGCAAGTGTGGTGTTGCTTTTTCTGAGCTTGGACGTAGTGAAAAAAATGGCAAAGAAGTACTCTACTTTAAAAAAGAAGAGAAAGGTTTGCAGACAGCTGCTCTTTTAGAAGAAATGTTGAAAAAATGGCTAGCTTCTATGGCATTTGGTAAGATGATGCGTTGGGGTAGCAGAAGCGATGAATTTGTTCGTCCTCTTCGATGGCTACAGGTTCGTATGGGTGAGAGTTGTGTATCTGTGGAGCTTTACGGTGTAGTGTCAGACGCAAAAACGTATGTACACCGTATGGTGAGCTATGATGCTATTGATGTGCCAAATATAGATGCCTATGAAGATATTCTTCGTGAAGGTGCAGTGATGTTGAGACCCAAAGAACGTGAAGCATTGATTTTGACTGAATTTGATGCACTTGAAGATAGACACAATATCATCATAGAAAGAGATAATGCTTTGCTAGCTGAGGTTGTAGCCATAACAGAAAACCCAAAGGCACTACTAGGTACTTTTGATGAGGTGTTCTTAGAGTTACCTCCTGAAGTCATCATCACTTCGATGAAAGAGCATCAACGTTATTTTCCTGTGTTTGAAAATGGAAAAATAGCCAATAAGTTTGTAGTGGTGTCCAATGCATATACCCAAGACTATAGTAAAGTAGTTGAAGGAAATGAACGTGTACTTAAACCACGCCTTGCTGATGGACTTTTCTTTTATAAAAATGACCTTGCAAACGGACTTTCTACGGAGGGACTAAAAAAAGTACAGTTCATAGATGGTCTTGGCACACTGTCCGACAAAATAACACGAGAGAAAAACATCGCTGTACGTCTATTGGGACTGTACATGGGAAAAGTAGAGCTTCAAACTGGCAAAAGTAATGTGGAACTGGAAAAACTCATGGACAGAGCTGTAAATCTAGCAAAAGCAGACCTTATGAGCGAAATGGTCTATGAATTTACAGAACTTCAAGGGCTTATGGGATACTACTATGCTAAGGCACTTGGAGAAG
>CAZNEJ010000047.1:0-8209 GCA_964571975.1 uncultured Sulfurovum sp. | reverse complement strand
CATGCCAGATACATTTCTTGTACCTGCTTTGTATCCGTGAAGTGCCTCTTCCAATACTGCGACTGTTTGTCCTGCAACGGCTGCTGATTTACCAAGTGCTTTTGTTTTACCGTCCGCACCATGACATCCTGCACATTTAGCATATGCTGCCTTACCTACTGCATTTTCTGGAGTGACTGCTGCTGTTGCAGTCTTAGCTGCAGATGCTGCTCTTTCTTTAAGTGCATTTGCTGCTTCTGTTGCTTTTTTTTCTGCTGCTGCTTTTACTTCGCTTGCCTTAGCTGCAAGTGCTGATTTTGCTGCTTCAGCTTTTTCTACTGCTAGTGCTGCTAGTTTTTCTGCTTCTGCTTTTGCTGCATCTGCTGCTTTTGTTGCTACTTCTTTTGTTGCATCTACGGCAGTAGTTGCTGTCTCTTTTGCTGACTCTACGATAGCTGAGGTTGCATCTGCCGCTGCATCCTTAGCCTTGTCGTTACAGGCTGTAAATAATACAGTTGCTGCTACGAGTGAAAGTAATGTTAATTTGTTCATACTAATTCCTTATATTTAGATATCGTATTATACTAAATTTTTCTTACCTAAACTTTTTTGGGGTTCTCAATGGACTCATTTCCCAATAGTTTCTGCCATAAAGTTACATCTGACCATTCACTTTGTACTTGTTTAGAAAACATAATATCTTCAAGCCTTATCTCACCCATAAACTTAGAATGTGCATCTTCTTTAAACCCTTGAGCATACCCCGTTTCTGTCTCATGCACTATGATGCTATGAAGTTTTACTTCTTTTTCCCCATTCTTCATTTTTGTACAAGCTAGTACACGCTCCACTAAAAGGTAGATAACTCTAGAAAACTGTTCAGCAGATGGTGACACAGGAAGTTCCACCCATCTCTTACTGTGTGTTTTCATCGCTTCTATATAACTAGCATCATCTTTTGACCATAAAGTAATACCGTGGTCAAAAGAATCAATAAGCTCCTTAATATAAAGTTTCGTAAGTCCAAAATCATACACCATTTGCCCATCATCTAAGTAATTAGATTCCAAGAGTACTTCTATCTTGTATGAGTGTCCATGTATGTTTTGGGAACATCTTTGTGTCGTACAGTCACGCACGATATGAGCATTTTCAAATTTAAAAAGCTTACGTATTAACATAAAATATAACTCCTTTGATTTGATTTTATCTAAACACCCTGAGTTGTGTCAAACACTCGTATATGAAGTCTATCACTATAATGAAAGTTATGTTTCATGCAAAACTCAAAGACGGCCCTATCATTTTTCCATATAGTATCTCTACTCTCACCTACGGGCATACAGTACACATCAAGCTTTGGTAAGATACTTTTAATTTCATTTATTTCTGCTAAGGCACTTGTCCTGACAAGTTCAGCGTCTATTGTAAATTTTAAAAAAGCTTCTTTAGCATTTTCCTGAACATTTTTAAGTGCCTGAAAAAGTATACGTTTTTCTCTAGGTTCTCCTGAGTTTGCAAGCTTTAACGAAAGTGCAAAAGTACATGCCATATATGCAGGATACTTTTCAAAATCTATCTCTATAGTCCCATTGGTCTCAAAGGTAATATTTACACCATGTTCAACCATACACTCAACCACTGCATAAAAGACTTCATCTTTGGCATACATAAGTGGCTCTCCACCAGTGATGACCATGTCTGGTACATAGCCTATATTCTCAAATTCATTTTTAAGTTGTGCAGTAAGCAAGTTCGCAGAAGTAACCTTTTTCCAAGAAGAAGAAAAATGTCCATCTACTGCAAAGTAAGTATCGCAACCTAAACGAATCTTACCATCTACTTCATACTCCGCCCCAAAACCTGAACAGCTTAAGTTGCAACCCCCCGTACGTAAAAAGTAAGAGGGAACACCTGCATACTTGCCCTCTCCTTGTATAGAGAAAAATTGTTCCGTCAGATAAAACATTAGCCACCAGTCTCATAAAAAGCACGCTTAGATATCTCTCTATCTTCTAACTCTTCGTCACTCCACCTGTTTTCTTTTGGCTTATCTTTAAGTACAAGAGCCAAGACATCAGCAGCTCCTTGAATGTCACCTTTTTTAACAGACTCAGCAATGCTCATAGCCTCATCAAAATAAAGACAAGGAATGAGGTTTCCTTCTGCTGTGAGACGTATACGGTTACAGTTGTCACAAAAGTCGTGCTTGTGTGGGTCTATGAGTCCAAACTCATAACCTGTCTCCTCAACAAGGTAATTAAATGAAGGGCTAGCACCCTCTCGCCCTAAAGACTTTATAGTATATTTTTCTTTTACTTTTGCTAGTATTTCATTGCCATGCATACCTTTTAATGTTTGGTCTGCATGTTCGTTTTCCATATACTCTATAAACCGTACCTTCATGTCACGTTCTTGACAATATGCCATAATATCTAGTATCTCATCAGAATTAATATCTTTAAGGGGTACCATGTTTATTTTTACTTTTAGCCCAACGGCTAGGGCTTCCTCTATGCCTTTAAACACTTGTCCCAATACATCTTTGCCTGCTATTTTAGCAGCCACATCTGCCTTGAGTGAATCAAGTGAGATATTGAGACGTTTTAGTCCAGCATCTTTTAGTCTTTGTGCTGCCTTAGGAAGTAAGTACCCATTGGTAGTAAGTGCCAAGTCTAATCCTGGTTTATACCCGTCTATCATTTGGATAAATTTATCTAGGTCTTCGCGTAAAAGTGGCTCTCCTCCTGTTAGGCGTATCTTATTTACCCCACCATCTATAGCCACTTTTACAAACAAAAACAGTTCTTCAAAAGTAAGTAGGTTTTCTTTAGGTACCCATGAAAAAGGTTTTTCGGGCATGCAATACTGGCATCTAAAGTTACAACGTTCTGTTACTGATATACGTAAGTAATTTACCTCACGTCCATGTCCGTCTATAAGCATTTAAAATCCAATGGTTAATTTTTTATATATTTTCTTAGGGTATCTAAATGTAGATAAAATGAGGGTAAAACATAGCATCACTATTGCTTCATTGAAGATTATGCGATGATTTGCTGTAGATTTGAAGGCTGTAGCCAATGAATGTACGCATTGTTTACAACTACTTCGTACCTTCAAAGATGCGATAAAACATCTCCAAAGACTAATGAAGGTCTCTCCATTGGTATTTTTTCCATAAAAATGCTAGTAGTGTGAAAAGTACAAAGTACCCTATCACCCAAGGGCCTACAGCCTCTCTATGTTTTTTACTAGGGTCTCCTGCTTCAATCATGTACGCTTTTACTTTATCGTACCCAGCTTGACTAAGTCCTACTCTAGGCATGGACGTACCCACCATTGGTCCCTGAGGATTTTCTATAAATGTCTCCATAAAATGTTCGCCACGTGCGCGTATCATCATAGACAAGTCTGGTGGTAGTTTTCCCATATAGGCTGCTACTCTATCTTGCTCTTCGATGACTTTTATCTTATGTGCTAAAGCGTCTTTTTCATGTTTAAACTTAGGTGTTTCGCCTAGCTGTGTCACACCTGTGTAGCGTACAGCATGACATCTCAAACATGCCTCACCAAATGCCTCTTTAGGCGTAACTTCACCTGCTTTTTCCTTAAGTAGATAAGCCACAACATCTGCGATAGACTGATTGTCTGCAAACATACTACTCACTGAACCCATTGGATGCATCATCGTATCAGCATATTTATGGTCAACATTAGATGCCATTGCTGGGTCTTTAATGAGTGCAATAAGATAATTTTTATCGTACATAGCTCCTGCATGGTCTAGCTTAGGGGGTATAACGCCTCCCATATTGCCCATGCCTTCCATATGACAACCCATACACATAGCAAATCCTGCCTCGCCTGCAACTGGGTCTCCTGTAAGTTTAGATACCTCAACAACATCTGACCAAAAGGTTTTTTTCTTAGCAAGTAGCTCTTCACTTGTTTTGGTTTCAGTATGGATATTAGCTAGTCTCTTCTGGGCTTTATTGATGGTATTTTGAAGTTTTGTTTTATTTGCATCCTTATCTTCGCTCAATATTTGTTTATTGGTTGAAATATCTTCTTCTAATGTTTCTACTTCATACTTTAAGTCCGATATTTTTCTATTGACTTCAAGTACGTCTGCTGTACCATCATAAATAAAACCACGATTTTCTATGACAATTTCATTGCCCGCTGCATCCACTTTTTTGTGTAACTCATGGTGAGCAAAAGGCTCTACTAAGTAGTATGTCAATAGTGAAAAGAATACAACAACTGCTAATACTTTTAATTCTCTCATATTATGCCCCTTTCTCTATTTTTTTCTCAAACATCGTAATCACAAAGAGTATAGGACCCATAAGTAAAAATGCAATTGCAAATATAAGCCCTAGCACAGAATATAGTGCATCAGTTGGTGGCAATTTACCCAATGCCGTTAAAACAATCATGATAATCAACAATGCCCAGAACCAATACTTAAATAAACCTCTTTTGTGTGCAGGTGCTACATTTGGGCTTCTGTCTATAAATGGAAGTGCAAAAAGTGCCACTTGAGATATGGCAAAAGCAATCAAACCAACATCTTTAGAAAATGGTCGTAAAATCTCATAAGACCACAAGAAATACCACTCAGGGTAGATGTGTGCAGGCGTTTTTAGTCCATCTGCTGGGTCAAAGTTTACAGGGTCCATCGCAAAGTTAAAGTGATAAAACACAAGGTAAAAGAAAAGTATGAAATACACACCCATCACAAAGACATCTTTAGATAAAAAGACAGGAGAAAATGGAATAACCTTAGACTCTTTTTTCTTACCTGCTTTCCAAAGTGCTGCAGATTCTTCGTAGTCTATATTTTCACTTTCTTGGTTGTTTACATGAGGCAATCTAAGTGTGCCAAAATGTAAAACAATCAGCCCGATGATAACCAAAGGGATAAGAAACACATGCAACATGAAGAAACGCGTCAAATACGCATCACCTGGTACATAGTCTCCACGTATCCACTCCACTAAACCATAAGCTTCAAGCGAACCACCTGCAAAGAGGTTGGTAATAACCATACCTGCCCAGTAAGACATTTGTCCCCATGGAAGCATGTACCCAGAAAAGGCTTCAGCAGAAAATGCAACAAAAAGTCCCATACCTGAAAGCCAAATAAGCTCACGTCCACGTTTGTACGAACCATAATAAATACCCGTAAACATATGGATGTAAATAATGAGAAATACAAGAGATGCACCCACACCGTGTATGTGTCTCCACAACCAACCGTATCCTACTTCAGACATAATGGTGTAATTTACAGAGTCAAATGCCAAGTTTGTATCTGGCTTGTAGTACATAAGTAAAAAAATACCAGAAAGCACAAGTAGTCCAAAAGTAGCTGCCAGTACCATGCCCATTGCCCATAAAAAGTTTATGTCTTTTGGTATCCAATACTCTGTATTGAGTACTTTATTTAGTGTGTTTATTCCTAGACGCTCATCTAACCATTTATTTGAAAATGGTTTAGCGTTTTCATCAAATTTTGCCATATTTCCTCCCTTAAACCGTTAAACCAGCAGCTAGCATTTTCTTATATTCTGGACCTTCTTCGCCCAAAACCAACTGCGTACCCTCTATCTTAAAAGGAGGTATTTCTAGTGGACTAGGGGCTGGTGCTTTAGTAGCATGTCCACTTGCATCAAATTCTCCACCGTGACAGGCGCACATAAATTTATGATTATCTGCCTTATAAGCAGGTATGCAGCCCAAATGAGTACAAAGACCTATAGACACATGAAATCTATCTTTACCTATGATAACATCTCTATCATCTGCTTTCATATCTGCTGTTTTTTTCAAAACAAAGATAGGTTTTCCTCTCCATTTTTCGACATTAAGCACATTTGGCTTAGCGGCACTTACATCAATAGTTGTAAAACCTGCTGCCTTAACTGATGGCAAAGGGTCCCATGAACGCTTCGCTGCATACAAAGCACCGATGCCCCCAACTGCAGCACAGGCTCCAAGTGCCATACCCATAAAATCTCTACGTTCTTCGTTAGCCATATTTTTTCCTTATGCTACTAAAATTATAATGTGCTAACTATAGGGTAAAATTGGTTAAAAAGATACGATAACTAATAAAAAATATAAATAACTTTAATGCTACTGTTACCTTAGGTAAATAGAGACAATTATAGTCTTAATTTATAATAATCATAATAACATGCTTTTATTACTAGTCAATCAATATCTATCTTTTTGCTTTTTGTGCCATCTTTATATGCACATGTATGATGTCCAAAGCAGCAGGAGTAACGCCCGATATTTGAGAAGCAGAAAAAAGTGTAGGTGGCGTAGCCAAAGTAAGTTTTTCTATGACTTCGTTAGAAAGCCCTGAAATATTGGCATAAACAAACCCTTCAGGTATTTTTATCTTAAGCATATCTTCCATGTTGAGTATTTGTTGTTGTTGCTTTTCTATGTAACGTGAATACTTCGCTTCTACGAGTACTTGGACGATGACCTCATCGTCATACTTATCAAACTCTGGCAATAGTGTAATGAGTTTAGTTCTGTTAAAATCTCCACGCCCTAGCACATCTATCCAGTAGGTTTTGTCAGATATCTTAATCGCATCTATAGACTCTAATTTGGCTAAAAACGCTTTACTAGGAGTGACGCTATTGCTACGTAAGAAGTCTAAGGCTTCATCTAAGTCTGCTTTTTTCTTCTCAAAACCTGCCATGTAGTCATCATCTAAAAGTCCTAGTTGTTTTCCATAGTGAGAAAGTCTCATATCTGCATTGTCTTCGCGTAAAAGTAGTCTGTACTCTGCACGGCTTGTAAACATACGGTAAGGCTCTTTAGTCCCTTTGGTCACCAAGTCATCTATAAGTACCCCAATATATGCTTCATCACGGCGTAAAACAAGTGGCTCTTTTTCTTGTACGCTTAGTGCTGCGTTTATCCCTGCCATCAAGCCTTGTGCTGCTGCTTCTTCATAGCCTGTGGTACCGTTTATCTGCCCTGCTGTGTACAGTCCTTTTATCTTTTTAGTCTCTAGTGTGTGTTTTAGTTCTGTAGGTTGCACATAATCATACTCTATAGCATAACCATAACGGACTATCTTCGCATTTTCCATCCCCTTAACCGACTGCACCATCTCTAGCTGTACATCTATGGGTAAAGATGTACTCATACCATTGATGTAATACTCCGTCTCATCAAAAGTTTGTGGCTCTACAAATATCTGATGTCTTGGACGGTCACGAAAACGGCTTATCTTGTCTTCTATACTTGGACAATACCTAGGGCCTGTGCCTTCTATCTGCCCTGAAAACATAGGTGCTCTATGAAAATTTGACTCTATGATTTTATGCGTATCTTCATTGGTGTAGGTAATGTAACAGGGTAACTGCGTAGGATTAAAAGTCTTTTTGTCTGTACGAAATGAAAAAGGTGGAGGTGGTGTGTCTCCAGGCTGTTCTTCCATCACAGAAGTATCTACAGATTTTGCATCTATCCTTGCACACGTTCCCGTTTTAAGTCTACCTATCTCTATGCCTAGACCCTTCATGTACTCTGCTAGTTCGACAGAAGCAAATTCACCTTGTCTACCTGCAGTTTGTTTTTTGTCGCCTATGTGTATGAGACCGTTGAGAAATGTCCCTGCTGTGATGATGACTTTTTTTGCCGTATACGTGTTACCAAGTTGTGTTGTCACACCTGTAACCACTTCATCAACGACAACTAGCCCGTCTGCTATCTCTTGCTTCACATCTAGGTTAGGTGTGTTGAGAACCACATTACGCATATAGATACGGTACGCATCCATGTCTATCTGAGCTCTAGTCCCTCGTACTGCTGGGCCTTTAGAAGCATTAAGTGTACGAAACTGTATGCCCGTAGTATCAGTACATATCCCCATTTCGCCACCAAGTGCATCTACCTCACGCACCAAGTGACCTTTAGCAAGCCCACCTATGGCAGGGTTACAAGAAGATGCACCTATCTGTTCTGCTAGTATGGTAATGAGTAGTGTTTTTACACCCATTCTAGCCGAAGCCAAAGAAGCCTCTATCCCTGCATGACCACCACCAATGACTATGACATCGTAATTCATTTTAAACCTTATGCTATCTTGTGCGAATTATATCTAAAAAAGTATTAGAAGGTTAGATTTGAGGTCTGCCTAATTTCTCTTTTTCTAAGTCTTGATGCAATTGTTTTTGTCGTTCATAAAAATATG
>CAZNEJ010000046.1:0-8365 GCA_964571975.1 uncultured Sulfurovum sp. | reverse complement strand
GACTCTGGAAAATACGAGTCTTCTTCAAAGCGTGCCATAATATGCCAATGCACATGAGGCAGGTAGTTTCCAAATGATGCGATGTTTATTTTTTTGGGTTTATAGTATGAGAGCATCTCGTTTTCTATGACATCTAGCACGTAGTATATTTCATCTCTTGTTGCTTTTGGTACGCTACTCATCTCTTTGTAGGGATTTTGTGTAAAGATTTTAAGCCAAGGGATTTCACTCTTTTGAACTTCTATCTTTATATGTTTATTCTCGTAAATAATTGACATCAGCGTATCTTTTTTATGCTATATTTCCCAAGTTTATAGATGCTTGAAGGTTGAGCATTTTTATGAAGTGGTTCTATGATAATATCTGCCATCTCTCTTGCAAATGATTCATCATAATGCTTTCCACTTAAGTTAGCAGAGGTCGTGTACGCCCATTTTAATCGGTCTAAAAGTAACAGATGATGCTTGTCTTTTACCACACGGTAGGAGTGTCCGTCTGGTAAAATAAAGGTTGTTTTCTTAGCACGTCTTACACGTTTTTTATGAGTAGAGGGTATACGTGTAAAGTTTTTAAGTGTTTCTAGGCTATTGACTGCCTTGATGTAGTGTTTGTGTGGAGGACGTTTTTTGATATCTGACAGTCTATCTGCATTTTGCGATACAAAACCTATGGCAGTATCGGTTTTTGTTAGAAAAACTTTATCTTTTAACACATATACTCCTCGTAGTCCATTATCTGATGTCCCATTTTAAGCCAAATAATCCTGTAATGCCTTAGGCATAATCTCTCCGCCTGTGTCTTTGAGTTCTTTTATCGCCAATGCTGTAGCCTTAGCTGCGGAGATGGTAGTAAAGTATGCCACATGGCTAGAAAGTACAGATTGTCTGATTGTTTTCGCATCAGATTTACTAGCAGAGCTGTCTGAAGTGTTGATGGCTATGGCTATCTCTTCGTTTTTTATCATATCATCTATATTTGGACGACCTTCTGAGATTTTGAGTACTTTTGTAGACCTAACACCTGCATCTTCTAGTGCCATGTGTGTACCTGATGTTGCAACTATATCGAAGCCAAGGTTTGTAAACATTTTACCAACTTCTCCTGCGTGAGACTTGTCGTTCTCCGTAAGGGACAAGAAGACCTTACCTTCTAGTGGGATGTTGTTTCCAGAGGCAAATTGAGCTTTAGCAAAAGACATTCCAAAATTATCAGATATTCCCATTACCTCACCAGTAGATTTCATCTCTGGTCCTAAGATAAGGTCAGAACCCGGTAGCTTGTTAAAAGGGAAAACAGCTTCTTTCACTGCTACTAGGTTTTTAAGGTTTGGTTCCATGATTTTTTTGTCAAAGTTTACAACCTTGAAGTTGTCGTAAAACTTCAATGCTTCTCTAAGGTCACCTTGTATCATGACTCTGGTTGCAACTTTAGCCAAAGGAACACCTGTAGCTTTAGACACAAATGGTACAGTACGCGATGCTCTAGGGTTTACTTCAATGAGGTAAATCTCTCCTTTGTGAATAGCATATTGTATGTTCATGAGCCCAACGACACCAAGACCTAAAGCTATGGATGCAGTTTGTTTCTTCACCTCTTCTTGTAGATCTTTAGATATAGACATCGGAGGCAAGGAGCATGCAGAGTCACCAGAGTGTATACCTGCTTCTTCAATATGTTGCATCACGGAACCAATGTAGACCTCTTTACCATCACATATAGCATCAACATCCAGTTCAATAGCATTGTCAAGAAATTTGTCTATGAGGACAGGAGCATCATGAGACACAGATACAGCTTCATCCATATAAGATCTTAGTTCATCATCGCTGTAAACAGTTTTCATACCTCTACCACCCAATACAAAAGAAGGGCGTACAAGTACAGGGTAGCCTATACGTGAAGCAACGGAAATAGCTTCATCTTTAGCAACAACTGTACCATTTTCTGGTTGCTTGAGACCCAAATCATCGATAAATGCAGAAAAAAGCTTTCTGTCTTCAGCAAGGTCAATGACTTTTGCTGTTGTTCCTGATATTTTTGCACCAATGGCTGTTAGTTTTTTGGCAAGCTTAAGTGGAGTTTGTCCACCAAAATGAACGATGACACCATCAGGCTTTTCTATGTCTATAACATTTCTAACATGCTCAAAATCAATAGGTTCAAAGTATAAGATATCAGAAGTATCGTAATCTGTAGAAACGGTTTCAGGATTACAGTTGTACATGATGGATTTTATGCCCATATCTTCTAGTGCAAATGCAGCATGTACACAACAATAGTCAAATTCAATACCCTGACCAATACGGTTAGGGCCACCACCTATGACAAGTACTTTTTTGTCTTTAGATTTAGCAGGAACTTCTATGTCTGGAAGCTTGGTAATGTTTGTTGTCGAGTAGAGGTAAGGAGTAAGTGCTTTAAACTCAGCTGCACAAGTATCTACTTCGTTGTACTCTAGTTGTACAGCCATTTTTTCTCTAGCAGTATAGATGTCATTTTCTGTGAGGTTTAGACCTTCTTTTTTGTTGATGACTTCTGCTATCATCTCATCTGAAAAACCTTCAGATTTTACTTCTCTTAGTCTTATGGTATCTGAGAGTAGAGCTATATCCATCTCTTTTTCACGCATGGCTAGTTCTTCTAGTTGGTATAAAAACCATCTGTCTATCTTGCACAAATAAAAGATAGCATCTACACTCATACCACGTCTAAGACCTTCAAAGACATATAGCATACGATTTTCATTTGAGCGACGTATCTCACGTACCAACTCTTCACCGTCACATGCTATAGGGTTAAAACCTATGAGTCCCGTCTCCAGTGAACACAGTGCCTTTTGGAAAGACTCTTTAAATGTACGACCAATGGCCATAGCCTCACCCACAGACTTCATAGCAGTAGTGAGTGTAGAATTTGCCATTGGAAATTTTTCAAAGGTAAATCTAGGAAGTTTTGTAACGATATAATCAATCACTGGCTCAAAAGATGCAGGAGTACCGGTGATATCATTGTCCACTTCATCTAAGGTAAATCCAACTGCCAATAGTGTTGCTACTTTAGCGATAGGATACCCCGTAGCTTTTGATGCCAGTGCAGAAGAACGGCTTACTCGTGGGTTCATCTCTATGACTATCATGCGACCAGTGTCTGGATTTATGGAAAACTGTACATTGGAGCCACCCGTATCAACGCCAACTTCACGTAAGATTTTAAAAGAAGCATTTCTCATGTTTTGATACTCTTTGTCCGTAAGTGTAAGTGCAGGAGCTATGGTGATAGAATCTCCTGTATGTACGCCCATGGGGTCAAAGTTTTCTATGGAGCAAACGATGATACAGTTGTCTGCTTTGTCTCGTATGACCTCCATCTCGTATTCTTTCCATCCTAAAAGTGACTCTTCTATGAGGATTTCAGAGATAGGTGAAGCTTCAAGCCCACCTCTAACAATGTCTTTGTACTCGTCCATGTTGTACGCAACACCAGAGCCACCACCAGCCATGGTAAATGATGCACGAATGATAAGTGGAAATCCTATGTTTTTTGCAGCGTCGAGTGCTTCATCCATGTTGTAAGCATACTGTGAAATAGGCAAATCCATACCGATTTTGAGCATCGCTTCTTTAAATTCTTGACGGTCTTCGCCCTTTTTGATAGCAGCAGGACTTGCACCTAAGAATTCAATACCATCAAGCATGCCCTCTTCGTGCATATCCATAGCAACATTGAGTGCTGTTTGTCCACCCATAGTTGGAAGTATGGCATCTATATTTTCGAGTTTAATAATTTTAGAAATTATCTCAGGTGTGATAGGTTCGATATAGGTTCTGTCAGCAAATTCTGGGTCAGTCATAATTGTAGCAGGGTTTGAGTTTATAAGTACTACTTTGTAGCCTAGCTCTTTAAGCGTTTTTGCTGATTGTGTCCCAGAATAGTCAAATTCACAAGCTTGACCGATAACAATAGGACCAGAACCGATAAGTAAAATAGTGTTGATGTCATTGCGTTTTGGCATAGGAAATTTACCTTCGAGTAATAGAGTTACCCTTGATTTTTAGTTTGTAATTATACATTATAGAGGTAAAAAATTCCCTTAAAAAGGGAGTTTATAAAACGGTATATTGTCCTAGAATAGGTCTAGAGTACTTGCTTTGGTTTTAGGCTTAGATTTTTTCTTTTTCTTTTTCTTTTTCTTTCTTTTCTTTTTTAGACTTTTCTTTTTTTTGTACACTTTTTTAGGCTTAGGTACATTGATAACTTCAGCTGGTACTACAGGTTCTATGATGTTCTCTTGAGTTTGGTCAATGCGAGATGGGATACTAGATATAAAAGGTATAGATGATTGATTATGGTCAACTTCTTGTACACTAGGAATATTGACTCTGTTTTGGGTAGCAGTGTTAGTTTTGAAAGGTTTTAGTTTTGTTGCATTTGAGTCAAAATTCTCACTAACGGTAGCCTTGGCATTGTTAATAAGGAAAAATGTTTTTGGATGATAGATGTCACTGTACGTTTTTATGTGTGCGACCTTGTAAGAACTTTGTGTTTCTACCTTTGTCACAATCCCTACAGGTATATCCGCAAAAAATATGTCATCTAGCCCAGAAGTAAAAACTTTGTCTCCTTCTTTTATCTTGTGCCATTTAGGTATAAATTTGACAATCATTTGATTGGTTTTTGTACCTATAGATATGCCTGGTGCACGTTGTTTGCCTATAAAGACGGAAAAACGACATTTATCATCAGAGGTAAGGTAGCCATAGAGTTGATTGCTATGATACTTAGCGATACCTGCCACAACATTATCTTGAATCAGACCATAGAGCTTTTCTTTTTTTAAACCTTTTGGTTTTGTAAGGATAATTTGCGAAAAACTATTGAGTTTTACATAAGAAATGGTTTCTACAATAGATATATTGCGAATAGGTAGCTTGGAAAGTTTAGGAAGAACACTATAGATATTTCTAACTTGTTGTATATAGTGTGTTTGTTCCAGTAGTCGTTTACGCAAAATACGGTTTTCAATACTTAGTTTTTCTATGGATTCTTTTTGAAAAATGTAAGAGCGAGTTTTGTCTTGCATCCCTTGCGTAAAATTTTGATAATTTTGCTTGATGGGATTGATGATGTTGAGTAAGGCATCTGTCATGCGTTCATCATTCCTACCAAGAAGAACTGTTAGTACTAGTAGCAGTATGGCAGCGACTATTAGTCTAGTCTTCATAAGCCATTTGTTGAAGTATATCTATCTCATCTAGAGCCATACCTGTACCTTTAGCTACAGCCAAAAGAGGGTTCTCTGCTATATATACAGGAAGCTTAACAATATCAGAAAGATATTTGTCTAGTCCTCTGATGAGTGCACCTCCACCCGTAAGAACTATACCGTTTTCTACAATGTCACCAGCGAGCTCTGGAGGTGTTTGTTCTAGTACAGATTCTAATGCGCTTGCTATCTCTGCTAATGAATCTTTCATTGCTTCTCTAATGTGTTCAGAGGTGATTTCCATAGAAGCAAGACTTCCTTCTACTTGGTCACGACCACGTACGGTTGTACTTAATTCTTCTTCTAGTGGTATGGCAGTTCCTATTTTAATTTTGAGTTCTTCTGCTACACGTTCACCAATAAGAAGGTTGAAATTCTTTTTGATATAATCAACAATAGACTGGTCAATATTGTCACCCGCTACACGAATGGATTTACTTTGTACTAGACCACCAAGAGAAGTGACACCTATCTCTGTCGTTCCTCCACCTATGTCTACTACGAGGTTGCCATTGGGGTCTTTTACTGGTATTCCAGCACCAATTGCTGCAGCCATCGGTTCTTCTATGAGATAGACATATCTAGCTCCTGCATTTTCAGCAGAGTCTTTTACCGCACGTCTTTCTACTTGTGTAAGCCCATAAGGAACACAGATTATGACACGTGGAGAGAAAAAACCTTTTCTTTTATGGGCTTTTTCTATGAAGTAACGTATCATCATTTCTGTTACCTCAAAATCAGCGATAACGCCATCTTTCATAGGGCGTATAGCCTTGATATTTCCAGGTGTTTTACCTACCATGTCTTTGGCTTCCTGTCCTACTGCCAATATGCGTTCTTGACCATGCTTGTCATATTGGATAGCAACCACGGAAGGTTCATTGATGCAGATGCCTTGCCCCTTGACAAGTACGAGTGTATTGGCTGTTCCTAAATCGATGGCTAAATCGTTAGAAAACATACCTAAGAGTCTTTTAAACATTTTATATCCTTTTGCTTTATGCAGTCTTTTTATTTTTTATGTAAAGAGGTTTTGATTTATTCTCAACCATTTCTTTGGTAATCACTACTTCATATCCTGAAAGCTCAGGTAACTCATACATGATATCCAGCAAAAGTTCTTCAAGTATAGAACGCAAGCCTCTAGCGCCCGTTTTTCTATCTATGGCTTTTTGGGCTACAAGAGCTAGTGCATCTTCGTCAAAACTAAGTGTTGCATTGTCTATTTCAAAAAGTTTTTGGTATTGTTTAAGTAGTGAATTTTTAGGCTCAACCAATATACGCACCATATCTTCTTTACTTATCTCACCTAGTGTTGCTAGCACATGAAGACGTCCAATGAGTTCAGGAATCAGTCCGTAAGAGACTAAGTCATCTGCCTCTACTAGGTGTATGAGGTTTTCTTCATCCTTTTTGGAACGTTTTTCTTGACCAAAACCAAGGGTATTTGCACCTAGCCTTCTTTTGAGTATGTCATTTAGACCATCAAACGCACCACCACAGATAAACAAGATATTTGATGTATCTATCTGAATGAAATCTTGATCAGGGTGCTTACGTCCACCTTTTGGTGAGATGTTTACCACAGATCCTTCTATGAGTTTGAGTAGGGCTTGTTGTACACCTTCCCCAGAAACATCACGAGTAATGGAACGGTTCTCGCCCATACGTGCTATCTTGTCCACTTCATCTATGAAGACTATGCCTTGTTCGGCACGCACAGGGTCACCATCCGCTGCCATAAGAAGTTTGGTTAAGATGTTTTCTACATCTTCTCCCACATAGCCAGCCTCTGTAAGATTTGTCGCATCTGCTATGGCTATAGGTACATTTAAAAACCTAGCTATGGTCTGAGCCAAGAGAGTTTTTCCTGAACCAGTAGGACCTATGAGTAGGACGTTTGATTTTGCTATTTGCGTGTCATCATCGTTCATAGAAGCTTTGAAGATACGCTTATAGTGGTTGTAGACAGCCACCGATAGTGTCTTTTTTGCTTTTTCTTGACCTATAACATATTCACCAAGTAAAGCATTGATCTCTTTAGGTGTATATAGAGTATATGTGCCTAAATCAATGTGTGATTCATCTACATCTTCGCCTAAGAGTATCTTGTATGCAGAAACTGCACAGTTTGAACATATGTAAGCATCTTCACCTGCGATGAGAGGATTTTCCTCCGTCTCTTTGACTTCACAAAAACTACATGTGCTAATGGCCATTATTTTTCCTCATTATTGGGTTTATTTATTTGCTCTTTGGTACCATCTTTTCTTAGAAAAGGTATACCTCTTTTAGAATTTCTGATAAAGGTACAAAGCGACCTTACCTTGTCTGATTGTGTGTCTTCAAGGAGTTGCTGTGCTACTTCTTGGATAGGTTTTCCTTGCTCAAAAATCTCTCTGTAGGCAAGTTTTAACTCATCAATCTCATCACGTTCTATTTTTCTACGTAAGCCTGTAAGGTTTAATCCTCTTAGCTTGGCCTTGTTTCCTTCTGCAAGACAATAGGGTGGAATGTCCTGACTTAAAGCAGAAGCACCACCTATCATCACATAGTCACCAATATGTACAAATTGATGCACAGGTGTGTATGCACCTATAACTACATGGTTACCTATCTCAACATGCCCCGCAAGCGCTACCGCATTTGCTAAGATACAGTTATCACCTACCATTACATCATGACCTAGATGTACGTAGCCCATAAGAAGATTGTTGTTACCAATCTTGGTAACAGACCCACCACCTTTTGTGCCAGGGTTGAGTAGGGTAAATTCTCTGATGGTATTGTTATCTCCTATGATAAGCTCTACATCCTCACCATCAAACTTTAGGTCTTGTGGAATAGTACCTATGGCGGCATTGGAAAAAATACGGTTATTTTTACCTATGCTAGTCCTGCCTTCTATTACTGTATGAGAAGCTACAGTAGTATTGTCACCTATGTTTACTTTTGAACCGATGCAAGTAAAGGGACCAATCGTGACATTGTCACCAATAATAGCACCTTTTTCTATAATGGCTGTAGGATGAATAAGAGACATTTAGAACCTATTTGTCCACTATCATAGCTTTTAATTCAGCTTGTGCAACAACTTTATCA
>CAZNEJ010000045.1:0-8409 GCA_964571975.1 uncultured Sulfurovum sp. | reverse complement strand
CAGATAGCAAATGCCTTTGCTTTCTCATCACTTAAACAATAGTAAGCTTTTTTATGGTCATCTTGTATCACCATAACCAAGCCACACTCTGTAAAAAATGTAAGGTGTCTATAGATAGTGTTTAAAGATATCTTCCTAGTAGACTCTTCTAAAAGCTTAGAGATAATCTCAGAGACCGATAAACACCCTCCCTCTTTCATAAGAAATGCATAGATAACTTCTCTTGCTTGAGAGTTGTTTACATTTTTTTCTTCTATACACCTATAAAGCTTTTCCATACTCATCTTGCGTGTTATCCTTGTAAAATTTATGATAATTACAATCATTATTTATTTATCAAGCGTAGTATCGCATTTTTTAACTTAAGATATTTTAAAAATGATAACTATTGTCAATTTTATTTAACTTTAGGTAGCTTTAGGTCAGTTTATTTTCATCCGTGAAGTATGTATGCAAAGCGTAAATCCACAATATAACTACAGGTAAAACAGTAGAAACCTCAGGAGACAAAACACCATTGGACCCTATCTGTCCTAAACCAAAAAGTACTCCCCATATCGCAAATGTTGCACCCAAAGCAAGGGCTATTACAGCTTCAAGGTTTATCATTCTAGCATGAAATGGTAATTTGAAAAAAAGTATAAGTAGCATGGCTATAGCAAATAAAGGCACTAGCACCTTGTCATAAAAAGTAGCACGTATTTTATCTGAATTTAAATTTTGTCGGTCCAGCAGTTGCCATGTGTTGTAAGCATCTAAGATATTTAAAGTTTTACCTTCATAGAGTGATTCAATGATTTTAGGTTTGTACCCCTTTAGTGTCTTGATGCTTTTTTTATGTTCCACATCATATCTTTCCAAAGTACCATCTTTATAGATATGTGTTTTAAGAATGGCATCCTTAGCATCCCACTCATGCCCATTAAATCTCGCAATTGGGGCATTTATGGTGTAACGAACCTGATGGTTCTCTACTTTAAATATGGTAATATCTTCTATCTTTTTGTCTATGGGGTCTAGTTTTTTAATATACACAAAGGTATCGTTGTATTTAAAAAAAAGGTCGCTAACATCATAAGCATTCAGTTCATTTTTAAGTAAAAAACCTGCTTTATCTTTGGCATAAGAAAACTCTGTAGTGTGTAAAAATGTAAAAATGACATAGGTCAACGATGCTACAAGCAGTAGAGGGAATACCAATCTTTTTTTGTTATACCCAAAGGCATGCAAGGCTCCCATGGTACCATGCTTTACTAGTGTAAGTTTTGTCATTATGACGGCAAAAACAATAGCTAGTGGATAAAGCAGTCCTAATGCCTCTTGCCACATATAAAAGATATAGAGTATCTTATAGTTCCCTGCCACATCTAGTTCTTCTATATGTTGAAAATAGTCAATCATAGCAAAAGAAAAAGAAAGACCAAAAAGAATAGCCAATAAATTTTTAGCATAAAGTGTTGCAAGATAGGAAAAATGCAAGGAAGGATACAAATAGCTCATTCTTTTTTGCCAGTAAGTCCATCTATAGATTTCAATGAGTATTTTGATTTTACCTTGTTTAGTTCTTCCTTCACAAGTAACTTACAGGCTTCCGTCACATGGTCTATAAGTTTTTGAAGGACTTTCTTTTCTTCCTCGTAAAAATCATGCAAGACATAGTCAGCTACTTGTGATTTATACTCTGGTTTACCCACACCTATTCTTACGCGTATATACTCTTTTGTGATGTGCTCATCTATGGATTTTAATCCATTGTGACCGCCATGTCCACCAGCCTTTTTAAAACGCAAAGCACCAAAAGGCAAATCTATATCATCATGTATCACTATCACATCTTCAATTTCTACTTTAAAAAAATGCTTTACTGGCTGTACAGATTTACCAGAGAGGTTCATAAATGTTGTGGGTTTTAAAAAAAGTGTATTGCTAGCACGAAAGAGTGTGCCTAAAAATGAAGTTTTGGAGATGTCACGAGCAGACAAGTCAGCGACAAGTTTGTCGATGACTCGAAAGCCTATGTTGTGTCGTGTCTCTTCATATTGTGATCCTGGATTACCTAGACCTACGAAAAGTGTCACAACTTACTACTTAGCCTTGATTACACCACAGACAGCAACATCTAGTCTGTCCATCAATATGCAGTTAGCAGGTGTTTCTATGGCTCTTACCAAGATAGACTGATCTCTGTCTAGTGGCTCAACATCAAGGTCAAAGTTTGCAGGGATATCTTCTATAGCCCCTCTAACTTTTAGTCTCTTTTTAGAGATGACAAGTACACCTTTGTTTTTGATACCTATAGGTACACCATGTGTCACTACAGGCACAAGAAAATTTGTCACTTGACCTGGTATAGCTACTCTTAAATCTACATGAATCACATCACCATTTACAGGGTGAAGTTGATACTCTTGGATAAATACATTGATTTCTTTATCGCCAACTTTAACGGGGAATGCAAGTGTTTCTTTATTTCTAACTGTTCTTACAAATTCTCCACGCTTAAATGCTGCATTGATATTTTCAACGCCATTTGCATAAATGTTTGCGATTAGATAACCATCTCTTTTAAGCTTCTTTGCATTCACTTTTCCGATACTCTCTCTAACGATACCTTCTAACATATTTCTGTCCTTAAATTAAAATAGAAGCGGATTATACCTAAATCTAATTTAAGATAATCTTTCTAAATCAAGATGGCTCTATATTCTCTTCTTCTTCCTCTTTAAAGTCAAATATATCTACTTCTTTATTTGCAATAGTAGCTTTTACTAATGCTCCCTTACCTACACCATCAATTTTTAGTTTCATGTTTGCAGGATTTGTCGCATACTCCAGCGTCACTTCCTCGGTAATACGTCCATCACGCAAAAGATCTAAAAGTGCCTGGTCAAAAGTTTGAGTACCGTAAATCTCTTTACCTTCAAAAAGTGCATCAGGTATCTCGTAATCACGGTCTTCCATGATCAATTGTTCTATGCGTGCAGTTTTTTTCAACACCTCTATAGCTGCCGCTCTTCCACCAGCCTTAGTAGGTACAAGTCTTTGAGAGATAACACCTTCAAGCACAGATGCCAAGGAAGAACGTATACGGTTCTGCTCTTCTTTATCAAACATACCAATAATCCTGTCTACAGTCTCTTTTGCATCGATTGTATGCAATGTTGAAAATACCAAGTGACCTGTATTGGCAGCATGAAGTGCTATATCTATAGTTTCCAAGTCCCGCATTTCTCCAACAAGTATGATGTCAGGGTCTTCTCTTAGTGCAGCTCTTAGTGCATCAGAGAAAGAATGAGTATCTTCACCTATGGCTCTTTGGTTTATCAGGCATCCTCTATCTTTATGGATAAATTCTATAGGGTCTTCTATAGTTATGATATGTTTTTTCTCTTCTCTGTTGATTTTATCTATAATCGCCGCAAGTGTGGTTGACTTACCAGAGCCTGTTACACCAGTGACAAGCACAAGTCCACGATGAATATCTGTAAAGCTATTGATGATTTCTGGCAACTTAAGTTCTTCAAGGGTTGCAATTTCAACAGGGATAATACGAAACACTGCAGATAATCCATCCATTTGATGGAAAAGATTGACCCTAAATCGGTGATCACTGCCCAATACATATGTAAAGTCTAGGTTTTTATTTTCTTTTAGTTTGATGTACTGATCTTCAGTAGTGATGGTGACAGCCATGCTGTCTACAAAATCAGCCGTCAATACATCATTTCCAAGTAATTTCAATTCACCATCTATCCGTACTCTTGCGATCGCACCAGACTTTATATGAAGGTCGGAACCTCCATTGCTTATCATAGTTCTTAGGTAAAGCTTAAGTTTTTCTTCCATTATATTCCTTGTTCTATGCTATCTAGCATAGCTTGAAATGATTTTTCAAAGGCTTCTAGTCCTTCTTTGAGTAACTTCTCGTACACCTCTTCCATATCAAACCCATTGTCAGATAATTTTGTAAAGTAACCATTTACTTCACTCTCTTCTATGGGAAATTTAGAAATAGAAGCTGGCCTGCCTATATAGGCTTCGATAGTGGCCAAAGGTGCAGTATTGACCGAATGAGCTGCCAATAGCTCCCTCATATAATAATCTGGAGACAAGTCATCGCCTTTTACTCCAGTGCTAGCAAAAAGTGTACGTACTGCGGGTGTATGGTTAGATTCTATAAGATTATAAATTTTTGCCCCATTATAAACCCCTGTCCTAGATACATCCAGACCCTCATGTGCCAAATCATGATCGAGCATTCTATCAAAACGGCTTACAAATACAGAGATGACAGCTTCACAGCGTCCTCCACCACTTGCTTCAAAGGCATCTAATCCTTTTTTCATGGCTTTTAAGCATCGTTTTGCTTGTTTGGGTGAAAATACCAATGTGGCATTTACCGAGATGCCTGTAGAAAGCAACTCTTGCATAGCATCATATCCTGCATCTGTTGCAGGCACTTTTACCATGACATTGGGCTCTCCTATGGATGCAAAAAGTCTTTTGCCTTCAGCTATAGTACCTTGAGTATCATTGGAAAGAAAAGGATCTACTTCTATAGATATATATCCATCATTAGTCAAATCATAACAGCCTCTTAAGGCAAGAGCTGCGGTACGTATGTCATCAATAGCCAGTGCTTCGTATTTTTCTTTGGCAGATTTTCCAGCTAGGCTTGCTAGCTGATCTTTATATGCAGGAGATGTAGTGATGGCTGAGGCAAAGATAGAAGGATTGGAAGTCGCACCATTTATAATGCCTTTTTCGATCAAAGCAGAAAACTCGTTTTTAAGAAAATCTCTCTCAACGAAATCTAGCCATAAAGAGAAATTTATGTCTCTATTTACCATTTTTATTCCTTATATTCCCATTTAAAATGTGACCATGAACCCCAGTCAGTAGGCTTATGAATAGTTGCTTCTAGTGCTTCGAGAAAAATTTCTCTTTCCACAGTTTGAGCACCCAAACGTACCATATGACTTGTTTTCATTTGACAGTCTATAAAATCATATCCTCTGCTACCTAAAACATCACTTAGTGCCTTAAAAGCCACCTTAGATGAATCGGAGACCAAAGAAAACATGGACTCTCCAAAAAAAGCCTTCCCTATGGCTAGTCCGTACAAACCGCCCACCAGTTTATCTTCAAGATGAACCTCTACAGAGTGTGCAAACCCTTCTTTATGTAGTCGTATATATGCTTTTTCCATATCGTTTGTAATCCAAGATGCCTCTTGTCCTTCTCTGTAGATAGAGGCACAAGAAGTTATAACTTCAGAAAAATGCTTGTCGAATGTGACGCTAAACTTAGCAGAACGTAAGACTCTCTTAAAGGATTTACGCACAATAAATTTTTCGGGGTAGAGTAATAGCCTAGGATTGGGCGACCACCATAATATGGGTTCGCCTTCTTTATACCAAGGAAAGATACCTTGTTTATAAGCAGAAAGTAGTCTATCACTAGAAAGGTCTCCCCCGTATCCAAGTAATCCATCTTCTTCTGCCGTATGAGGGTCAGGAAATGCGAAATATCTATGTTCCACGGGTTCGATGTAATTATTTTCCTGAAAACTCAAATTCGAGTTTCTCTTTTTTATAGCTCACTTTTACAGAACCACCATTTTTAAGCTTACCAAATAGTATTTCATCTGTGAGCTGTTCTTTGACCTGAAGGTCTATCACACGGGCGATATGCCTAGCACCATAACGCTCATCATATCCCTCGTTGGCCAAGTACTCTTTAGCTTCTTTGCTTAGTTTGACTTTTACTTCTTTGCTTTTGAGTAAGACATTTAGTTTTTTCATCTCTCTGTCTACTATGATAACAAGTGCCTCAAGAGGAAGTGCATTAAACTCTATGGTAGCTGTAAGTCTATTTCTAAATTCTGGTGAGAAAAAAGCCTTTAGAGCATTGTCTGTTTTTACAGAGCTGTCTTTATTGAAGCCCATAACGTTGGCTTCTTTGGTGCCAAGATTTGAAGTCATGATAAGTACAACATTTTTAAAGTCTGAGACTATGCCATTGTTATCTGTAAGTTTTGCACCATCCATTACTTGAAGTAAGACATTCATGATATCTGGATGTGCTTTTTCTATCTCATCAAGTAAAAGCACTGTGTGTGGGTTTTTCTTTATCATCTCCGTAAGAAGTCCGCCTTGCTCAAACCCAACATATCCAGGAGGTGCTCCCACCAAGCGTGAGATAGCATGAGGTTCCATATATTCAGACATGTCAAGTCTCTCAAAGTGAACATCCATCGTTTTTGCCAATTGTGTAGCAAGGGCTGTTTTGCCCACGCCTGTAGGCCCCACAAAAAGAAAAGAGCCTATGGGTCTATTTTCTCCATTGAGTCCCGCGTACGAGCGTTTAATAGCTGTAGCCAATGCCCCTATGGCTTGGTCTTGCCCTATAATGTGTTTAGCTATGTCTTTTTCTAAACTTTTAAGCTTAGAAGTATCATCAGTGCCAACAACTGTCGCTGGTAACTTCAAACTCTTTGCTACAGAGAGTTCTATATCTTGCGTAGTGACGGTGATGTCTCTTTTGCCTTTAAGCATAAAGTGAGCACCCACCTCATCTATGATATCCATAGCCTTATCTGGTAAAAACCTATCGTGTAAGTATTTTACAGAAAGGTCTATGGCTGACTGTAGAGCTTCATCAGAAAACTTAATATGGTGATAGTTTTCATACTTATGCTGTACACCCTTAAGTATGATAAATGTGTCCTCTACACTTGGCTCATCTACATCAATTTTGGCAAATCTACGACTAAGTGCCTTGTCTTTATCAAAAAAGTTTCTATATTCTGCATAAGTAGTTGCCCCTATACATTTAAGCTCACCACGAGCCAAAGCAGGTTTAAGTAAATTAGAGGCATCCATGCTTCCACCAGATGTTGCACCTGCTCCTACCATCGTGTGAATTTCGTCTATAAACATGATGGCCTTTTTCTGCTTAGACATCTCTTTTATGATACCTTTAAGACGCTTTTCAAAATCACCTCTGTATTTTGTACCTGCTACCAATGCTCCCATATCTAAAGCATATACTTTTGACTTTCTCAATATCTCTGGTACTTCTTCTTCAGATATACGAAGTGCCAAACCTTCTGCTATAGCTGTCTTTCCTACACCTGGTTCACCTACTAGTAAAGGGTTATTTTTCTTACGTCTACACAGTGTTTGCATGACACGTTCTATCTCGTCTACACGACCTATCACTGGGTCTATTTTGCCTGTTTTTGCAAGGTCTACTAGCTCTATGGTGAACTTATCTAAAAAGCTTTCTTTCTCTTTGTCTCCATCTGTTTCTCCTTCAATACCCACAGTGCTTTCACCTTTATCAAAACGATGCGAAATAACTTCTAGGACATCTACACGAGAAAGCCCCTCTTGTTTCATCAAAAATACTGCATAAGAGTGTTCTTGCATAAATATAGCAGCTATCATATCACCTATAGATGCTTCTGCACGCCCAGCTGTATGTATATGTGCCATCATGTCATTGATAGTACGTGAAAGAGCCACAGTCTCAAAAGGCTCCATCTGTTCATTTACAGAAGGGATTGTATTTGTTATGTGTGTTATTATGCCTTCTTCAAGTGCCGAAAGGTCAGCATCGAGAAAAGAAAGTATTTCCTTGCCTCCTATTGACCTAATAATAGATAAAAATAAATGCTCTACTGTCAAGTACTCATGACGATGTTCTTTTGCATAATCTACAGCTTCTCTAAATGCATCATTGAGTGCAATACTAATCATACTAATAATCCTTTATTAACTATCTTGTTCTATGGTTGCAAGCAAAGGAAATTCATTCTGCTTTGCTTTTTGCTTAACTTGCTGGGCTTTTGTTTGTGCTATCTCGAAAGAGTATACACCACAAATCCCTCTGCCTGTCTCATGTATTTGAAGCATGATTTTTTCAGCTTCTGCGTTGTTTTTACGAAACACACCCGTAAGTATCTCTATCACAAAAATCATACTTGTGTAATCATCATTGTGTAAAAGTACTTTAAACATTTTTGGTTCTTCTAGCTCTAAGGCTAACTCTAATTCTTCTTCTATCTTTGGCATACTATGTTACAATCCTAAATATTGATTTTATTTTATTAATATATCATATTTACCATTAATAAAACAAACAGTAAGGGAATTGTGCATGTCATCACTATTTATTACCGCTACAGGAACAAATGTGGGTAAAACTTACACTACGGTCAAACTCATAGAGGCATTTAGCTCTAAAGGTTTTAAAGTAGGTGTTTTCAAACCCATAGAAACAGGTGTGCAGAAAAATGGAACAACATGCACTCCACCTGATGCTAGTTTACTACTAAAAGCTTGCCAAACAGTAAATGAAAACTTTAAGAACTTTAGTCCAAAAGACATCACTGCATACACATTT
>CAZNEJ010000044.1:0-8546 GCA_964571975.1 uncultured Sulfurovum sp. | reverse complement strand
TTACCCGATGCTTTATCAAGCGTGATAAAGATATTTAGACTCTGCCCTTGGTCTAGCCACTTTTGACGAATAGCCCCTGCTTTTATGAGCAAGTTTTGGTCTAAGTCATAAGCTGGCGTGTAGTACTGCCAAGTGTCTGCACTTAGGTTAGGGGCTACTACAGGTATGAGTCCTGAAAGGTTTTCTTCAAACCATTTACGTTTGTATACAGGTTCTATGGCTTGAGTTGTGCCCGTGAGTATAGAGATGGAAGATGTTGGGGCTATGGCCATCAAGTAGCCATTACGCATACCATCTGTTTTTACCTTTTCTCTTAGGGCTTGCCAATCATGTGTATAGCCAAATAATCCGCCACGGTCTACTAGTTTACAAGCTTCAGGATTTGCTTTGTCTATAGGGAATATACCCTTTGACCAGTCAGAACCTTCAAAAGTGGGATAAGCACCTTTTTCTAATGCTAGATTACTTGACTCACGTATGATATGGTAAGAAAATGACTCCATCACCTCATCTATCTTTGTAAAGTGTTCGTGGCTTCCCCATTCGATGCTTTGCTCTGCTAGCATCTGTGCTTCACCCATGACACCAAGCCCAATGGAGCGAGATTTTTCATTTGTTTTCTTTACTTTTGCCAGAGGGTAGAAATTGAGATCTATCACGTTGTCAAGCATTCTTGTAGCTATAGGGACAACACGAGCTAGGTCTTCTTCCGTGTTCACCTTAGAGAGGTTTACAGAGGCTAGGTTACATACAGCTGTGTCTCCATCTGTTTTTTCTTTGTCTACTATCCAGATTTGTTTACCATTCAGACTGTCTAGTGCTGTTATCTTTTTCGCAGGCTTAGTTGTTCCATTGTCAACAGTTAACATCTCATTTTCATCATACGCCTCTACTGAGCCATCGTCAAAGGTAAACTGTGTCTTGTAGGTATTTGGTCCTGTATTTTGAAATATCTCTGTACAAAGGTTGGTTGAACGTATAACTCCCACGTGTTTGTTAGGGTTTGCTCTATTTGCTGTGTCTTTGAAAGTCAAGAATGGATTACCTGTCTCAAAGTAAGAACGTAACATCTCTTTCCATAGACCCTTTGCAGAGATTTTCTCTCTTGTAATTTCATCGTCATTATTTTCAAGTTCTATATAACGCTTTTCAAAGTCTTCGCCATAGAGGCTGGTTAGCTCCTTTACTTCAAAAGGGTCAAAAAGTGTCCACATCTCATCTGCTGCTACTCTTGACATAAAGAGGTCGTTTAGCCAAATAGCGGGAAAAAGGTCATGAGCCCTACGACGCTCTTCTCCAGAGTTTTTCTTCAAATCAAGAAAGTCACGAATGTCAACATGCCAAGGTTCTATGTAAACTGCTATTGCACCTTTGCGAGTACCTAGTTGGTCGACAGCTATGGCTACGTCATTGGCTATCTTCAAAAAAGGTACTATACCACCTGCTGCGTGCTTATGTCCATCTATGAAAGAACCCATGCCACGAACCAATGACCAGTCCCAACCTATGCCACCACCAAACTTAGAAAGTAGTGCCATCTCTTTGTATGCATCAAAGATACCCTCTATGTTGTCAGGTGTTGAACCAATGTAGCATGAACTAAGCTGATGCCTAGGTGTTCTTGCATTTGACAAGGTAGGTGTGGCAGCCATCACTTCAAACTTTGACAATATGTCATAAAACTTTTTTGCCCATGTTTGAGAATCAAATTCGTTCTGTGCCAAGAACATAGCCACGCCCATAAAAAGTTGCTGTGGTAGTTCTATGGGTACACCGTCACGGTCTTTAAGTAAGTATCTATCATATAAGGTTCTAATGCCAAGGTAAGTAAACTGTAAATCTCTCTCAGGCTTCATGTACGCCCCAAGATCATCAAGGTCGTACTTGTCTTTTAGTCCTAGGACTATACGCCCTTCTTTCTCTCCACGCACAAGGTGCTCTTTGAAGTTGTTATACCCTGTGAAGCCTGTTACTTTATGGTAGATGTCATAGATAAAAAGGCGTGCTGCCACAAAGGTCCAGTCTGGTCTGTCAATGTCAATCTTGTCAACTGCTGTTTTAATGAGCGTGGTTTGTATCTCTTCTGTGCTTATCATGTCACGAAACTGTAGCTTCGCATCGACTTCAAGTTCGCTCTGACTTACACGCACCAACCCCTCAACTGCTGCTGCTGTGTATTTCTGTATCTTGCCTACATCCAAGGCTTCTACTCTGCCACTTCGCTTCACAACTCTAATCATACATGTCCCCTAAATTCTCAGCAAATATTGCGAGATAAATTATCTGATTTTACTCAAATTTACCTTGCGTTTTTTTGAAAATGTGCATCATTTATAAGTATTATATTTATAAGTTTAAGTGATACTTTTTGAAAGCTAGTGCAGGCGGGAAAGCAAAGGAAGTATTATGTAAAAACCCTTTTAAATATTGCGTCTACATTTTTAGTATAGTAGTCAAAATTAAAGCACTCTCTAATTTGTTCCTTGGAAAGAGACTTTCCTAATTCTTCATCGCTAAGAAGATACTGAAGATAAAGAGATTCACCTTTTTCATTTGTAGATGACTTCCCTTGTTGTATCTCTTCCCAAACTTTCATCGCATTACGCTGTACTATTCGGTAAGCATCTTCACGACTAACACCTGCGATAGGAAGCTCAAGAAGCACTCTTTGAGAGAATACCAATCCACCAGTAAGATTTAGGTTTTTCATCATGTTCTTAGGCATTACCGTGAGGTTAGAGATGACACTATTCATACGGTGCAACATAAAATCAGAAGTGATAAAAGCGTCAGGCAACCAAAATCGTTCTGTAGAAGAATGAGATATATCTCTCTCATGCCATAGTGCTACATTTTCCATAGCAGGAGTCACACAAGTTCTAACAATACGTGCAAGCCCTGTGATGTTCTCTGTAAGAATTGGGTTTCTTTTGTGTGGCATAGCAGAGCTACCTTTTTGACCTTTGGCAAAAAACTCTTCACACTCATACACTTCCGTTCTTTGTAGATGTCTCACTTGTACTGCAAACTTTTCTACCGAAGAAGCTATAAGAGCTAAGGTTGTAGCTAGCCTTGCATATCTATCACGATGGACAACTTGGTTTGAACAAGGTTCAGGTTTTAGCCCTAGTTCAGCCATGGCATATTCTTCAAGCTCTAGTGGTGCATGAGCAAAGTTGCCCATAGCCCCAGATATCTGACCTATAGATATAACTTCCATAGTCTGCTCTAGGTTTGTTAGGTGTCTGGCCATCTCGTCATACCACACAGCCAAAGTCAAACCAAAAGTGATAGGCTCACCATGTATGCCATGGGAACGCCCTACCATAAGAGTCATCTTATGTTCCATAGCACGGTTCTTAATAGATGCCATCAGCATTTCTACATCTGCCATAATTATTTTTAATGACGCTCTCATTTGAAGAGCCACACCCGTATCAACTGCATCAGAACTAGTCATGCCATAGTGAAACCATCTTGACTCTTCTCCTAAGCTCTCACTAACAGACGTATTAAAAGCAATAAGGTCATGTCTTGTAATAGCCTCTATCTCTTCTATGCGTTCCACAGAAAATGTTGCATTTTTTACAATCTTATCTGCGTCATCCTGAGGAATTTTTCCAAGTTTTGCCCATGCTTTTACAGCAGCCTTCTCAACTTTAAGCCATGCATCATATCTTGCTTGTTGTGTCCAATGTTTTGTCATCTCTTCTCTTGCGTATCTTTCAACCATAATAAACCCTTGCCATCATATTTTTATGATAAAATTCTACCCTAAAAGCAGTTATATAAGGGTTAGATATTATGCCATTTGTCAAAGAAAAATACCACATAAAAGAAGAAACCATAGCCTTTCTTTATGTCATGCATACTTTAAGTTTCACGCAAGGCCAAGCCCAAAGACACATAGCTAAGGGTCGTTTACTTATAGATGGTATCTCCATGACTCATACAGGACAAAGAGTCCAAGGCGAGGTGGAAATGGTATTTTTTCGAGCAAAAGGCAAAGGAGTGAAGCCTGCTTTTCAAAACAATCACTTTATGATTTTTGAGAAACCATCTGGCGTTTTAGTGCATCCAAACACTATGGCTACGCCCTACTCGATGCTAGATGAAGTGAGGACAATAGCAGGAGCAAATGCAAATTCTACTCACCGCATAGATATGGAAACCTCTGGTCTTTTACTAGCATCCAAGCACAAAAAAGCAGAGCGTCATCTCAAGGGTTCTTTTGAAAACAGAAGTATAAAGAAGACTTATTTGGCCTGGGTAGATGGCAAACTAACCAAGCCCTTTACTAGTAGAGAATCCATAAAAACAAACACGCGTGGTTACGAAGAGACTAAGCATAAAGTCTTCATATCAGACGAAGGTAAAGCCTCTCATACAGACTTCTTTCCCTTAGAATATGACGAAGAACTAGATGCCTCTTTAGTGGCTTGCTACCCGCATACAGGACGCACTCATCAGATACGTGTGCATTTGTTTCACGTGAAACATCCTATCTTGGGAGACCCCATCTATGGTGCCAGCTATGCAGCTAGTGATGCCTACTTAGACATGCTACAATCAGAAAAAGACAGACTCATACAACACGGTGCATCACGCTTGATGTTGCATGCTCAAAGTCTTTCTTTTACTTATAAAAATAGATTTCATATAGAAAGCAAACAGGACTTTGCATCGCAAAAAAACTTAATATACCCAAAGAAATTACGCGTATTTAATAAAGCTAATCTTTAAAGCTTGAGATGGATTGTTTCACGTGAAACAATCCATCATACTTTTAATCCTCAGAACGAGACTCATAAATAAACCATCCCACACCAACGATGGCAACCACAATCAAAAACCCCAACATGAACATATCTAACATAGGCATTATACTTCTCCTTCAATTTCTTGTTCTCTCAACTGCCCACAGGCAGCAGAGATATCTAAACCCTTAGACTCACGTATAGTACAGTGTAGCCCTCGAGAAGTCAAATACGTTTGAAACTTTTTCATATCCATCTCACTTGGACGCTTAAACTCTGTCCCACCATAAGGGTTAAAATAAATTAAATTTACTTTAGACTTTATGCCGTCCAAAAGTGAAAGCAGTTTCTTCGCAGCAGAGATGTCATCGTTGACATCCTTGATGACAAGATACTCAAACATCACCCTCTTTCTGTCGTTGATAGGAAAGCCTTTTACTGCATCTATGATGGACTGTATATTATAGGCTTTGTTGATGGGCATCAGTGTTTCTCTTAGTGCATCATCTACTGCATGAAGCGATATGGCTAAATTTACTCCCAGTTCTTCTTTGCCAAGCTTTACTATCTTAGAAGAAAGTCCAGAAGTAGAAATGGTTTGTCTGTGCGTGGCTATAGCCATGCCTTCTTCATCTGCAAATATCTTAACTGACTTTACAACATCTTTTAGGTTGTCAAGTGGCTCGCCCATGCCCATATATACTAAGTTGACACGACGGTTGGCAGCAATGTCATTGTCTTTTTTTATGAGTCGTACTTGTTCTACTATCTCTCCTGCTGTAAGATTTCGCATAAAACCGCCCTTTGCAGTCAAACAAAATGCACAGCCTACCTTGCACCCTACTTGAGACGAGATACAAACCGTATAGCGTTCCTGATGCTTTACAGAGCCATCTTCATGATACTCCTTATCTCTCATAAGAAGCAACACTGCTTCTACTGTATGGCCATCATGAAGTTCATACAAATACTTTCGGCTTCCATCTTTTGAATTTTGCACCATAACCTGCTTGAGCGGGGAGACTGTATATTCTTCTTCGAGTTTTGCTCTCATCTCTTTGGGTAAGTTTTTCATCTCATCAAAAGACATGGCATATTTGTGATACATCCAACTGTAGATTTGTTTTGCACGAAAACTTGGTTTTATGAGTTCACTCAATTCTTCTTTGCTAAGGTCTTGTATTATTTTCTTTGTCATTCTTTTTCTTTTATGTATTTTGTCAATTTTGCCATAGCTTCTTTTTGATTTTTTAAGTAATCTTCATGGGCATTTTCGTCACAGTAATTTGTCACAACAAAAATCCCTCCAGCAGAAACACCAAAAGACTGAGCCACTTTTAGTACAGCAAAATATTCCATGTTTTCTAGGTGTATATTTTGTGCGATGTAATGCTTTCCTAGCTCTTTATTTGTAGTAATGTAGTTAGATGAGTTGACAAGTGTTTCACGTGAAACATCTTCTATGGAAGAGACAACATTGTCTATGGGCGTATACGAACCACCTGAGAAAAAAGAGTTTTCTATATTGGATGCAACTTTTGACTCTATGATGTCAAATATTTTCTTTTCGCCATAACTCCCAGCTGTACCCACAAAAAGCAGAAACTTTGGTTTTTGTGAGGCACACATTCTACTTAGGTTTATAGCAACATCCATCATGCCAACACCAACAGACCTGGCAAAGTCAAAATCTTCACCCTTTCCTGCACATATAATCATCTACTATATCCTTACTGAAATATTTTGTTTTTTAAGATAGCGTTTTAAATCCATAATGTCTATCTCTCTAAAGTGAAAAATAGATGCTGCCAATGCTGCATCTGCATTTCCCAAAGTAAAAGCTTCTTCTATATGCTTCATCGTACCAGCTCCACCTGAAGCAATGACAGGTATGTTTACAAGTTCGCCTATCTTTTTGTTTAGTCTGTTGTCAAACCCCGCTTTGGTACCATCTTTATCCATAGAAGTAACCAGCAGCTCTCCTGCTCCTCTATCATAGGCTTCTTTTGCCCATGCAAGTGCATCTATCCCCGTGTCATTTCGTCCACCATGTGTGAAGATATTCCATTTGTTTGGAGTTACTTCTTTGGCATCTATGGCAAGCACCATACATTGAGAACCAAAACGCTTTGCACCCTCTTCTATGAATGCGGGTCTTTTTATGGCAGCTGAGTTGATACTCACCTTGTCGCAGCCAACGTTAAGTAAATTATAAATGTCTGAGAGTTCACGTATACCACCACCAACAGTCAAGGGTATAAAAACTTCTTTGGCCACTTGCTTAACCACATCTACGATAGTATCTCGTCCTTCATGTGTGGCTCCAATGTCAAGAAAGGTTATCTCATCTGCACCTTCTTCGTTGTATCGATACGCTACCTCCACAGGGTCTCCTGCATCACGTAAACCTACAAAATTTACACCCTTAACCACACGTCCTCTGTCTACATCCAAGCAAGGTATTATCCGTTTTGCAAAATAATCCATCTACATTATCCTTTTATTATGGTAGAATTATACAAAAATTATCCCTAGTTTGGGTTATATAAGGTATATTATAGTATGATTATCGATAATTTATCCGAATTTGCTTCTAAAAAGTTTGGGCAGAATTTTTTAAAAAATGATTATTATCTACAAAAAATCGTCAAAGCGATGCCCCGTGACAACTTAAGAGTTGCAGAAATTGGGCCTGGCTTAGGTGATTTAACCAAAGAACTTGTGAAAGTTCGTAATGTCACGGCATTTGAGGTTGATAAAAGATTATGCGAGCATCTTAAAGCTGAATTTGAAGAACCCATAGAAAAAGGGGTTTTGCAACTACAGTGCGGAGATGTGCTTGAGCGTTGGAAGACAGGAAGCTTATTGGATGAACCTTATCATCTGGTGGCTAACTTACCCTATTATATCGCGACCAATATCATCTTAAAAGCATTTAAAGATGAACATTGCCAGAGTGTTTTGGTGATGGTTCAAAAAGAAGTAGCTGTTAAATTTGCAGCGACAGTCAAACAAAAAGAGTTTTCTGCTCTTTCTGTTTTGGCTAGCTCTGTAGGAAAAGCGACACTGTGTTTCGAGGTTGAACCAGAAGCATTTGTGCCACCTCCTAACGTAACTTCTGCTGTGCTTTTAATAGAAAAAAACCAGTCACGAGATGACCAGAAGTTTGAGGCGTTTTTGAAGATAGCTTTTCAACAACCACGCAAAAAGCTCTCTAAGAACCTCATGGTTGCTTTTTCTAAAGATAAGGTCAATCAACTTTTTGCAGACCTAGAGCTAGACTCTAACCTGCGACCTCATGAAGCTACGACATCTACTTATCATCACATATACAACGAACTAAAGGATAATTTAGATGGAAAACAACAACAAACAAGAAAAGTCTCAAAATCAAGGACAAGGAACGCCCAGCAATAATACTGCTACAGCTAACGCTCCAAGAGAAAGAAGACCAAACCCACATAGACAAAATAATACCGCTCAAAAGAAACCTGCACAAGGAACACAAGGTAGCACTAATCGCCCCAACCCAAATGCAAACAGAAACCCAAATGGCAACAGACAACCTGCTCCTAACAAAGAAGTAAATGGTAATGTTCAGGACAAAGAATCAACAAATGGCAACAAAAAACCAAATCCTAACCAAAACAGAAACCAAAATAGAAGTAACAACCAAAGTAGCAACAAGCCAAGTAGTAACAAGCCAAATCGCCCTAGTAATGCTGGAGACAATAGAAGCAACAACAGACCTAGCCACAGCAATAAACCTGCTGGAAAACCGAACAACAA
>CAZNEJ010000043.1:0-8761 GCA_964571975.1 uncultured Sulfurovum sp. | reverse complement strand
GTACTAACAGGAATCCAAGCTTCGGGAAAGCTACATATAGGAAATTACTTTGGGGCTATGAAACCTATGATAAGTCTCCAAGAAGAAAATGAACTTTTCACCTTTATAGCCAATTATCATTCTCTTACTACCTCAAAAGATGCAACTACACTCAAGCAATACACCATAGATGCAGCAGTAGACTATCTATCTATAGGATTAGACCCCACGAAAACAACTTTTTGGGTACAAAGCCATGTGCCTGAAGTACTTGAACTCTATTGGATACTCTCCAAATTTACTCCCATGGGGTTACTTGAACGTGGACACTCATACAAAGATAAGGTAGCTCGTGGCATCTCTGCAAACCATGCACTGTTTTCTTACCCTGTACTCATGGCAGCAGATATACTCATGCTAGATACCCAGATAGTACCTGTAGGCAAAGACCAAATCCAACATGTAGAGATGACACGCGACATTGCCACAAAGTTCAATAACGAATATGGAGATATATTTACCATACCTGAACACCAAGTAGCGGCTGAAGTAGCTACCATACCTGGTATAGATGGGCAGAAGATGTCAAAATCTTATGACAATGCCATAGATCTCTTTATGGAGGAAAAAGCCTTGCAAAAAAGGTGCAATAAAATCATTTCCTCTTCTACACCCTTGGGAGAGTCCCTAGAATGGGAAGAGGATAATATATTTGCCCTCTCATCACTCTTTTTAAATAAACGTGAAAAATTAGAACTTCAACTACGTTACCATAGCGGAAAAGAAGGATATGGTCACTTTAAAAAGCACTTAAAAGAGCTTATATGGAAAGAGTTAGCAGAGGCTAGAGAAAAACGCGAGTATTACCTGTCTCACGTAGATGAAGTACATGATATATTGGCAGAGGGGGCAAAGAAAGCTTCCATCATAGCATCTGCTAAGATGGAAACTGTAAGAGATGCTATAGGGCTATAGAGTTCCTATGGATCTTCTAGTGCAGCTCCTATAGCCAAACCTATCTCATCTACAATCTCTTCATGTTCTAGCTTTTTTGGTTCGTTATCTTCTCGCACCTTAGGTTTGCTATCTTCACTTTTTTTACTGCTATAATTTTCTAATGTTTGAGTATCCCTCTTCTGGTCTTTACCTGACACGGCATTGGCCATTCCGTCATCACTTAACTCGGACTCAACTTCGATTATATTTGTAGTATCTTCTTGTGTTGGGTCAATCTCAACTTCAACCTCAGTATGCCCTTCAATGGCTTGGAGGTAATTTCTGGTCTTATCTTTTTTAGAAACTTTTTTGACTTCTGACGTATCATATGGTACTTCAGATATTGTAGCACCATAGCTTATCAAGTTGTATTGCACGATTAAATACACAATCAGCAAGGACAAAAAAATCGCAAATGCGACAGCAATACCTTCTATTTTATCTTTCATTTCTCATCCCTTACTTGTTTACTACAGTTGTAAAACCTAAGCTTTTCCACATTTGAAAACCACCACGATAATACAACATTTTCTCAGCTGGATACCCAAGCTCCAAAAATACTTTTATAAATTCTGGAGCCTTGTCGCACCATAAACCATGACAATAAAATGCCATATCCATTGCTTTTCTTGTATCTAGTGTACCATCTGCATTTCTTTTGGCTCCTAGTACTTTAAGTATTTTTCTTAGTTTTGTTTTGTTGTTTTTTGTTTCTGCTGGAATGCTAATAGCAGAGGGGATAGACTCTCTTTTGTAGGCTCTCTTGGGTCTAAGATCAACCAGAATACCTTTTTTATTATTGCCTTTATTTTTCATAAAATGAAGCAATTCCACCTCACCTATAGTGCGAATATCTTTATGCATCTTTATAGGCTGTATGTATTGTCCTGGTCTATACCGTTTGGCATACTCTCCTGTGAGTTTATGCTTTGTATCTTGGATACGATGTACTTTTACGGCCTTGCCTTTATGATAGACATAAATATAAGATATCTGTGGCGTAATCTTCACTTTGTCAAATTGACCAGCGCTAAGACCAATGACTCCTACAAGCAGTAATATTAAACTTTTCATTTTTTATCCTTCTTCTTGACCTTAGGCACGATAACGGTAAGACCTAAAAGCTGCCAAGTTTGCATACCTCCACGGTAGTATTTCATCTTTTCTTTTGGATAACCCATGTCCATCAAAGCATTTATGGCCGTAGGTGATTGCCCGCACCATGCACCATTACAATAAAGTAGAATCGTTTTTGCTTTTGAAAAATCCCATATTCCAGACTTAGTATATACACCACCTAAACCTTTGAGTATTTTATCTCGTTCAGAAGATTTTGTTAAAAAAAGCTTAAAGGGAATATTTACTGCTGCAGGTATGGCAGATTTGGCATACCAATTTGCAAGCCTAGCGTCTACAAAAACACCTTTTTTCTTAGAAATAAAATCTAATAATTCCAACTCTCCATAAGTTTCAACTCCTGAACTCACAGAGAAAGGTTCTATAAAAAATGGAGGTGAAGGTCTAGATGTCAAGGCAAAAGTGTTAGTCAGGTATGACTTTCTGTCTTGTGTACGTTCTATTTTATATGTTTTTCCATCTGCTTTCACCTTGACAAAAGGCATCCCCTCTACTATCTCCACTACATTTGCTGTAGCTAACATAGTGGAAAATAAAAACAGTATAGAGGCACATGGCTTCATATTTACTCTCACGATAAACTCCTTTTAGCGATATATATCATACATTTAAGTATGTGTTTATAGAGCATTAGAGCTTTTCTAAAAGACAAGCATCTATACTTCTATTGGTAACCTTGACAAACTATAAAATAGTTTCATGGCTTTCTGTCCCTATCTCACGATTAGGTTTAGCTTTTTCAATGGCAGTACAAAACATGTACATTACTATCATACCACAATAAACGATGAATAGTTCATTATTTATATACTTTATCTATATGATGGTGATATATGTCATTTTTATAGTACAACCTAGTAAAGTCCCTACAGTTTCCTTATCAATAGCTCCCGTATGGTAAAGATGCAGTTTCAAATCTCCCTCATTTTCATGCATTTTCTTTTTTGCCAAGTCCAACAATCGATGAGCTATAGCATCTCCTGTGTGCACGAGGTTAATCTTTCTTTGCATGACCTCTTCTATAGTCTTTCCTACCAAAAGATAGTGCGTACATCCTAGAACTATGGTATCCACATCATTTTCTCTCATAGGCTTCAGCCACTTCTCTAGCATATATTGTGTTTTGAGACTTTTTACCTCGCCTCTTTCTATCTGTTCTACTAAGCCAGGGCAAGCTTGTTCGTACAGTATAACTTCTTTGTGTGTAGCCAAAGTGCAAGACAGTTGTAGATATTTATCTCCATTTAGAGTAGCAGGTGTGGCAAGTACACCTACTTTACCTGTACGTGTTTTCTCAATCGCAGGCTTAATGCCTGGTTCAGTACCTATGATGATGAGCTTAGGGTAGTTTTCTCGTAAGGTTTGTATGGCTGCAGAAGTAGCAGTATTGCACGCAATGATAAGTGCATCTATCTGATGTCTATCTAGGAAGTATTTGGTGATATCTAAGGAGTACTGTAGGATTTGTTCTTTTGTTTTTTCTCCATATGGAGCATTTTTACTGTCAGCAATATAAAAAAGTTCAGCACCCTTGATAACAACTTGGAGTGCCTTAACTACAGTCAAGCCACCCAGTCCTGAGTCAAAAACGCCTATCTTCATAGTAAAAGCCTACGCACCTTCATTCATGATAGCAAGGAACTCTTCATTTGACTTGGTTTTCATCATCTTCGAGAACAAGAATTTCAAGCCTTCTACTTCTTCCATATTTTGCATCGCGTTACGCAATGCCCATACTTTTTGCAATGTCTCTGCATCTACCATAAGTTCTTCTTTACGCGTGCCAGACTTTGTCACGTCTATGGCTGGATATATACGTCTTTCAGACACATGACGAGAAAGAACCACTTCAGAGTTACCTGTACCCTTAAACTCCTCAAAGATAACTTCATCCATACGCGACCCTGTATCTATGAGTGCTGTAGCGATGATAGTAAGTGAACCGCCGTGTTCTATGTTCCTAGCCGCTCCAAAAAATCGTTTTGGCTTATGTAGGGCATTGGCATCCACACCACCTGAGAGTACCTTGCCAGAACTAGGAGTTACGGTATTGTACGCACGTGCAAGTCTAGTTATGGAGTCAAGCAAGATGATGACATCTAAGCCCATCTCCACACGTCTTTTGGCTTTTTCTATGACCATCTCTGCCGTTCGTACATGATTTTGTGCAGGAAGGTCAAAAGTAGAAGCATATACTTCACCCTTAACCGAACGTTGCATATCTGTTACCTCTTCAGGTCTTTCATCCACAAGTAGTACCATGAGTGAAGCTTCTGGATTGTTATGCGTGATGCCATGAGCCAACTCTTTGAGAAGTTCTGTTTTACCTGTACGTGGAGGAGCAACAACTAAGGCTCTTTGTCCTTTTCCTATGGGGCAAAAAAGGTCAAGCACACGTCCTGTCATCTTCACAGGGTTATACTCTAGCTTGAGTTGATCTGCCGCATAAAGAGGCGTAAGGTTTTCAAAAAGTGGACGCTGCTTAGACTTGTCTGGAGCTAAGTAGTTGATGGCCTCTATCTTGAGAAGAGCATTATACTTTTCTTGTTCTTTTGGGGCTCTTACTTGTCCCGTAACGATATCTCCGTTTCTTAGAGCAAAACGCTTTATTTGTGTACCACTTACATAAGTATCGTTAGAAGAGTTTGCAAAGTTACCATCTTCTGAACGCAAGAAGCCATAACCATCTGGGAGAACTTCTAAGATACCTGTAAAAAGTATGAACCCTCCGGCAGAGACTTGAGATTTCAAGATTTCAAAGATAAGGTCTTTTCTTTGAAACTCATTAGGATTTTCAACCTTAAAACCTTCTGCTATAGCGATAAGTTCATTTTGGGGAAGTTGTTGAAGGTCTTCTATCTTGTGCCCTTTTACAGGTACATGGGTTCTTTGCTTTTTGTTGTTTGGGTTTGACTTTTTGGAGTCATTTACATTCTTGTTGTCGCTCATTGTGCCTCTTGTTTTGGGGTTATAATTATGTAGTTTTTAACTCATGCATTACTATAGCAGGAGTAAGTAGTAGGAGTATTATATAGGTTTTTGGCTGAAATGTCAAACCAATGCATAAAATAACAAAGGTGGGTACATCATTACACCTATAAGAAAAAACCACGAAGGCATCTTCCATTCTAGCATTTGAGCTGTTTCTATAGAGATTTTACCTTCTATAAAAACTTTTTTTATGAGTTCCATTTTGTAGAACATGTCAAATATTTTGATACTCAAGAGAAATACCATACTTAAGTTAAGTACACCTGTGTGCATGATGATGAAAAGTAGCACATAAAAACCTGGCTGTATAAGAAAAAAGAGAAAGATACTTTTGTCATAATAGACAAATAGTTTTTCCAAAACACCTAAAAGTGTCTGCGAACGTTGAGTGTAAGCTTCAAAAAGTTCTGCCAATAAAAGCAATAGTGCATATTCCATAAAGAATTTTACTCTAATTTAGATAAAGGTTATGCAACACCACCTATAGTGTTCCATCTCTTTTTGTTTTAAGCTACTCTCTCATGCAACTATTACGGTTTTTTAGATAAGATTATCCTATCTAAAACGAGGAATTCCTTTGAGTGACATAGCCTGTACCCACTGCAACCTCACCTTTTCAAAAGACGTGATGATAGCAGAAGATACGCATTTCTTTTGTTGCAAGGGGTGTCAAGGTGTGTATCATCTTTTAAATGAAGAAGGATTAGGTACTTTTTATGATAAATTGGGTGATACCAAACTTCAACCTGCTGCACAGGAAAGTGGAGACCTAGAAAAGTTTGATTTAGAGGGCTTTAAGAACAAATATATCAAAGTAAGTGACGATGGACTTCATGCAATCAACCTCATCGTAGAAGGCATACATTGCTCGGCTTGTGTATGGCTCAACGAAAAAGTACTACAGCAGCACAAGGGCATCATGGAAGCCTCCGTCAACTATACAAACAACAAAGCCAAAGTCATTTGGAATCCAGAAGCTATCAAACTCTCGCAAATCATAGAAGCTATACGCTCCATTGGCTACAATGCCTACCCCTATGACCCCGCAATACAAGAAGAACGTGCAAATAGCACACGTAAATCTTACTATTTACGCATTTTGGTGGCTGTTTTTGGTTCTATGAACATTATGTGGCTTGCCGTTGCACATTATGCTGGCTACTTTTCTGGCATACAGCAGTCCTTTAAAGACATACTCAATGTTGCACAGTTTGTGCTAGCAACGCCTGTACTTTTTTACTCTGGCTGGGTGTTTTTTAGAGGTGCTTACTATGGATACAAGAACAACATTGTCAACATGGACACGCTTGTAGCCTCTGGTGCATTGTCTGCCTATATTTACTCCATCTATGCCATGATAACACAAAGGGGCGAGGTCTACTTCGACTCCGTAGTGATGATAATCACCTTTGTGCTTGTGGGCAAATACCTAGAAGTTCTAGGCAAAAAATCTGCAGTAGATACCCTAGATAGCATCATAGGTTCTACACCTACAGAAGTCACTAGCGTAAAAAAAGGTGTCAAATCTTTAGTTTCGGTGGAAAACATACTCATAGGGGATAGTATAGAACTAAGACCTGGAGAAAAAGTAGTCATTGATGGCACAGTCACTTCAGGACAAGCTTCCTTCGACCAGTCGTCACTTACAGGAGAAAATGAACCCATCTACAAACAAATAGGTGACGACATCTTATCTGGGAGTATCTGTCTTGATTCTGTGCTACGCTATGAAACCTCTGCTGATGCTTCAGGCTCGCTTTTAGCTTCCATAGTCTCCTTGCTTGAAGAGTCACTTAGTAAAAAACCACGCATAGAACAACTGGCCAATACTATCTCAGGTTACTTTTCTAGTATCATTTTAGTCATAGCCCTACTTACCTTTGTGGGCTGGTATTTTTATATAGGAAGTTTTGAGAAGGCACTTATCATCGGTATATCGGTAATTGTCATAGCCTGTCCTTGTGCTTTGGGCTTGGCTACACCTATGGCAACACTCGTTGGTATATCTATGGCAGCCAAGCGTGGTATACTTTTTAAAGAAGCTACATTTTTAGAGACTATGGCAAAGTCTGATGTATTGGCTCTTGATAAAACAGGTACTATCACTGAAGGGAAACCATCGGTGGTTCAAGCAAACATAGAAAAAGACTTTGATGCTTCTTTGCTTTTTGCTCTCGTCTCTAGTTCTAAGCATCCTATCTCCAAAGGTATCACTAGGTACTTGCAAGAACACTATGAAAACCTTAGCTCTACTCCTCTTAAAGACATCAAGAACATCAAATCCATAGAAGCTAAGGGTATCACAGCTACTTACCGTGGCAAACACTTAGTAGGAGGAAATGCTCTGCTGCTTCAAACACAAGGCATAGAGGTAAATGTTGATTTGGACAATGCCTTGTTTTTCTTTGCAATAGACAAGATGCTTGTAGCACATTTTGAACTCACAGATACCATACGCGAAGGGGCAGGCAAAGCTATACAAGACATACAAGACATGGGTATAAAAGTTCTTATGCTTACAGGTGACCACGAGGCATCAGCCAAAAAAGTAGCTTTACAAGTAGGCATCACAGACATACACGCGAACCTTCTACCTCAAGAAAAAGCCCAGATTATAACCAATCATCACAAAGAAGGTCATGTAGTAGTCATGGTAGGAGATGGTATAAACGATGCTATAGCCCTAGCTTCTAGTGATGTCGCCATTGCCGTTGGTTCTGCTTCAGATGTAGCTATATCTGTAAGTGACGTGCTACTCTTAGACGAAAAACCTCAAGGCATAGCTGAAGCATATAAACTATCTCATAGAACTTTTAGAGCCGTTAAGGAAAACTTGTTATTCTCATTGTTGTACAATGTTGTAGCTGTTCCACTTGCCATAATGGGATTTGTCAATCCTCTTGTAGCTGCACTTTCTATGAGTCTTAGCTCATTGGTGGTAGTGGGCAACTCTATACGAATCAAAAATTTGAAGTTTAAAGGAAAATAACATGTCAGAAGAAGTAATAATTTTAATGATAGGTGTTTCTATGTTTTTGGGTGCATTAGGTCTTTTGGGTCTTATATGGGCTGTTAAAACTGGTCAATTTGATGACCATAAAAAATTTACAGATGCCACACATTTTGATAATGAAGAAGACTTGCAAGCGGCTGCTGCACTTGAAGAGAAACAACGCGTATACAAAGAAGAGGTAGAAGCAAGAAAAGACTATAGGCCACCTGATTAATCTAAATTGCTAGGTAGATTTCTATTTCATCTTGGAGATATATTCAGATAACGTTTGCATCTCTTTTTCTGTCAAAAATACTACTTGCATTTTCATTAAAGATCCATATCCATATAAATTTTGCTTGCCCCTAGCATAAGATTGTATCTGGTTAAATAGCCTAGAAGCCTTTTGTCCTTTAATCTTTTTTGATTTACCCAAGGCACTTTGTTCTCCATAGCTTCCGTGGCATTCTGAACATTTCATATAAAGTGATGCCCCATCACACCATAACAGTGACGACAGAAACATAGTAATGAAAGTTATTTTTATCATGTTTTTATTCTTATCTTTATTTTTTAGTATTATAACTTTTATTTCGATATTTGGGTTTACACTCACTATAAAAGAAGATTATGCTATTATGACAACCTCTAATAATATGGATAAAT
>CAZNEJ010000042.1:0-9422 GCA_964571975.1 uncultured Sulfurovum sp. | reverse complement strand
GTTGAAGATGCACCAACTGTACTTAAATCTGGTGTTTCTAAAGAAGAAGCAGAAGATCTTAAAAAGCAAATCGAAGAAGCTGGCGCGAAATGTGAGCTTAAATAAATCTAAAGATTTATTTGAGACCAAATCTTATGATTTGGTCTCCGCAGATACAGTTAAAAGCTATTTGGAGACATTCTCATACCCTCTATAGATAGTTTCTTTGTGTATCTAATGCATCAACAAAATTTATTATTACAAACCATACTCACTAAAGCATAACTAAGGATAGCCCATGTTAAACTCTTTACACTCTGGTAACAGACTTCGTGTTGACTTTTCAAAAACACCAAGAGAGATAGAAATTCCAAACCTACTTCAACTACAGCAAAAATCTTACGAAAACTTTTTAATGTTGGGCGAAAAAGATAGAAAGAACTCTACATTAGAGAGGGTATTTAGATCTGCATTCCCTATACATGATCAACAAAATAGAATCACTCTTTCTTATAAAAATTCAGAAATTGTTAAGCCAAAATATACTGTACGTGAATGTATGGAAAGAGGGTTAACTTATTCTGTTTCTTTGAAAATGAATATTGCTCTTACGATTTGGAATAGAGATGAAAAGACAGGTGAAAAGTTAGACCCTAAAGAGATTAAAGAACAAGCAGTTTTTGTACGTGATATCCCTTTAATGACAGAACGTACTTCATTTGTAGTAAATGGTGTTGAGAGAGTAATCGTCAATCAATTGCACCGTTCTCCAGGAGTTATCTTTAAGGAAGAAGAAGGAACTACTATAGGTTCTCCACTTCTTCACTCTGCACAAATTATACCAGATCGTGGTTCTTGGTTGTATTTTGAGTATGATTCTAAAGGCATTCTTTATGCACGTATTAACAAAAGAAGAAAAATCCCTGTAACTATTCTTTTTAGAGCATTAGATTATTCTAAAGATGATATTGTAAAACTTTTTTACACTACAAAAGAGATTACTGTTAGAGACAACAGATTCCTAATGAAATTTGATCCAGAAGATTTTGGGGGTCGTGCAGATTATGATGTAAAAGACATAGATGGCAAGACTGTAGTGCTAGCTGGAAAAAGGCTGACAAAGAAAAAAGCACAAAAGCTTATTGATGATGGACTTGTATGGATTGAATATCCACTTGAAGTTCTTATGGAGAGACACTTGGCTACGCCAGTGATAGATCAAGAAAGCGGTGAGGTGCTTTATGATGTAGTCACTCCTTTAGATGAAGCAAAGCTTAAAAAAATGATAGAGTTAGGCATTGAAACTATTGATATTATTAATGATTTAGCTGATGGTGCAGACAAATCTATAATTAATGCTTTTATAGCTGATGGCGAAAGCTTAAGACTGCTTAAACAGACGGAGCAAATAGAGGATGAAAATCTTCTTTCTGCAATTCGTATCTATAAGGTGATGAGACCAGGTGAACCAGTGACTCCTGAGGCTGCAAAAACTTTCCTTAGACAACTTTTCTTTGATCCTGAGAGATACGACCTGACTAAAGTTGGTCGAATGAAAATGAACCATAAATTGGGGCTTGATATTCCTGAGTATGCTACAGTTCTTACAGCAGAAGACCTTATTAATGTCGTAAAGTATTTGATAAAGGTTAAAAACGGTAGAGGGCATATCGATGATAGAGATCACTTAGGTAACAGAAGAATTAGAGCCATCGGTGAACTTCTGGGCAATGAGCTACATAATGGTCTTATAAAAATGCAAAAAGCTATTCGTGACAAGATGACAACAGTGTCTGGTACGATTGATGAATTGATGCCACATGATTTAGTAAACTCTAAAATGATTACAAACACTATCTTAGAATTTTTCTCATCAGGGCAACTTTCGCAGTTTATGGATCAAACTAACCCACTTTCAGAAGTGACGCATAAAAGAAGACTTTCAGCACTAGGTGAGGGTGGTCTTGTCAAGGAAAGAGCTGGGTTTGAAGTAAGAGATGTTCACCCTACTCATTATGGGCGTATCTGTCCAATAGAAACGCCAGAGGGGCAAAATATTGGTCTTATAAATACACTTGCTACTTATTCTAAAGTAAATGAGCATGGATTTATTGAAGCACCATATAAGATCGTAAAAGATCGTCAAGTAACGGATGAAATTATATATATCACTGCTACACAAGAAGAAGATAAATGTATTGCTCCTGCATCAACAGTAGTGAGTGAAGATGGACATATTGTTGAAGATCTTATCGAGACTAGACTTAACGGTAACATAGAACTTAATGATGCAAGTAGAGTAGACTTGATTGATATATCTCCATTGATGATTTCTGGGTCTGCTGCAGCACTTATCCCATTCTTGGAGCATGATGATGCAAACCGTGCATTGATGGGTTCGAACATGCAACGTCAAGCTGTTCCTCTTCTCAAAACTGATGCACCTATTGTAGGTACGGGCATGGAAGCTATTGTATCTCGTGATGCATGGGAAGCTGTCAAGGCAAAACGAACAGGTACTGTAGAAAAAATAGATGCAAAAAATATCTACATCATGGGTGAAGATGAATCAGGTGTATTTATAGACCATTATCCACTTGAAAAGAACATGAGAACCAACCAAAACACCACCTTTACCCAAACGCCTATCGTAAAACTCGGTGACAAGATTAAGAAACTTCAAGTGATTGCTGATGGTGCAAACATGGATAAAGGGGAACTTGCTATTGGTAAAAATATTCGTGTAGCATTTATGCCTTGGTATGGATACAACTATGAAGATGCGATTGTTATCTCTGAGCGTATCATACGTGAAGATACATTTACTTCTGTGCATACATATGAAAAAGATGTAGAAGCTAGAGAACTTAAGCATGGAACGGAGGAAATCACAAGAGATATCCCAAACATCCGAGAAGATGAACTTCTTCATCTTGATGAGTCAGGTATAGTTCAGATAGGAACTTACGTGAAATCAGGGATGATTCTAGTGGGTAAAGTTTCTCCTAAAGGAGAGATAAAGCCTACCCCTGAGGAGAGACTACTTCGTGCTATCTTTGGTGAAAAAGCTGGGCATGTGGTCAATAAGTCACTTTATTGTCCAGCATCTATGGAAGGTATAGTTGTTGATATTAAAGTCTTTACAAAAAAAGGCTACGACAAAGATGCACGTGCTATACAGGCGTACGAAGAAGAGAAAGCTATCCTTGACGGGGATCACCATGACCAATTACTCATGATAGATAGAGAAGAGATTTTACGTATTTCAAGCTATCTTTCCAAGCAAGCGTTGGATAAAGATGTAAGTATAGGAGAGGATAACTATAAACAAGGTTCTAAAATTGCAGAGAATACCATCAAGGAAGTTAACAGATTTGCACTTCGCGGTGTTGTCCAATCTTATGATGATGATGTACAAAAAGAGTATGAGTCACTTAAAAACTACTTCTTAAAACAAAAGAAAAAACTTAAAAATGACCATGAAGAAAAACTGACTGTTCTTGAAAAAGATGACATTCTTCCTTCTGGCGTAACAAAGCTTGTTAAGATTTATATCGCTACTAAACGTAAGCTCAAAGTAGGGGATAAAATGGCAGGACGACATGGAAACAAAGGTATTGTTTCTAACATTGTTCCAGAGATAGATATGCCTTACCAAGAAGATGGAAGATCTGTAGATATTATCTTGAATCCACTAGGTGTTCCTTCTCGTATGAATATTGGACAAATTCTTGAGGTGCACTTAGGACTTATAGGTAAAAACCTTGGTGAACAGATAGAAGATATGTTTAATAATCAGCAAAAAGATTTTGTAAAAGACCTAAGAGAAAAGATGATAGCTATCGCAGATGTTGCAAAACTTATGAATGCCAAAGCGTTACTTACGGAGATGAGTGATGAAGACCTTATCGTGTATGGTAGAGATTGGTCAACAGGCGTGAAGTTTGCTGCACCTGTCTTTGAAGGCACAAATCAAGCAGAATTCGACAAGCTATTTGAGATGGCTAAAATGGACTCTGATGGTAAAATGAAACTCTTTGATGGCAAAACAGGTGAAGAGATGATAGAGCGTGTGAATGTTGGGTATATGTATATGCTTAAACTGCATCACTTAGTAGACGAAAAAGTCCATGCACGTTCAACTGGACCATACTCTCTTGTTACGCAACAACCAGTAGGCGGTAAAGCACTCTTTGGAGGACAAAGATTTGGAGAAATGGAAGTATGGGCGTTAGAGGCTTATGGCGCGGCACATATCCTTAAAGAGATGCTGACCATTAAGTCAGATGATGTTGAAGGAAGAGCTAGAGCATACAGGGCCATTACTAAAGGCGAATCTGTACCAGAATCAGGTGTACCAGAGACCATGTTTGTATTGACAAAAGAGCTTCAAGCTCTTGGCTTAGATGTAGACCTATATGAAAGCAAAAAAGAAGTGGAGGGCGAAAATGAGTAAATTTTTAGATAACTTATCACTAATTGATTTAAACAAAGAAGAAAGACCTAAGGATATAGCAGCATTAAAATTGGGTGTTGCCAGTCCAGAGAAAATTCTTTCATGGAGCTATGGTGAGGTAAAAAAACCTGAAACGATTAACTATAGGACTCTAAAACCAGAAAGAGATGGACTTTTTTGTGCCAAAATATTTGGTCCCATTAGAGACTATGAGTGCCTTTGTGGTAAATATAAAAAGATGCGTTATAAAGGTGTTGTCTGTGAAAAATGTGGAGTTGAAGTAACATCTTCAAAAGTAAGACGTAATCGTATGGGTCATATTGACCTTATTGCACCTGTGGCACATATTTGGTATGTCTCTTCATTGCCATCACGTATCGGTACACTTTTGGGTGTAAAGATGAAAGATTTGGAGCGTGTACTATACTATGAAGCATATATCGTTAAGACTCCAGGTGAGGCTTGCTACGATAGTTTAGGCGAAACACCTTTGGTGAAATATGATGTGTTAAACGAAGAGCAGTATCAGCAAATCATGCAACGTTTTGGCGACACAGAACTAGATGCAAGAATGGGCGGAGAAATCGTACAAGAACTTCTAGCAGATCTTGACCTTGTTGATATGTTTTCACAGCTAAAAGAAGATATCCAAGCCACTAAATCTGAAGCAAAGAGAAAAACAATTGTAAAAAGACTTAAGGTGATAGAGGCATTTTTGCATTCTGGAAACAGACCTGAATGGATGATGTTAACGCAGCTCCCAGTGCTTCCACCTGATCTTAGACCACTTGTAAGTCTTGATGGTGGAAAGTTTGCCGTCTCAGATGTAAATGACCTTTACAGAAGAGTGATTAACCGTAACCAACGTTTAAAAAGACTTGTGGAACTTGACGCTCCTGAAATCATCGTAAGAAACGAAAAACGTATGCTTCAAGAAGCTGTGGATGCACTTTTTGATAATGGTAGACGAGGAAATGCAGTAAAAGGTGCCAACAAAAGACCTCTTAAATCACTTTCAGAAGTGATAAAAGGTAAACAAGGACGTTTTAGACAAAACCTTCTTGGTAAGCGTGTGGATTTTTCTGGACGTTCTGTTATTGTTGTAGGACCTGATTTGCGTATGGATCAATGTGGTCTTCCTAAAATCATGGCAATTGAACTCTTTAAGCCACACTTGATGGCAAAATTAGAAGAAAAAGGCTATGCCACTACACTAAAGCAAGCAAAAAAGATGATAGAACAAAAGGTAAATGAAGTATGGGAATGTTTAGAAGAGGTAGTTGAGAACTATCCTGTGCTACTAAACCGTGCACCAACACTTCATAAGCTTTCTATTCAGGCATTTCACCCAAGACTTATCGAGGGTAAAGCGATTCAATTGCATCCGCTTGTGTGTTCTGCGTTTAACGCCGACTTTGATGGTGACCAAATGGCGGTACATATACCACTTTCAGATGAGGCTATTGCTGAAGCAAAAGTATTGATGCTAGCATCTATGAATATTTTGCTTCCAGCTTCTGGTAAAGCGATTGCTGTACCATCACAAGATATGATTTTGGGACTATATTATCTTACACTAGAGAAGAATGACGTTAAAGGTGAAAATAAACTTTTTGCAAATGTTGAGGAAGTTGAGATTGCTTTTGAGCAAAATGCACTTGATTTAAATGCACGTATTAGAACAGTCATTGAAGGACATATTGCTACTTCGACTGCAGGTAGATTGATTTTGAAGTCAATTATCCCAGATTATGTACCTGAAAAATACTGGAACAAAATTTTGAAAAAGAAAGATATAGGTACTTTGGTTGACTATATCTATAAAATTGGAGGGGTTTCTAAAACTGCAGCCTTTCTTGATAATCTTAAAGATATGGGATTCAAATATGCGACAAAAGTAGGGGTTTCTATCTCTATTGACGATATTATCATTCCTGAAATAAAAGAATCTAGTGTCATCGAAGCGAAAAAAGAAGTAACTGAAATACAAAGACAATTTGGTGCTGGACTCTTAACAGACCAAGAGCGTTACAATAAGATTATTGATATTTGGACAGATTCAAATAATACAATTGCAGAAGGCTTGATGTCATTAATTAAAGCAGATAAAGATGGCTTTAACTCAGTACACATGATGGCTGATTCTGGGGCTAGAGGGTCAGCAGCTCAAATCAGACAACTTTCTGGTATGAGGGGACTTATGGCAAAATCAGATGGATCTATTATTGAGACTCCTATTACGTCAAACTTCCGTGAAGGTCTAAATGTATTGGAATACTTTATCTCGACACATGGGGCTAGAAAGGGTCTTGCAGATACAGCACTTAAAACTGCCAATGCAGGATACTTAACAAGAAAACTCATTGATGTGGCACAAAATATGAAGATTGTTACGACAGATTGTGGGACACATGAAGGCGTGGAAGTTTCTGATATTGTTGTAGGTAATGAGATGATTGAGCCACTTTCAGACCGTATCTATGGTCGTGTGCTGGCTGAAGATGTCATTGACCCTATCACGTCAGAAGTGCTGCTAAATGAAGGCACAATGATAGATGAAGAGACAGCAACACGCGTACAAGAAGCAGGGGTTCGTTCAGTAGTGATAAGAGCACCATCAACATGTAAGGCACCTAAGGGTATTTGTGCTAAATGTTATGGGCTAAACATGGCAGACAACAAAATTGTGAAACGTGGTGAAGCTGTTGGCGTTATCGCGGCTCAGTCTATTGGTGAGCCTGGTACCCAACTTACACTGCGTACTTTCCATACAGGTGGTACTGCCACTGCTGGTAAAGAAGAGCGTTCTGTTGTTGCAACTAAAGAAGGTTTTGTAAGATACTATAATCTTAATGTATATAAAAATACAGAAGGTAAACTCATCGTAGCCAACAGAAGAAATGCGGGTGTACTTTTGGTTGAACCAAAAATAAAAGCAGTCATTTCTGGTACAGTCTCTGTGGTGGTAGCACATGATGAAATCGTTGTCTCAGTTGTAGCTAAAGGTAAAGATGAGATAAAATATAACCTTAGAAAATCTGATGTTGCTAAATCAAACGAGCTTGCAGGTGTTGCAGGTAAGGTAGAAGGTAAACTTTTCTTACCACTAAAAGATGGCGATAAGGTAGATGCAGGTGACTCAATCGTTGAAGTGATTAATGAAGGATGGTCTGTGCCAGCACGTATTCCTTTTGCTTCTGAATTGAAAGTTGAAAATGGTGCTCCAGTCACACAAGAAGTCCTTTCAGAATCTAGAGGTGCGGTGAAATTCTTTTTACTAGAAGGTGACTATCTTCAGGCTATAGAGGGCATGAAAGCCGGTGTTAAAGTTGAAGAAAAAGGTCTTTTTGCAGTTGTTGTTGATGAAAACAATAGAGAAGCCGCAAGACATTACATTTCCAGAGGATCTGTAGTAAAAGTTGATAATGACGCAATGGTTTCACGTGGTGAATTATTGTCTTCTCCAGAGAAGATGACGCAAGTTGTTATTGCCGAATGGGACCCATATTCTGAGCCTATTATTGCTGAACAAAAAGGTACTTTGAAATTTGAAGACATTATCCCAGGCATAACTGCTGTTGAACAGTTTGATGAAATCACAGGTGATACTAGACTTGAACTGAACGAATACATACCTACAGCATATAAACCAGCGATTATACTAGCAGCTGAAGGGGGAGAGTTGATTCGTTACCAGCTTGATCCAAAATCCTCTTTGTTTGTAAATGATGGTGATATGGTGAACATTGCAGACATCTTAGCCAAAACACCAAAAGCGGCTATCAAGTCTCAAGATATTACTGGGGGTCTTCCAAGGGTTTCTGAACTTTTTGAGGCAAGACGTCCAAAAGACATCGCTCTTATCGCTCAGATAGATGGTGTGGTTAGTTTTGGTAAGCCATTGCGTGGCAAAGAGAGACTCATTGTCTCAGGCGAGAACAATCAGATAACAGAGCAATTTGTAGATAAAAACAAGGTGCCTCTTGTAAACACAGGTGAGTATGTACATGCTGGTGAGAAATTGACTGATGGGATTATATCATCTCATGATATCTTGGCGGCTCTTGGTGAAAAGGCTCTGTATGAATACATTGTCTCTGAAGTCCAAATGGTTTACCGTAGACAAGGGGTTAATATCTCTGATAAACACATTGAGATAGTTACGTCACAAATGATGAGACAGGTAAAAGTAGTGGAATCTGGTGATTCTAAATTTATCGCTGGAGATATCATCTCACGTCGTAAATTCCAAGAAGAAAATACATCAGTGATAAAACTAGGCGGTGAACCCTCTATAGCTGAACCAATGCTTGTAGGTATAACACGTGCAGCTGTTGGTGCAGACTCCATCATTTCTGCTGCATCATTTCAAGATACGACTAAAGTATTGACCTCTGCTTCTATCGCAGGTACGGTCGATATGCTTGAAGACCTTAAAGAAAATGTTGTTATCGGTCGTCTTATCCCAGTGGGTACTGGTATGATTGATAATGATGATATTGTGTTGACTGCTGCAGAATAAGTTTGTTATAGAGTTGATATAATCCTCCAAACTTAAGCACTACTCTCCCATGAACCTAGTGGTCGATTTTATCGACCCTACGGTTCCCATAACACTTCATAAGAAAAACCAAAGAATATTTCGATATAATACTGTTCCAAAAATCTATCGGATTGGGCTAGATGAAAACGTTTGAAACAAGCATTTTCATGTGGTGTAAGAACCCAGATTTTAAGAGACATTGATCTCAATTCAGACTAGCCAGTAAAATGGAAATACATAAAAGGAAAACAATTTGCCTACAATTAACCAATTGATTCGTAAAGAACGTAAAAAGCAAGTGAAAAAATCAAAATCACCTGCGCTTGTAAAATGTCCTCAAAGAAGAGGTGTATGTACTAGAGTTTACACAACAACTCCAAAAAAACCTAACTCAGCTTTGAGAAAAGTTGCAAAAGTTAGATTAACATCAGGATTTGAAGTAAT
>CAZNEJ010000041.1:0-10068 GCA_964571975.1 uncultured Sulfurovum sp. | reverse complement strand
CAGATAGTTTCTGTAGGAGATGCAAAAATACGAGAAGCGATAATCAGATATAAAGAAGAGTTAAATGAACAAGTGATGGAAAAGTCTGCTAGGGTAAAAATCTGACTTTGGGACTATGTAGACTCTAAAATTTAGTACAAAATCAGATATAATTCTCTTATGAAAAATAAAATCTTAATACTTTTTGTTTACATAACTAGCATGGTGACTGCCAAAGAACATACACTGCCACAAGAAAATATAAAAAGTGAATTTCATAATGTATTTGAAGATATCAACCTAACCTCACTTACGCACATTAAAGATTGGTTGGTTGTTCCTTATGGTTTTACAAGTTCTATCACGGGTCTTGTGGGCGGTATAGCATTTTCTAAAAAAGGGCTATTTCAGCCACAAACTACTTTCGTAGCTTCGGCCATATATGGCACAGAACAAAACATTATTATTAATGGGGAAGAAAAAACAGCCAATTTCTCTGGAGGGTTTTTTCTATTTTCAAGCTATCAATTTCCTTTTATGGAAAGATTATTTTTTTCTGCATTTGGACTTAAAGCTTATTTTCCTCTAGGTCGCCATTATACCGATGGAAGACATAATTCCTACACAAATGATGCACTTATAAGTTCAGGAAAAGCAGAGTTGCTTAGAACCTCTTTTAGATATGTACTTCCTCTAGGGGAAGGCTTAGACAATCCAGAAAGAACGTATGAACTTAAAAATGGTTTTGCTATGAGAAGAGAAGATAAAGGTGGAGGTATTCCTTTTGTTACTGGATTTACCTCTTTAGGCATAAAAACATTTTATTCTCAGGACATATTTGAAAATAGTGATAAAGCCCCTGTCTCAGAATGGAATACAAGCGGACTTCGTCTTTTTATGAGTCATGAAAATACAGACTATGACTTAAACCCTTCTAGGGGATACCAGTTTAAAGTCCAATATTCTAAAGATTTTGGAAGAGGTAATTCTTTGCAGTCTTGGGATTTTTTAGAAGCTAAATACAATCAATACTTTAATCTACCAACTTTTTCAGGCACGCAACAAAATGTACTTGCACTAAGCTTTTGGACGGGATACTCGATGTCTTGGGATACAGACAGTACTTATAAAGATAGTAGTATAAATGCAAATCGTCCTCCACCGTGGGAGGGAGCAAGACTAGGGGGGTTTTCTCGCATGAGAGGGTATAGAATGGACAGATTTTCAGATAAAGCAGTTGCTTATGCTACAGCAGAATATCGTGCTATTATTGACTATAATCCTTTCAAAAAAAAAGTGGATTGGTTTCAAGTTGTTGGATTTGTTGAAGCAGGAAGAGTCAATGATACTTACAGTCTTGATTTGCTTCATGATGTCAAATATAATGTAGGCGTATCTTTGCGTGCTATGATTTCAGAAGTTCCTATACGTTTTGATGTGGCCCGTGGAGACGAGGGGACTAGTATGTGGATGATGGTGTATCAGCCTTTTGATTTTTAGTGTAAACTCTGCAGCTGTGAACATAAAACAAATTGAAGTAATCCTAGTTTGTGACTAGAATAAGTCGGAGTTTGCTATATCTAAATATATGTTATAATACTAAAAAAGAGACAAAATTTAATGATGCAACTAAAAGAAATCTACAAACATCTAGACAAAATAAGTCCCTTTGATTCCCAAGAAAAATGGGATAATTCTGGGCTTATAGTTGGCGATATGTCGCGTGAAGTGTCGCAGATAGTAGTCTCTTTGGATATAGATTTTGAGATGATAAAAGAGGCTAAAGAGGGGACACTTTTTGTAGTGCACCATCCGCTTATATTTGATAAATTAGCAACACTTAACTTTGCTAAATATCCTTCTAATTTACTAGAAAAAATGATACAAAAAAATCACTCATGTATAGCATTACATACCAACTTTGACCAAACACATCTCAATAAATATGTTTTTGAAAAAGTTTTAGGGCTGAAGCTAGCATCTCAGAATTCATTTCTTTGTATGGCAAAGGGCAAATGGAAATATAAGGAACTTTTGAAACTCATAAAAGAAAAGTTGAACCTGCCTACACTTAGGGTGGTGGGTAAAAAAGATTACATTACATCTATAGCCCTATGTACAGGTGCGGGGGCTTCTTTGATGGATGAGGTAGAAGCAGATTGTTTCTTGACTGGTGATATCAAATACCATGATGCTATGAAAGCCATGAGTGAAGATTTGATGATGGTAGACATCGGTCATTATGAGTCTGAGAAATTTTTTGCTGAGATTTTGCTGGATGAATTGAAAGTTTTACCTATTTTGGCTATAATTGCGAATTCTAAAAACCCATTTCATACTGAAACGAAGAAATAGGTTATTGTTATACTCCTAAAGGACAAAGATTGAACAAACATTTAAATGAGCTTATAGAGCTATCGAAAAATGACTTGGCTATAGACAGCTACAACCCACAACTCGAAGCTGCAAATAAAAAAGTAGCAAAAGTACAAAAGAAAATAGACGCTGCACAAGCTGAGTTTGATGTACTCACGTCTAGCATAGCTGCCAATGAAGTAAAAGTAAAAAGTTTTGATGAACAACTTATTTTACTAAATGAGCAACTTACGTTAAATAGTAAAAAACTGAAAAATATCACAACAGAAAAAGAGATGAAAGCACTTTCTTTGGAAGAGGATATTGCTAAAGAGAAGATGACATTTGCCAATGAAGAGATAGAAAGACTTCAAGGTATCAATGCAACAAAGACAGCACTCTTAACCGAAGCAAAAGAAAAAGTTACGGCGATAAGTACTGAATTTGAAACAACCAATAAAGAGGTATCTACAGAAATAACTGAGATAGAAAAAAGCAAAGGGTCGCTTTTCAAAAAAAGAGAAACACTTAGCAGAAACCTTGAGCAAAAAGTGCTTGCATTTTACGAAAGAATACGTGTTTGGGCTGGCAATACGGCCGTAGTTCCAGTGAAAAAACAAGCATGTTATGGTTGCTATATGAAACTTAATGACAAAACGTATTCTGAAGTGATTAAAGCAGATGAAATTTGTAACTGTCCTCACTGTGGTAGAATTCTTTATATAGAGCCTGTCACTGCTGAAGAAGCATAAGTGATGGACTATGGAAAAAACATTCTTTTTTCTCTATAGTTTTCTCTCTTTCTTTGTTTATATCATTGCTTTACCTCTTTTAATTTTATTTTCTTTTAAGTCCAAATACCGACACTCAATTCCCTCACGATTTTTCTTATGGAAAAATAAGCCTTTACGCCCTGATGGTATTTGGTTTCATTCTTGTTCTTTTGGTGAAGTAAAAGCTATACGCCCTATATTGGAAATGCTACCACAAGAGCATTTACGCATGAGTGCCATAACGCAAACAGGCTTTGAAGAGATAAGGGAATACACAAAAGAAAGTAGATATCTGCCTTTTGAGCCTTTACTTTTTGGCTGGTTAAAGCCGCAAAAAGTTTTGGTGGTGATGGAGGCAGAGTTTTGGTACTTACTTTTTGTACTTGCACACAAAAGAGGGGCAAAAACGCTACTTATTAATGCACGTATATCAGATAGGTCATTTTATAAGTATAAGCGTATGAGATGGCTATATAAGCATATATTTAAACACATAGATGAGGTATATGCACAGACACAAAAAGACAAAGAACGTTTAGAATCTTTGGGGGCTACAAGTGTGCTGGTGACTGGAAATATCAAGCTATCAGGTTTACCATCACCTAGTAGAAAGCTAGTGAAGCCAAAAGACATACTCCTCTGTGCAGCATCCACGCATGAGGGGGAAGAGGGTAGCATATTGGACGCTTTTGTTGATTTTAAGAAACAAGAACCTCTTGCTAGGCTTATTTTAGCACCACGTCACCCTGAGCGTTTTACTAAAGTTGAAAAGATGATGCTAAAACTTGCAAAAAAGAAAAAGTTTAGTACCCAAAAGTATTCACAAAATAAAAATATGGAAAGTGATATTATTTTCTTAGATACTTTAGGAGAATTGGTGAACGTGTATGCTATTTGTGACATCGTTATCTTGGGTGGAGCATTTGAGCCTATAGGTGGACATAATGCGGCAGAAGCTGCACAGTTTGGATGCAAAATAATTTCAGGTAAACATTACTTTAATCAGCAGAATATTTTTGAAGCTATTGAGGGTATTGCTGTGGTTGAATCTTATAATCTTTCACGAAGACTTTTACAGCATAATTTGTTGAAGCCTACAAAGATTAAGAATAAAGCAGATATCTCTCTTATAGTAGAGAGCTTAACAAAGGAGCTATAAATGGCAACAGATAAAGCATATAAAATACTCGCCCTTCAAAAAGGCATCTCCAACAAAAAGGCAAAAGACCTTATAGATAGAGGACTTGTATACGTTGAAGATAAAAAAGTTAAAATCGCACGTGCAGATATACATACAGAAACATTTTTTCGCGTAGAGTATCCAGCTGACATAGAGATACTTTATCAAGATGAAGATATATTGGCTATAAACAAACCAGCACAGGTAGACAGCTATGACATACAAGATTCCATAGATGGAGCAGTGTTGCTTCATAGGCTTGACCGAGATACTTCGGGTGTACTACTTTTGGGTAAAAATGATGCTTTTGTGGATAAGGCCATTAAAGAGTTTAAATTACGAAAAGTAGAGAAACATTATGTTGCATGGATTGAGGGTGTATTGTATGAAAAAATAGAGATTAACCAGCCTATATTTACTGTAAAAAAAGGCAAGGCATTTTCAATTATAGACCCTGTACGTGGGAAACCAGCACATACTATAGTTAAGCCAGAGGAATTACAAGGAAAAAAGTCTAAAGTACTTATAGAAATCACCACAGGACGTACCCATCAAATACGTGTACACTTAGCACATATAGGACACCCAGTCATAGGGGATGAGCAATATGGGAGCCGCACGCAAGCGAAACGTGTACTCTTGCACTCTGCAAAGATGAAAATACTTGATTATGAGTTTAATGCAAAAGAACCCAAAGAGATTCAACAGTACAAATAGGATAAAATCGTAATAGTAATTTAGAAGATAAATAAGGGTAAAAATGTTAGATACGTTAACAGATAGTTTTAAGAATGCCATAGGAAAAATACGTTTTCGTGATGATGAAAAAGCACTAAAAAAGGCCACTGCTGAGCTTAAAAAGTCTTTACTTAAGGCTGATGTTCATCATAAAGTAGTTAAGGATCTTATAGCCACTGTCGAGGTTGAGACAAAGCAGTATGGGGTTGGGAAAGATAATTTCTTAAAAGCACTTCAAGACAAACTTACAGGCATACTCACCATAGAAGGAGCAGCAAAAGGATTTACTTTTGCATCCAAGCCACCAACTGTAGTGATGATGATAGGCCTGCAAGGGTCTGGTAAAACGACTACTACGGGGAAATTAGCGTATTTTCTTAAAGAACAAAAAAAGAAAAAAGTATTGGTTATCGCAGCTGACTTGCAAAGACTCGCAGCCGTTGAGCAACTTAAACAAATTACAAATAGTATAGAAGTAGATTTGTTTTATGATGAAGATGCTACTCCTGTGCAGATAGTAAAAGACGGACTTCATAAGGCAGAAAAAGAACTTTATGATGTTGTACTTATAGATACAGCTGGTCGTCTTGCCATAGATGATGAGCTCATGAAGGAACTTGCCAATATAAAAACAGCTGCAAACCCAGATGAACTCTTTTATGTGGCTGATGCGATGACTGGGCAAGATGCAGTACGCACAGCACAAACCTTTAAAGAGAAGATAGGTATCACAGGTGTGGTGCTTTCTAAGTTTGACGGTGATGGCAAAGGTGGTGTGGCACTTGGACTTACGCAGCAAGTAGGTGTGCCGCTGCGTTTTATCGGTAATGGTGAGAAAATGCCTGACCTTGAACAGTTCATTGCAGACAGGATAGTGGGGCGTCTAATGGGTGCTGGCGATGTGGAAGGACTAGCTGAAAGAGCAGCAGCTAGCATTGATCCAAAAGAAGCCAGAAGGATGACACAGAAGATAAAAAAAGGACAGTTTAGCTTCAATGATTTCTTGGCACAAATGGAACAGATGAAAAAGCTAGGAAGCATGAAATCTATCATGGGAATGATACCAGGCATGGGAAATATGGCAAAACAAATAGGCGATATGGATTTGGAAAATTCTGATGAAATAAAGCAAATCAAAGCATTGGTTTCTTCTATGACTAAAAAAGAAAGAGAAAATCCTGACCTTCTTAATAATATGCGTAAACGTAGACTAGCATCTGGGTCTGGACTAGACCCTATGCATGTAAATCGTGTGTTAAAGCAGTTTAAAAATGCTGCAAAAATGGCAAAAAAGATGTCTACAAAAGGGGGCATGAAAGAAATGCAGAAGATGATGGCAGGGATGCAAGGTGGAGGTGGAATACCAAATATTCCCCGCTAATAGCAGATTGCACATAAGTGTTTAATAAAATATTTATAATATTTATGGTAAAATCGCGTTCCAAAAGTGTTGATGAGTGCTTTAAGTCGTTAATGAGCAGTTGTCAGTACTTTATAGTAAAATGTTAGCTTTTCCTCAAAGAGAACATTAAAGAAGACATAATTTAAAATAGATACAAGGAATGCAATATGACAATGATTAGAATGACAAGAATGGGTAGAAAAAAGAAACCATTTTACAGAATAGTAGTAACAGACAGCAGAAAAAGAAGAGATGGTGGTTGGATTGAAGTTATCGGTAACTATAATCCTGTATCTGTAAACAAAGAACTTAATTTGGACACGGAAAGACTTAATTACTGGCTTTCTGTTGGTGCACAGATGAGTCCAACTGTAACAAGATTAGCGGGAAAGAAATAGTCTTATATGGTAGACGTATTCCTCGCCTCGTACACAAAACTTTTAGTAAAATACCCTGAAGATATCTCTATAGAAACTTCAGAGATAGATGAAGGTTTTGACGAGATTACTATCTTTGCAAATAAAGAGGATGTAGGTAAGCTTATAGGCAAACAAGGGCGTATGATTAATTCTATAAAAATAGTGATCTCTGGTTGTAAGGCAAAAGGCGGTAAGAGCTACCGTGTAAATGTCAAGCCTGTGGCATAAAATATGTCAAACGACAACGCACTTATCGCTCAGGTAGGGCGAACCATTGGACTTTGGGGAGACCTAAAGTTTCACCTTCATACAGACTTTCCAGAACAGTTTAAAATAGGCAATACCTATAAAAGTAATCGCGGTGATTTGATCATAGCCGATATTAACTTCACTCGTGCGATTGTAAAGTTTAGAGGCTATGAAAGTATTGATTCCGCAAAGAAACTCACCAATACAAAACTTTTTGCAGATGAAAAACAAACGAAAGATAATTGCGACTTGAAAGAGGGGCAACATTTTTGGTTTGACATTATATCTTGCAGGGTAAAGCAAGATGAGTTGGTACTGGGTATAGTAAGAGAAGTGCAACGCATGGGAGATACAGATTATCTAGTGATTGGCACAGACAAAAAACTTGTGGACGCAGGTCTGCCTGATAGTTTTTTGCTTCCTTACATAAAACGCTATGTAATACGTGCAAATATAGAAGATAAAATTGTTTACACACAAGATGCTAAAGATATACTTGAGGCATCATAATGCGTTACTCCTTCATTACTCTTTTTCCTAACCTTGTCAAGGGTTATTTTTCAGAAAGCATTTTAAAACGTGCCATCGAAGATAAGAAAATTTTTATAGACTTTTATAATCCACGTGATTTTACTACTGACAAGCACAATCGTGTAGATGCACCTATGGTTGGTGGTGGAGCAGGGATGCTTATGACCCCCCAGCCGTTACTTGATACACTAGAAAAAGTACGAATTGAATCACCTAATGCACACATTGTATTTCTTTCTCCTGTCGCTAAGATATTTACGCAACATGACGCAAAAAGGTTGGCTAAAAAAAAGCATATTGTCTTCGTTTCTGGCAGATATGAAGGTATAGATGAGCGTGTGATAGAAGCTGAAGCAGATGAATTGTTTTGCATCGGTGATTACATATTGACAGGTGGAGAGTTGGCAAGCATGGTACTTTGTGATGCTATTAGTCGTAATGTCGAGACGGTATTGGGCAATAGTGAGTCTTTAAGTGTAGAGAGTTTTGAAGATGGGTTGCTAGAAGCACCTTCCTTTAGTAAACCTAAGAATTATAAAGGAAATGAAGTTATTTCAGAGCTTTTAAAGGGTAATCATAGTAAAATCACGGACTTAAAAAGAGGGCTTGCTTTGTGTAAAACAAAGTATTTTCGCCCTTATTTATACAAAAAGGTATATCAAAGATGAGAAATAAATACATAGAAAGCTTCGAGCAAGCACAATTAGAAAGCAGAAATGTCCCAGAATTTAGAGCAGGCGATACAGTAAGAGTCGCAGTACGCATTAAAGAGGGCGCTAAAACAAGAGTACAAAACTACGAAGGTCTTTGTATTGCTATTCGTGGTCAAGGTACAGGACGTACATTTAATGTAAGAAAAATGGGTGCAAACTCTATCGGTGTTGAGAGAATTTTCCCACTTTATTCTGACTCTATAGAAAGCATAGAAGTACTTAGACGTGGTAGAATCAGAAGAGCTAAACTTTACTACCTAAGAGAACTAAAAGGTAAAGCAGCAAGAATCAAAGAACTCAGAAGAAAGTAATATTTCTTTCTGCCCAAAAACATTTTTGGCTAAATGGGTTTTATCCTGTTTGGTCACGTAGCCAATGCATGCTTCTTCACTACATAAAATCCATTCAATGAAAACTACTGCAAATTTCTAAAAAAATATAAACTTTCTACTTTTTACAACAAATCGCTATAATGCCCCAAATCTATCTAGGAACTTCAATGTTAGCACTTATGAAAAATAAATTTACGTCACTTTTGCAACTTTTACTTGTTATCACTTACATCATCTTTGAAGAGTTGATTTGGGAAGGGGTAGCTAAACCTATTTATGAATTTATTCATTCTCTTAAGATATTGCAAAAAGTAGAAACAAAACTTCACAAAATCAATAGTTATGTCATACTTTTTATTTTTATTATTCTTTTGTCTATCGTGCAATCTTTGGGCATATATGCTGGAGTACTTTTTGTAAGTGGACAGATACTATTGGGCTTGTCATTTTATATATCCAAAATACCCATAGCAGCATTTACCTTTTGGCTCTTTAGGGCAACAGAAGATAAACTTATGCAATTTGGATGGTTTAAATGGCTCTATGACTACATAATGCGAGCTATAGACTGGCTAAAGTCACGTGAGATGTACGAGAAGACTATGGAGCTACTAAAGCACCTTAAGGCAAGTATGAATGAATGGAAAAAAGACTTCAAGTCAAAATACTTTTCAGAAAAAAGTCCTTTTGCAGAGAAGACTAAGCATCTTTATCAAACAGTAAAAGATTCACTCAAGAAATAAAATATGAAAAAACATATTCTTGTATGGGTATTTATTTTTGTCCTGATTGTCATCATTGTACTACTTAGTGTAGAAGAAAGTCGAACGTTTATACTTGCTTTTATTTTACGTGTATTTTTATTTGTTAAAAAAAATATTATGATGTTACTGACGGCATTCTTTTTGGTCAAGGGTAAATTTATCTTAACCATTTTTATAAAAAAAATAGCATTGCTCTCTGCTACGGGCTTAGGAAAGCGTTACCTTATAGAGAAAATCATTACGCACAACCTAAAAATACACTTTTTGGATGACCTTGCAGATGATATTAAACGACTGCTATTTTACATTAAAAAGCATTTTGCAGATTTCCCTTTGGTAAAGCAAGTCATCACAGGATTTGCTTTCTTTGGTTCCCTAGGTTTTGTAGGTAAATTTATGGGTGGGATGCTTGCGATGAAAGTGTTTGTCGCTAAGTTTTGGAGTTTTTTACTAGCCATGTTCCTTAAGCTAGGTACGGGGGCAGTATACTTTTTTACTGATTATCTATGGGGCTTATGGATCTCTCCTATTGTGGAAGTTTTTCTTTTTTCATGGCTATTTCAATGGCTAGAAAGAGTACCTTTTCTTCAAAAGTTTTTTGTCAAAATCTATCATTTCTTTAGCTCTTTTTTT
>CAZNEJ010000040.1:0-10075 GCA_964571975.1 uncultured Sulfurovum sp. | reverse complement strand
GCTTAGACTATGAAGATAGTGTTATCTATACTTCCGCAGCACAGGCAAAGATTGATATCATTGTAACTAGAGATAAAAAGGGTTTTAAGGAGTCCTTAGTATCTACTCTAAGCCCTCAAGAGTTTTTAGCTTTTTTTGAGGTCCATAGATAAATTAGCTATTTATCTTCCCCACAGCACAAGAAACAAAACTTTTAGCTGTTGTGGTAAAGCCTTCTAGTTTTGAGAGGTCTTCATCGCTCATGGGGTAGCCTAGTTTTATGAGTTGGGTACGTAGAGCAGGGATGTTGGACTCTTCTATGTCAAGAGTGATTTGTCTGGGTTCTACTTCTAGGTTCACTTCGACTTCCCCAAACTCATCTGAAAGTTTAGTGCTAAGTGTGTTAGCGCAGCCTCCACATTTGACGTTTAGTACTTCGAATGTTTGTGTTTTAACTTCTTTCATCGTATATCCTTTGTTTTGCTATTTACTTGTTGGGGGTAGTATATCTAGACTTTGTGTAAACAAGTGAGAAAAAAACGAACCTTTTTCTGCAAGTTCCATATGTAAGTCTATTTTCATTTTCCTTTATATGCTAAAATACTTTTATGAAAGACACAATAAAAATAAATTTCAAACAAAGCACTATAGATGATTTAGTAGGTTTCTCCAAGCTACTGGGTAAAGATGTCAATGTTATCATAGAAGAGGCTTTGGAGCAGTATTATGAAAACGAACAAAAAAAACTCATGGAAAAAGGCATAGATGAAGATGCTTCTATGACCAACTTGGATTATGATGAATTTTGGGATGGGCTAGACATTGGTTAATTTTAAAAAGTGGAATCCAAAATCTATACTTAAAGAGCTTTCTATAGCCTTGCTTATCTTGTTTGTCGTAAGTAATGTATTTTCTTACCTGCGTAAACCTGAACTTTTCAGTACATCTTTGCCCGCATTAAAGGTAAAACTTTTAGATGGTAGTAGCTATCAAACGCTCAAAGGTAAGCCTTTAGTTCTTCATTTTTGGGCAGAATGGTGTCCTATTTGCAGACTAGAAGCCTCAAACATACAAAGTATTTCGCAAAGATATGAAGTACTAACGGTCATGGTTAGCTCTGGTAATGACGAAAAAGTACAAGCATATATGAAAGCAAATAATTTAAGTTTTAGAGTGTTAAATGACAGCAATGGCATCTGGGCAAAAAAGTTTAAAGTAGAAGCCTTTCCTACTACATTTGTGTATGATTCCAAAGGTGAGCTACGATTTACTGAAGTAGGATACACAACTACAGTAGGATTACTAGCTAGACTAAAACTCATAGAGTAGACACTCTATACTATATAAAAGGTTTAAGAAAATGGCAGAAGAAACATATATCAAGGGTAAAGACGCTTCACTTGAAGAAAGCATAGCAAAGATGTACGCCAAACTCTCTTTGCATCAGATTGAGATAGACGAAGTCTCTAGGCTTAACCCTGTGCCTTTTGTGTATTCACAGCACATAAGAGACAGCTCTTGTGGTCTTATGTTTACCAACGGTAAGGGTGCAAGTCCCAAGGCTTGTTTGGCTTCTGCTTTGGGAGAGTACTTTGAGCGTTTGAGTTGTAACTATTTTTTTGCAGACTACTACTTGGGGTCAGATATAGTAGGTGGTGATTTTGTGCATTACCCTAATGAAAAATGGTTTGCTTTTGAGCCTGAAGACGAGCATATGCCAAAAGGTCTTCTTGACGAAACACTTTGGGCATACTTCGACCCACAAAGTGAACTCACACCATACCAACTCATAGACATCAACGCAGGAGTAGACAGTCGAGGTATCTGTGCTTTGCCGTTTATGAGACAAAGCGATGAAGAAGTTATCTATTTCCCTATAAATATCATAGCTAACATCTATGTAAGTAACGGCATGGCAGCGGGCAACACGCAAAGTGAAGCACAAGTGCAAGCCCTATGTGAGATTTATGAACGTTATGCGAAAAATAAGATTATCTCCGAAGGCATTTGTTTGCCACTGGTTCCCAAAGAAGTGATGGATAGATTTCCTGATATTCAAGCATCTGTTAGTAAACTAGAGGACTATGGGTATCATTTGCGTATATGTGACGCATCGCTTGGTGGAGTGTATCCTGTTGTCTGTGTGACACTCATACACCATAAAGATGGTTCTGTATTTGCTTCTTTTGGAGCCCATCCATGTTTTGAAGTAGCACTTGAACGCACGGTAACGGAACTTTTACAAGGACGTAGCTTAGATACACTAGATGACTTTCAATCTGCATCATTTAATCTAGATGAGGTTGCAGACCCACATAACCTAGAAACACACTTCATCAATGCCACAGGTTTACTTTCGTATGAGTTTTTTAGAGAAAGTAGTGACTATGACTTTGTAAATTGGAACTATGAGGCAGACACAAAAAGTGAGCTAGCATACTTGAGTCAGATAGCCATAGATGCAGGTTATGAAATCTTCATAGCCAACTATGGACACTTGGGCGTATACGCTTGTCGCATACTCATTCCTGGCATGTCAGATATCTACCCTGTAGAAGATTTGTTGTGGTCTAACAACAACGAAGGTGCGTACTTTCGTGAAGCACTTTTAGGACTAGATAAGCTAAGCTATGAGCAGTTACTAGAAGTGCTAGAAAACCTAGAAGAGGGTGCATATAGTGATATGACAAAAGTAGCGGAGTTCATAGGAGTTGTACCTGATGCAGATACCCCATGGGAAAGCTTACAAGTAGGTGAGCTTAAAGCCATGTTGTACTTAGCACTAGGCGACTTTGAGAACGCCCAAGAGTGGGTCACATGGTGTCATCATATGGCAGTACTAGATGAGGAGCGTACACGGCTATACAAGTGTCTTCACGCGATGCTAATCATACATTTAGAAGACAAGACTTTTAGCGAGTATAGACCTAGTTTGGTTCAGATGTATGGCAAGGGTTGTGTGGGAGACTGCGAAGATATATTGGCAAAGAAGCTTAGTTTTCATGGACTTCACTTTTCAGGTTTGAGTTTAGAAGGTTTTGAAAAACACTTAAACCTACTTAAAGGATACGAAAAGGTACAAAAAGCCAAAAGAAAATACGCAAACTAAAACCCTTTCATAGCCACATCAAAGAGGTAATCCACCTCATAATCTTCAAAAAATACAGTTTTTTTACTGGCAAAAAAATCTAACACTTTTTTAGTAGGTAAAGCAGGACTATATATGCACATAGGGTGTGCAGGTTTAAACGCTTGCATAAGAGAAATGTCATCTTCTATACGTTGCTCACAAATAAAGCAATCCTCCTCCGTATGGAGTCTACCTTCATAATCCAATAGCTCTATGTAGCTTTCGCATACAAGCCTTTTGGTGTTTTGCTTGTCCCACTTTTTAGCAGCATTGAGCAGCAGGTCGTAGTAAAAAGGCTCCAGTTCACTTGCATCACGTAGATGAGGTTCAAACTTTTTAATGAAGTTTTGCCATATGAGTAACTTGTTTTTGTCATAAAGCCAAGGAAAACCCATGTGCGAGAGTGAGCGAAGCCTAGGTAAAAAAGAAGAACCTTCACCCTCTACTTCAAAATCTACCAAGTTTCCAAGTTGAAGTATGGAGTGTCTTGCACCAAAAAAACGGTAGTAAGTACGTATCTCTTTATCGGACAAGACCACAGCAATGGAGTCTTCATTTTTGGCTTTTTTTACACTTAGTATAAACCCTTTTATGATGACTCCTTTTATTTCATACTATTATAGTCTAAAGGATGTTAAACCTATAAGCACAGCGTACACAGCTCTATAACTATTAAACCAATATTAACCCCAATTTAGCTATAATCCCCACCATTACAGACACGCTATATGATGTGTCATTATTACATTTTTAAGGTTAAACATGCAAGATTTATTTACCTCATTTAAAGACAATTGTGGTTTCGGACTTTTAGCTTCCATCGACAATACACCTTCACATAAAAATATAGAAGATGCAGTTACCTCACTCTCACGCATGATGCATAGAGGAGCAGTAGCAGCAGATGGCAAAACAGGAGATGGAGCGGGGTTGCTTCTTTCTCTTCCTAAATCATTTTTTACCAAAGTGCTGTCAAGCGAAGGCGTAGAACTTCCTGAGACTTATGCTGTGGCTATGGTTTTTTCTCGTAATGATTCTGACTTTGACATCATCAATAAAGTCTGTGAAAACAATGACTTAAATATACTCTATACACGTACAGTACCTGTAGATACTGATGCTTTAGGTGAACAAGCATTGGCATCTCTGCCTAGCATCAAGCAAGTATTTGTAGCTCCTAAAGGTGCAGTTGCCGCGAATCGTTTTGAGGCATTGGTATACCTTTCTCGCAAAGAGATAGAAGCCAAACTTAAAGAGGACGGTGACTTTTACATTCCCTCGTTTTCAACCTCTGTTGTGTCGTACAAAGGGCTTGTGATGCCTACACACATTAAACAGTTTTATACAGATTTGGCAAATCCAGATTTTGAAATCTCATTTTGTCTTTTTCATCAACGTTTTTCTACCAACACTCTGCCACAGTGGAAACTAGCCCAACCCTTTAGGATGATAGCCCACAACGGTGAGATAAATTCAGTCACCGCGAACCGTTTTAATGTAGCTTCCAAAATGGCAGCTGCAAAGTCTGAAGTGTTTACAGATGAAGAAATGCTCAGGCTAAGAGATGTTATACAAGATGATATGTCCGACTCAGCAAGCCTAGATAATTTTATGGAGTTTTTACGCGTAAATGGAGTAGACTTTTTTAAAGCAGCTAGGTCACTTATACCTGCACCTTGGCACAATGCACCACATATGGACGCAGACCTTAGAGCTTTTTATGAGTATGCTAGCACCTGTTTTGAGCCTTGGGACGGACCAGCGGCTGTGAGTATGACCGATGGGCGTTACATCGGCTGTGTGTTGGATAGAAATGGACTTAGACCCTCGAAGTATATTAGAACAAAAGACAACAGATTGCTTATCTCTTCGGAGTATGGCGTATTAAGCATCCCAGATGAAGAGATAGTGGAGCGTGGACGTTTACAGTCTGGTGAGATGATGGGCATAGACCTTAAGCATGGGAAAGTGTTGAAGAGTGCAGATATTGACGCGTATCTAAAAGCAGCACATCCTTATGACAAATGGCTAGGTCAAAATATGTCTTACTTACAAGAATTTGTACCAAATACACAGGTAGAAAAGTGCTCTAAGGACAAAAAAGACATGGAAGCCAAGCAGCGTTATTTCAACTTTACTGCTGAAGTTGCAAAAGACATCATCAAGCCTATGATGCTTGAAGGTAAAGAGACCACAGGATCTATGGGAGACGATACACCTATCGCTGCATTTTCAACCCAGCAGCGAAACTTTACAGACTTTTTTAAACAAAAATTTGCACAAGTGACAAATCCTCCCATAGACCCTATACGTGAAAAAACAGTTATGTCTTTAAATACTGGTTTTGGTGAAAGACAAAATGTCTTAAGTGATGGACCAGAACATGCCAAAAGACTAAAAACAGTACTGCCTGTGATGTCTGCAGAAAAGTTTTCTTTGGTTAAAGAGTTTGGAGATGTATCTAATGAAAAGTATGACAGTTCTTATAAGGCACAAACATACTCAACTGTTTATAGCTCTGACATAAAAGCTAGCCTTAAAGCACTAGCAGCAAAAATTATCATAGATGTACGAGATAATGGCGTGAGAACCATCATCATAGATGACAGAGAATTAAATGAAAATGTAAAAGTTCTGCCTATGCTTATGGTCGTGGGCTATCTTAGTCAAGAACTTTTGGCACAAAACCTTAGACATCTTACGAGTATTCTTGCAGTAACTGGCGAAGTGTTTGACCCACATACGGCGGCCGTCATGATAGCATATGGGGCAGCGGCCATCTTCCCTTATGTGTTATATTATACGGTTGAACAGCTTATGGATGAAGACGAAGATGTAAAGCCAGCCTTAAAACGTTTTAGACGTGCCATGGGTGCAGGACTGATGAAGATTATGTCCAAAATGGGGATTGCTACCATCTCATCTTACAGAAACTCTAGGCTTTTTGATGCCATAGGGCTTAGTGATGAGATAGTTGAAGAATGTTTTGCAGGTACTTATGGGCTTTTGCCAGGCTTAGGCTATGAAGATATAGATGCACGTCTCAATGCAAATCACAAACGAGCTTTTACTTCTAAGTTTGATGATAAAAAGAACGTCTTGTATAAAGGTGGATACTACAAATATAGAAAAGGCGAAGAGTTTCACGATTTTTCACGTCCTACTATTGCAGCTATTCAAAAATGTGCGCAGACTGGAAACAAAGAAGATTATGCTGAAGTACAAAGACTGGTTAACGCAAGAGATAAAAAGTTCATCCGTGACTTTTATGACCTAAAGAGCGACAGAAAACCTATCAGTATTGATGATGTCGAACCATTATCTGAAATCTTTAAACGTTTTTCAACAGCTGCTATGTCCATGGGGTCTATCTCCCAAGAAGCACACGAAACATTAGCCGTGGCTATGAATACCATAGGTGGCAAGTCAAACTCTGGTGAAGGAGGAGAAAATCCTGAACGTTATGGCACGATTAAAAACTCTGCCATCAAACAAGTGGCTTCTGGACGTTTTGGTGTAACACCTGAGTACTTGCGTTCTGCAAAAGAGTTGCAAATTAAAGTAGCTCAAGGTGCTAAGCCAGGCGAGGGCGGACAGTTGCCTGGTTCTAAAGTATCTCCGCTCATTGCCTCACTTAGGTTTACAAAACCAGGGGTAACACTCATTTCTCCACCACCACATCACGATATTTACTCTATAGAAGATTTGGCACAGCTTATTTATGACTTGAAGCAGGTTAACCCTCATGCTAAAGTAGCGGTGAAACTAGTATCTACTGCAGGCGTAGGGACTATAGCATCAGGTGTAGCCAAAGCTTACGCCGATAAGATTATCATCTCAGGTTCAGATGGAGGGACTGGTGCAGCACCTATAGGATCCATACGTTTTGCAGGTAATCCATGGGAGCTTGGACTCATAGAAGCACATAACTCACTCAAAGCAAATAAACTTAGAGGGCAAGTGACGCTAGAGACTGATGGTGGACTAAAAACAGGCTTAGATGTGGTTAAAGCAGCTCTTCTAGGAGCTGAACAGTATGCTTTTGGTACGGGTGCATTAGTCATAGTAGGTTGTATTATGCTTAGGGTTTGTCATCTCAATACCTGTGCCGTGGGTGTAGCCACACAAGACGAAAGATTGCGTAAGCGTTTTAAAGGCAATGTCGAAAAAGTGATTAATTATTTTACGCTTATGGCAGAAGAAGTAAGAGAGATACTGGCAGAACTTGGATACGCATCATTAGAAGAAATTATTGGTCAAAACCACTTACTGGAAGTCATAGATGATGATTTTGCAAAGAAGTTTAACTTTGACAAGATACTATACGACATTGAAGGGGAAAATACTTGTCAAGTACCATTTAATGAGCCTTATGACAAAAACGAGTACGAAAAAGAACTTGTGAAAGAGTTGATGTCAACCATCAAGGACCCTTCGACACCAATCGTTTTACATAAAGAGATATCAAACCTAAACAGATCTTTTGCTGCACGAATTTCTGGTGAGATAGCAGCTATTCATGGAAATGAAGGTCTTCCAGAAGGAACGATTACACTAAACATGAAAGGAACTGCTGGGCAGTCACTTGGTGCATTTTTGTCTAAAGGCATTAACATCAATATCGAGGGTGCAGGTAATGACTATATCGGCAAAGGTATGCATGGTGGAAAGATAGTTATTACTTCACAAAAAGCTGGTCATGAGTTTGCACTTGGGGGAAATACCTGTCTTTATGGTGCAACTGGTGGAACGCTCTATGTGCATGGTCAAGTAGGTGAGCGTTTTGCTGTGCGTAACTCTGGAGCTACGACTGTAGTAGAAGGTACTGGTGACCACCCTTGTGAGTATATGACAGGTGGTACTGCGGTTATACTTGGTAAAACAGGTGTAAACTTTGGTGCAGGTATGACAGGTGGTAAAGCATTTGTTTATGACCTAGAGGGTAAGTTTTATGAAAAAGTAAATCCTGAACTTGTTGAGGCACTTCGCATCGACACAGATGAGTGGGATGCAGAAATGTTTGAACTAAAAGCACTTCTAAAAGACTATGTAGACAAAACAGGTTCTAAAAGAGCCACAGTAATTTTAGAAAACTTTAGAACGGAAATACGTAAGTTCTGGATGGTAGCACCACGTGGCATAAAACCAACGATTGTCACAGACAAAAAAGGTGAATAATTAACATGACAGCTTTTACTAAAGCCTGTATTGAAGCCAATGAAGAAATAGCAAAGGCAATAGAAAAAGGTTTTGATGCCTCTTGGTTTGAAAAAACTGTTGTGGGTGCAGGTGGAGATGTGAGTTCAAAACTTGACCTTATGGCAGAGGCTATTTTTGTAAAACATCTAGGCTCTTTTGGGCAGATAGAATCTGAAGAGTCAGGTATCATTGGTACAGGTGCAGATAGGATTATCATAGACCCCATAGATGGCTCTTCTAATGCTCTGTCTCTCTTTCCTTTTTATGGTACCTCTGTTGCCAAGATAAATGCTGATGGTATTTTGGATGCAGCTATTGTTTGCAATCTTGCAAATGCTGATATATTTTCTACTACTGAAGCTGATAGCGTACAGCAAGGAAAACTGTTTTCTCCTTCTTGGCATGCACCGCATACTTCCCCTAATGCCGAAGTAGGTTTGTTCGAAAAAGCCTATGCAAACCCCAAGCTTGTGGCACGCCTAGATGAAGAAAAGCTTAAATTTAGAGCACCAGGTGCCATTGCATTGTCTTTGGCTTATGCTCGTTCTGTAAATTATGTGTTGTATGTAGGAAAGTTTCGCATCTATGATTTTGCTGCAGGTTTGGCACTTTGTAAAGGGCTTGAGGTTATTGTTGAAGAGGATTATGTTATAGTATCAAAAGATAAAAACACAGCTTTGAAAATTGAAAATTTAATAAAAACATTAGAGGAATAAATGTATGTTTGGAAGTTTATTTAAAAAAGATGAAGAAACACAAGAATCTCCAAGTCAATGGATAAAATGTCCTAAATGTACTTCACTTATGTATTATAAAGAAGTAGAAGCCAAGCAGAATGTTTGCCCTAAGTGTAATCATCATTTTCGCATATCTGCAGAAAAACGTATAGCATCACTGGCTGACGAAGGTTCATTTGTGGAATTCGATATGTCATTGGCACCTGTAGACCCATTAAAGTTTTCAGATAAAAAATCGTACAAAAAGAGACTAGAAGAAGCCAAAGAAAAAACTGGTAAAACTTCTTCTGTCATGGCTGGTTCGTGTACTATCGATGGACAAGATGTAGAGATAGCAGTTTTTGACTTCTCTTTTATGGGCGGTAGTCTAGGAAGCGTTGAGGGTGAGAAGATAGTTCGTGGCATAAATAGAGCTATGAAAAAAAACTGTGGGTTCATCATCGTTTCTGCCTCAGGTGGAGCTAGAATGCAAGAGAGTACCTACTCGTTGCTTCAAATGTCTAAAACTTCTGCCGCCTTAAACAGGCTGCATCATAAAGGTCTACCTTTCATTTCTATCTTAACAGACCCTACAATGGGTGGAGTCTCCGCATCATTTGCAATGCTAGGTGACATCATAATGGCAGAACCAGGAGCGCTCATAGGCTTTGCAGGACAAAGAGTCATTAAGCAAACTGTAGGCGTTGATTTACCAGAAGGTTTTCAGCGTTCAGAGTTTTTGCTTGAACACGGACTCATCGATATGATAGTAAACCGTGAAGATATACACAAGACACTCATTGATTTACTTAAACTTTTTAAGAAAGAAATGTTTGATGAAAAAGAAGATGAAATGAAAGAGCCAAGTGAAAAGTCTCTTATCATTGAAGAAGATATTAAATAAGACTATATACTCAGCAAATTAATTTGGAGAGTATATAATAATTTAAATACCAATTAAGGGTTTGGTGTATTTTCCTTACACAATGAATCTGCTTCTTGAGTATAATACAGATATTTTTTATAGTTGTTGTCATTGTTGTCTTGGGAT
>CAZNEJ010000039.1:0-10402 GCA_964571975.1 uncultured Sulfurovum sp. | reverse complement strand
TGGAGCTTTGGTGCTAAAGAGGGCTACAAGCATACCTATACAAACTTTGGAGGAAAATCTCCAGACCCACATAAACGCTTGGGTACAAAAGCTTATCAAAATTATATGGATGCACTACAAAGACTAGAGCCACAAGGCTTTTTAGATGAGACTATAGAACTGCCTCAAGCCCCTACAGCAGAAGAAGTTGAGCTTGACCCTACACTTTCTGTATATACTTACCTAAGGCAAGAATGTTTACGTTGTCATACGGGAGGAAAAGGACGAAAAAGAAGAGGAGATTACAGAGGCATAGGCTGTGCTTCTTGTCATGTTCCTTACTCTAACGCAGGGCTTTATGAGGGTAAAGACAAGAGTATCTCTAAGACTAAAGATGGACATATGCTAGTGCATTCTATACAGTCTTCTCGTGAAGTTAAAGTGCATGTAAATGATGTCAATTATTCTGGTATACCAGTGGAGACTTGCACGACTTGCCATAATAGAGGTAAACGTATAGGTGTGTCTTATCAGGGATTGATGGAAACATCATATCAATCAACTTTTGATGACCAAGGCAATGGGCAGCCTAAGCTTCATAGCAAGCGTTATTTGCACCTAACAGAAGATATACACTACTCCAAAGGCATGCTTTGCCAAGACTGCCATACTTCAAATGACATGCATGGAGATGGGTTTTTTAGAGGTGCAAACCTAGGTGCAGTGGAGATAGAGTGTCAAGATTGTCATGGTACAACATCTAAGTACCCTTGGGAACTACCTTTGGGCTATTCTGATGAGTTTGCAACTAAGCCTAAAACTGGCAAAGCTAGAGGTACTACACAAACGTTAGCAGCCTACCTAGAACAAGGGGCTATCCCAGCTGATAGAGGAGATGGGTTTTTACTTTCTGCAAGGGGAAATCCACTAACCAAAGCAGTACGTAAAGGCAAGAAGATTATGATGCACCTTTCTTCAGGGAAGGACATAGAACTAAAGCCCCTAAAGTTACTTAAAGAAGAAGGCAAAATCTCCAAAGAAGGCTTAGTGGCTATGGATCAGATACAAGCCCATACAGATAAGCTAGAATGTTACACTTGTCATGCAACATGGGCTCCTCAGTGTTATGGTTGTCATGTCAAGATAGACTACTCTGGTGGAAAACAAAACCCAGATTATCTAGCAGCATCTAAGCACCATGTCAATGGTAAAACAGGAGAGGTAGATACGCTTAAAGACTTTTTGGTTGATGGTAAAGTGACAGAGACACGTTCCTACTTACGTTGGGAAGACCCAGCACTTTCTCTAAATGGCGAGGGGCGTATCTCTCCTACTATCCCTGGTTGTCAAGTCACACTTACTGTGATAGGCAAAGAGGGCAATACCCTGCTACATAACCATATCTTCAAACTCCAAGGCGTAGAAAACAACGGCACAGTACCTGTACCAAAAGATGGAGTAAATGCCATAGTGATGTCCGCAGTACAGCCACATACTATCACTAAAGAGTCACGCACATGTGAGAGCTGTCATACAAGCTTAAAGGCACAGGGAAAAGGTATCCATGGTGGTAAGTATTTTGCAGACCAAACTAAAACTACCATTGTGGACCTGATGCGTGCAGACAAAACTCTACTGGTTAAAGGCGTAGATGAGCAAATCCCAGCCATACCTAACCTAAAACATGACTACTCAGTGATGATAGACGAAAATGGCACACAGGTACAAACAGTAGGAAACCACTGGCGACTCTCACAAGCGTTAGACAATGAAAGCAGAGCAAAACTAGACAGGTCAGGGGCATGCTTGTCTTGTCACAAGGAGATGCCAAATGAAGATTTAGCCGTTTCACTCATGGTACACGCTGCGAAATATGCAGACGTGACCATAGACAATGACGTGCATAAAACCATTGTCAATAAGAGCCTTTTAATCTCTGCTTGGGTGCAGGTATTGGGAGGACTGGCATTGGGTGGCGTACTGGTCTACTTCTTGATGAGACGTAGACGTAAATAAGCAAATAATTTGAGACAAAACTCACTTTAAATTCTTTCTTGTGTAGTGCTAGAGTTTGAAGCAAGGATTGTGTTGTTTGGGTTTAAAAACATGTCATTTTGACATGTTTTTCTATATTTAGGATAATTCACGCTACACTACACTCATGAATAAATTAGAAACCCTTAAACACTATTTCGGACATGATACTTTTAGACCTTTGCAAGAAGAGGTGGTAGATGCCATTGTCAATAAACAAGATGTATTGATGATACTTCCTACAGGTGGAGGGAAGTCACTTTGTTATCAGCTACCATCACTTCTTATGGAGGGCATCACGGTAGTGGTTTCTCCTTTGCTAGCACTCATGCACGACCAAGTTGTGGCACTACAGTCTAACGACATTTCTGCAGCCATGCTATCTTCTATGCAAACGCTTGAAGAGTCTCAAGAGATAGAAACGCAGCTAAGAGCAGGTGAGATAAAACTACTCTATGTAGCTCCAGAACGCCTGACTAATGCGTATTTTTTAAATATGCTACATCAACTTCCCATCAATTTTTTTGTCATAGATGAAGCTCACTGTGTCTCTGAATGGGGGCATGAGTTTAGAGAAAATTATAGACGACTTTCTTTACTAAAAGAACAGTTTTCTACTACAGCCATAGCAGCTTTTACTGCCACGGCTACTAACGCAGTGGAAAGTGACATCGCTACAAACTTAGGACTTATTGAGCCTATGCGCGTAAGAGGCTCTTTGTTTCGTGAAAATCTTAGTATCAACGCCAGACACCGCATAAAAGATGGTAGACAGCAATTGCTGGAGTTTTTAAAATCTCATGACGACGAAGCAGGTATTATATACACGCTTTCAAGAAAGTCTACAGAAGCTATAGCTAGTTTTTTACAAAGCAAAGGTGTGGAAGCAGAAGCATATCATGCAGGACTTCCTACCCAGAGGAAAAACAAAACCTACGCAGATTTTGTCGCAGATAAGGTACAGATAGTTGTGGCCACCATAGCCTTTGGGATGGGCATAGACAAGTCTAACATACGTTTCGTGGTACACATGACCCTACCCAAAACCATAGAAAATTTCTATCAAGAGATAGGACGTGCTGGACGTGATGGTGTGGAGTCTGAGACACTTTTACTTTACTCTGCTGCAGACATTGTGCAACAAAAGATGTTTATAGAAGATCTACCAGAGACACCTTACAAGCAACATGCGTTCAATAAATTAGATGCTATGGTACGATTCGCAAATTCTGAGAACTGTAGGCATCAAACGGTAGCTTCATATTTTGATGACCATATAGACAACTGTTTGACAAAATGTGACAATTGCACAACCCCCGCATCTGAAAAGGTAGATATCACTAAAGCAACACGCATGATGCTTTCTGCCATCTTGCGAACAGAACAAAAATTTGGACTTCACTATATAGTAGACGTACTCAAAGGAAGCAAAGAGCAACGTCTCTTGCAAAATGGTCATGATGCACTCTCTGTATATGGCATAGGAAATGAGTATAGTAAATCCCAATGGCTTACTATAGGCGACAAACTCTTGGAATTGGGGGCTGTTACCATAGGAGAGTTCAAAGTTTACAAGTTGACAGAATTTGGGGCTGAGGTCATAAAAGGCGTACATAAAATAGACCTAAAAAAAGAAAGACTTACGGTACAAAAGACAGAAACTAAAAAGAAAGTCACTTACTTTGATGATTATGATGCCGATATGTATGACAAGCTGCGTACTTTGCGTACAGACATAGCTTCAAAAAAAGGTATACCACCGTATATAGTCTTCTCCGATAAAACACTCAAAGACTTGTCGTCTAAAGCGCCAAAGAACAAAGAAGGGATGCTGGAAGTGCATGGCATAGGGGAAGTGAAGTTTGAGAGGTATGGAAAGGCATTTTTAGAGGTCTTGAGTGAATAAAAAAGCACTTTGCGGCATAGACGAAGCAGGAAGAGGTCCTTTGGCAGGTTCTTTGGTCATGGCTGGAGTTGTACTTAGAAATCCAGTTGAGGGACTAATGGACTCTAAGAAGTTGACAAAAAAGAAGCGTGAAGCACTGTATCCAAAGATTGTAGAAAATTCGGACTATCATATAGTCTCTTTTTCGGCACAAGAGGTAGATGAATTGGGTATCTCCAAATGTTTACAAAATGGTTTACAAAAGATACAAAGATATTTGCCAGATGTAGACTACCTTTTTGATGGCAATAGTACTTTTGGGGCTGATAACATAGCAACTATGGTAAAGGCAGACGAGAAGATACAAGAAGTATCAGCCGCGAGTATCCTTGCTAAAGTAACAAGAGATAGAGAGATAGTTAAGATGGCTGAGTTGTACCCCCAATATGGCTTTGAAAGACATAAAGGATACGGTACTAAAGCTCACATGGAGGCGTTAGTGAAGCATGGTAGATGCTACATTCATCGCAAGACCTTTAGAGTAAAAGGCTTGGATGAGCCTACATGATGGGCTGACCATTCACAAGAAGTTTTCCATCTTTCAAATCAATCTCATATGATTTTTTCCCATTGATGTCTTTAGGCTGAAAGAGCATAAGTACAATCATGGCTTGGGGTTGTTGTGCTATAAGACTAAAGAGCTCTTTAGAGAATGATATATGCAAGTTCGCATCTATGTAAGAAAGTAGAGACATTGGGTTGTGTTCTATGGCTTTTATGTCAATTAACTTGTCTATGCTTACCTTTGAGGTGATGCTAAAACCACCTATTTTTTGACTTTCTGCCTCTATGTTGTCAACAGAAAAAGTAGGGATTTCAAAACTGACACCTTTAGATAGCATTTGTTGCAAAAGTGCATTTACTTCTTGTTTGTTGTTGACATCTATTTGCTGTAGTTTTTCAAAAGAAGAGATATTAAGACCTTTCATCTTTGTCTCAAAAGCAAAATTATCTAGAACATAAGTTTCCCCCTTTGTTATGAAGCGTATGGACTTAGTGGTGGTATGCATAACTACAGAGATAAGACCATCTTTTACGGTAGATTTAGAATGTACTGTGCTATCTTTTACTGTGAGGCTAAATTTAGACTCTCTGTCAAAGGTAACTTTTTCTAGGCTGTAATCTGCACGGTAATCATAAGGTGTTTTTCCAGTACCTACATGGGTACTTGCAAGATTTGTAAGTTTGATGTCTAATTCGTCAGGCAGGAATATATTCAGTGAATGAATGTTTTGCTCTATACTTTGCATTTTGCCATTTTTTAGATCACCTGAGAACTTCATGCCTTTCATTTGGATTAGTACATTTTTTTCACTATGCAGTACCTCATCTATGTCTTTCATGTGCCCTTTAAACCCAGTGCCCAATTTGTTTATGGAGACATGTGTGAGAAATGTTTTTTTCTCTAGCATTTTTTCTAGCTGTGCCAAAGTATTTTTATCTGCATCATCCTGCAACAACTGGGTAAGCATAGCAGGTAAGGCAAGAGGATAGATGTCAAAGGATACAGCAGAATAAGCATCATTGAGATAGTGAACATCTACACCTACTTTTAAACCTTTTAAAATCTCTGCATCATTAACATTCAGTTGTATACCTTGACGAACGAAAAATTGTGCTATTTTTAGAGGTTCATCAAAGGAGATGACAAAATGTTCTTTTTCTTCTTTTATCTCTCTATCTTGGACAGAGAAGCCCTCTTTTTGAAGAGAAGTAAGTTCTTGATTTATCTGTGTTTTTATCTTAGTACTTATCTGCTCTGCCCCAGCACTAAAGTAGTAAATACCTGCAACAACAATAATCCCAAGTAACCCTAATCCAATTTTTTTCACGATGTTATCCTTTATAAATATTTTTTAAATGGTCCATTTTTTTGCCCATATTAAGAAGGCTCATATCTGCTAAAGCAAGAGCCATCATAGCTTCACATACCACTGTAGCACGCAAGGCAACGCAAGGGTCGTGTCGCCCTTTCAGGGTGCAATCTGCGTTTTCATTGTCAGTCGTTACGGTCTCTTGTTGTTGAAATATAGAAGGGGTAGGCTTAAAATGCGTTTTAACTATGATGGTCTCTCCATTTGAAATACCTCCAAGCATGCCACCAGAATGGTTAGATGTAAAACCATCATTTCTTATCTCGTCATTGTTTTGGCTACCTTTGAGGTGTGTACTTGCCACGCCATCTCCTATCTCTACAGCTTTGGCTGCATTTATGCCCATCATAGCTTCAGCAAGGATGGCATCTAGCTTGTAGTATAGAGGTTCTCCCAAGCCTATGGGTACACCAGTAGCAGTTGTAAGTACTACGCCACCTACAGAATCGTGATTATTTTTTGCTGCCAATATAGCGGCTTCTTGTGCGGCTTCTTTGCTTGGGTCAAGAGCATATACTCTGGATGTTTTTGCATATTCAAAGTCTTGAACCTCTCCTTTTATGCCATCTACTTCACAAACTCCTGCTTGTATGGATATACCCAATTCTTTAAGCATTAGTTTTGCTATAGCACCACCTGCTACTCGTGCAGCAGTTTCACGTGCTGAACTTCGTCCGCCACCTCTATAATCTCTTAGTCCGTACTTGTGAAAGTAAGTAAAATCAGCGTGCCCTGGACGGAAAAGGTCTTTAACGTTGTCATAGTCTTTTGATTTTTGGTTGGTGTTAAAGATGATCATGGCTATGGGTGTACCTGTACTTAGACCCTCGAAAGTACCAGAGAGTATTTCGAATTTATCATCTTCCTTGCGTCCAGTCTCTAACTTCGACTTGCCAGGCTTTCTTCTATCTAACTCTGCTTGTATAAAATCTTCATCTATAACTAACCCTGCTGGTACTCCATCGAGTATGCAACCCAATGCTTTTCCATGAGACTCTCCAAAGGTAGTAAGGGTCAGTTTTTTCCCAAAGGTATTCATACTTTTACTTCCTTGAATGCTTTCAATTCTTTAAGGGCTATCTTGGCTGCTTTTTGTTGAGCTTCTTTTTTGCTCTTGCCTATTGCTTTTGCGATAATCTTATCGTGCAAAATGATTGCTATCTCAAATTCTTTTTTATGGTCTGGCCCAGATGAGCCTAACATCTCGTAAATAGGTATTATGCCATGTGTGGCTTGTGTCAATTCTTGTAAAGCAGTTTTGTAATCTCTTGACAAGGATTGTAAATCTATTTTAGGGTGACACTCTTCTAGTAGCTTTATGGAGATATCTTTAGCTACTTCTAGTCCTGCTTCAAGGTATACAGCCCCCATGATAGCCTCAAAGGCATTAGAGAGTAAAGAAGGCTTATCTCTCCCGTTGTTATTTTCTTCTGCCAATGAGAGGTAAATATAGCTTCCCAAGTCAAGGTTTCTAGCCAGTAGTGTAAAGCCAGATTCATTGACAAGTGAAGCACGTATTTTTGAGAGTATGCCTTCATCTGACTTTGGGAACTTGCTGAAGAGATATTCTCCCACGATGAGGTCAAGTACCGCATCTCCCAAAAATTCAAGCCGCTCATTATTGTAAGGCTTCTTGTGACTCTTGTGTGTCAAAGCCTCAATAATCAATTGCTTGTTCTTAAACGTATAATGCAGTCGTTTTTCTAAGTGACTGTAGTCGGTCATTTTTGTTCCTTTGTTTGGCTATAAAGTTGCCTTTATTCTTTCTGCTTCATTTCTTGCAAGTTCATCACAGCGTTCATTTTCTGGATGCCCGTTATGACCACGTACCCATGTGCCTTTGACATTGTGTGGTTTTGCAGCTTCTAAATAAGCCTCCCACAAATCGATATTTTTGACTTTTTTAAAGTTTTTTTTCACCCAACCTGCTAGCCATTCATTGATGGCTTTAATCACATAAGAACTGTCTGAGACAACCTCTACTTTGCAAGGCTCTTTAAGAAGCTTGAGTCCTTCTATGACACCTCTAAGCTCCATACGGTTATTGGTGGTATGTACTTCTGCTCCGAAGTACTCTTTACGCTTTCCATTGTACTCTAGTATGCCACCATAGCCACCAGGTCCAGGGTTGCCAAGACTAGAGCCATCAGAGTAAAGAGTAATCTGTTTGTGGACTTGCTTTTCCAATACTTTCCTCAACTTTTACAGAGTGTATAGTCATGCAGTTTGGACAACGTTTAAAACTGATGGGAAAACTCTGCTTGCATTTATTGCATAGGTAAGAGAAGTGTAAATCTCCTTCTTCAAACCCATTTTGTTTGGCTGTTGCCAGCATATCAAGTGCAAAAATACCACTTTCCCAGTCTTTTTCACTCATGCTTTGCAAATAACCCTTGGCATAGTAAAGTGTACTTAGCTTTGGATTGGCTGTGATTATATCTAAATCGAGTTGTGAATTTGCTAAGAACCAAAGTATGTCAAGTACCTCTTTGAGACGTTCTGGGTCTATGATTTTCCATGCTTCATGGGTATCTAGTTTGAGTAGGTGTGCCACTACTTCACGGTAAAGTGTAGGCTCTTCTTCCAATATATGTTTTAACGCCAATATTTTCTTTTCAGTAGAGATATTTTTGTTTGCCTTGATTTGTGAAAGGTCTAAGAATTTTTTAAGTGCATAGGTGTCTTCTTTGAGTAGATCAAGAGGTTCTATGACTTCTTTGGCTTTTTCATAATCATGCATCATCTCATAAACAACTCCAAGCTCATAGAGTACTTTTATAGAACGAGGATTTTTACGTAAAATATCTATATATATAGATTTAGCACGTTCTAAAAAACCTGCATGAAGATAGGTGTTGCCTAGTCTTTCAAGGAGTTCTGATTTGCCTGAGTCGTTAGAGTTGTTTCTTATGAGATAGAGATAGATAGAGATAGACTTATGATACTCTCCTGCATGCTCAAAGGCTTTTGCAAGTAGAGTGAGGGGCTTTAGCATGTGACTCTTATAGGGCATATTGCTTGTGTCAAGTGCACATTCTGACGAATCAAACTTATCTAAAAACTTTAGAAGGCTACCTTCTTCCTTTTGTTGCTTATAAAGTCCCCATCCATAGGTTGCTACTGCTATGATGAGACCCATAACAATGATTAGGAGTATAGAAAAAAGTGGGTCATCATAAGCAGGTAATAGTTGTTCCAAAATCGTCCTTAAAAAGTATGTGATTAAATTATAGCTAACTTAGCTATAATTTTATAATGATAGACAACGCTTCCATAGAATCCTTGAAAAATAGTATCGACATTATAGACGTAGTAGGTAGCTTTATAGAGTTACGCAAAGCAGGAGCTAACTACAAGGCAAACTGTCCTTTTCATGGTGAAAAAACCCCTTCTTTTGTAGTAAGCCCCTCTAAACAAATTTACCATTGTTTTGGCTGTGGAGTAGGAGGAGATAGCATCAAGTTTCTGATGGAGTTGGAAAAACTCTCTTATCCTGAAAGTATAGAAAAGCTAGCTTCTATGTTTAACTTTACTTTGACGTACACAAAAGGATCTTCAGATTACTCAGATGCCAAGCGTGTACTTGAAGCCATAGGACAATGGTATGTTAAAAACCTAAGCCATGACAAAGTAGCTATGTCTTACCTTTTAGACAGAGGAGTCTCAAGGTCTTCTATAGAAAAATTTGACATAGGGTATGTTCCTACAGGTGTTGAAGCTATGGGTTTTTTGACTTCTTCTTTGCTTCCTTTACCTAAAGCAGTAGAAGCAGGTATTATCGCTCAGAGTGAAAATGGTTCTGGATTTTATGCACGTCTTGTGGAACGTATAGTCTTTCCCATACATTCTGCGAGTGCCAGCATTGTGGGGTTTGGGGGAAGGACCATTACAGGTCATCCTGCCAAGTATATCAACTCACCGCAGACAAAACTATTTAACAAATCACGTTTACTGTATGGCTATCATCTTGCCAAAGAGAGCATCTATAAAAACAAAAAACTTATAGTTTGTGAGGGCTACTTAGATGTGGTGATGTTTCACCAAGCAGGATTCACTGAAGCAGTAGCAGGTATGGGTACGGCACTTACAGCAGAGCATTTGCCTATGTTACGCAAAGGTGACCCTAAAATCATCTTGGCTTATGATGGAGACAAGGCAGGCAAGGCTGCTGCACTTAAAGCTTCGCAAATGTTGTCAGTGGCTGGGTTTGATGGCGGGGTAGTTCTTTTTCCTGATGGACAAGACCCAGCAGACCTTATAGCTAGTGGACATAGCGAAAAGGTAGCCGCACTGTTGCGTGATGCAAAACCTCTGATTCCTTTTGTTATAGAAAAAATATGTGAAGGTTATGATTTGAATGACCCTAGAGCAAAAGAGGCATCTTTTGGGGCAGTGAAACAATTCTTGGAGGGGCTTTCTCAGATTATAAAAGATGCGTATGTACCTTTGGCAGCCACTATTTTGGGGGTAGCTCCTGCACTTTTTGGCAAACAAGCCAATGTATCACAAGCTAGGGAGAGTTTTTCTGAACAAAAATCTGACGTAGCACAATTGGGTATATTGAAAACCT
>CAZNEJ010000038.1:0-10687 GCA_964571975.1 uncultured Sulfurovum sp. | reverse complement strand
GAAAACCCTGCTAAACGCAATACTGCTTATGATATCTTAGAAAGATTTTAAGGAATGATGCTGTTTTTGAGACGACATCTTTAGACAGGAATATAAATGAAAAAAATAGTAATAATAGTATGTATACTACAAGGAATATTAATGGCTGGAACAGTTAGAGAAATTAAAGTAAATGATGCGTTAGTGCCTATCGTTTTTGAAGAGGGCAAATACATTCCTATTGTTTCCATGCAACTTGTTTTTAAAAATGCTGGACATTTAGCTAACAGCATAGATGGATTGGCAGACATGTCGGCTAAGTTACTAAATGAAGGGACTTTAAAAGATGGCAGTATAGGGTTCGCTACAAAACTTGATGCCCATGCAGTCGATGTAGGTGCTTCTGTAGGGCGTGAGAGTTTTGTATTGGAAGTTTCTGCTTTGAAGTCGGAGTTTCCTTATGCAGTTGCTAGACTTGTTGAGCTACTAAAGGACCCCAACTATAGCAAAGAAGCACTAGAGCAGATAAAGCACCAAAAGATGGGATGGCTTGTACAGAAAAAGTCTGACTTTGACTTCATAGCAGCTTCGTCTTTGCGTGAGACATTGTTTAAAGGTTCTACTTTGGCTAGACCTTATGATGGAACAGAAGAGAGTATCAAAAAGTTAACCTTGCAAGAGATTCAGGCATTTATACAAACACACTTAGGATATAACAATGTCATAGCAGTAGTAGGCGGCGATATAGAGTTCAAAGAAGCCCAAAAGTATGTAGAAGAGGTACTTAAACTACTACCCAAAGTGAGTACAAAAGACATAGAAAAAGTCAGTGTTTCAGATAAAAAAGAGATTGTTTTGCTTGATGAAGATACGCAGCAAGCCAACATTTTTTTCGGTGCACCTTTTCACTATAGTTACACAGAAAAAGATCAGTACAAGGCAAAGATAGCCGAGTACCTACTAGGTGGAGCTGGATTTGGGTCTAGGCTTATGGAAGAAATACGTGTTAAACGTGGGCTTACCTATGGTGTGTATGCGTCTTTACGTCGTACAAAGTCTGCTTCTTATATGAGTGGTTATTTGCAAACAAAGCTTTCTACGCAAGATGAAGCTAAAGCCCTCATACAGTCTGTTGTAGATGGGTTTGTAAGAGATGGTATCACGCAAGAAGAATTAAGTGCTACAAAGAAGTTCTTATTAGGCTCAGAACCACTACGTACCGAAACGTTATCTCAAAGACTAGGTCGTGCTTACAGTGACTATTATTATGATAGGCCTCTTGATTTTGATAAAGCACAACTAGAGAAGATAGAGTCTGTGACACTTGAAGAAATGAATGATTTTATCAAGTCACATTCAGAGCTTTCAGACATTTCTTTTTCGATTGTTACTAAAAATGAGGACAATAAAACAAAATAACATGTCAATTTGACATGTTATTTGCATTCTTCCAAAAATTTGGGTATTTACTTAAGTGAGACAATAATACATAAGGAGCAAAATATGGAAGGAGAAAAACATGGAAGAAGCAAAACAACTTTTTAAAAAACTTAAAATCCATACACTTCTTGATTTGACACTTATCATCCCTACAGCATACAACGATACTACACTTACGCTAAAACCTACTTTAGGTCAAGTAAACACATTGGAAGCAAAAGTAGTAGACTCTTCTGTGTACCAAGGCAAGTTACGTGTGACTTTTACTCTAACGCAGTCTGGAAGACGTGTGTCATCTATGTTTTTTAAGGTGACACCGTATCATCATAAGCTTTTTGAAGTGGGTTCTAGCCATGTTATACAAGGAAAATTAGAAGAGTATAAGGGATACTGGCAGATGTCACAGCCAAAGTCCATTAAGCAAGTAGGGAAGATAACACCTAAGTATAAAACAGTACTAAAAGAGAGTGAGATAGCTTCTCTCATAGAAGTCTATGTCTCAGAGCAGAATTTATATAATGAAGGTTTAGACTCCAAGGAAGTAGCTACACTTATGCATATACATTTTCCTAAGTCTATGGAAGAAGTCTATGACAATGGAAGTTTTAAAACAGATTTTGTGGCTGTGCTTAAATTTGTAGAAGCGTATAACCATCTCAAAAAGTTACGAGGTAAAAGGACTGATTTTCCTGCACTTCAAGCGCTGCATGGCGACATACAACCTTTTGTGGCAAACTTACCCTTTGCACTTACAGATGAGCAACAAGCAGTGATAGAGCAAATAAAAGTAGATGTTGCACGTGAAGATAAAGCTACAAAACGTATGGTAGTGGGTGATGTGGGCTCAGGCAAGACGATGGTTATATTGGCTTCAGTGATGATGGCATTGCCACACAAAAGTATACTCATGGCACCAACTTCGCTATTGGCATTACAACTTTATGAAGAAGCCATAAAACATTTACCAAAATCTGTCAATATTGCACTGGTCATGCAAGGTAAAAATCAAGGCGATTATGTAGAGGCAGACTTTATCATAGGTACACATGCTTTACTCTACAAAGAAGACTTACCAGAAGCCTCATTGGTCATGGTAGATGAACAGCATCGTTTTGGCACAAAACAAAGAGCTAGTTTGGAGGCCTTGGTTGCCAAAGGCGACAATAAACCCCATTTCATACAATTCTCTGCTACACCTATACCTAGAACGCAAGCTATGATGGACTCGGAGTTACTAGATGTAAGTCTTATCACTACCACGCCATTCGAGAGAGAAGTACTTACGCAGACTATCACTAAGCCTGACTTTCCAAACTTACTTTCTCGCATCAAAGATGAGATAGCACAAGAGCACCAAGTGCTTATCATTTATCCATTGGTGGAGCAAAGTACGGAAGTACCGTATCAGTCACTTGAAGAGAGTAGAAGGTTTTGGGAAGAGAAGTTTGAAGATGTTTATGTGACTCATGGTAAAGACAAGCAAAAAGAAGAAGTGTTAGTAGAGTTTAGAGAAAAAGGCAATATCTTGTTAGCCACTACAGTAGTAGAAGTAGGTATCTCTCTACCGAAACTTACACTTATAGTTATAGTAGGTGCAGAACGTCTAGGGTTAGCTACATTACATCAACTAAGGGGAAGAGTAGGGCGTAATGGATTAAAGTCTTGGTGTTACCTATACAGTAACTTTAAAGCTTCAGAAAGACTTATACAGTTTACACAAACTACCAATGGCTTTGACATCGCCAAACTAGACTTGAAGTTTAGAGACTCTGGAGATATTTTGGATGGAACTATCCAAAGTGGGCAAAAGTTTAAGTACTTAGATATGGGAGAAGATGAAGAGATTGTTGCAAATGCTAAAAATAGACTGGGAAGTGTAAAATTGTAGATGCTACCTTTGTGGGTAAGCATTTTTATATAGAGGGCAAGCACAAGGGATTGCCCCTATGTACTGCTAATAAAGCCCGAAGTTGCCATCAGCTCTTTTATACATAACTCTCATGGTGCCTTCATGGTCGTTAAACACTATAAACTGTCTTTTTTTCTCATCTTTTAGTGCATCCACTGCTTCATCAAAGTCAAGTGGCTTATGAAGCTCTAGTCCCATAGGGATTATCTCTATGTCTTCTGTATCTAAGTCTGTGACCGCTTCTGCTTCTATGCCCATGTCTTTAAATGACATGATACGGTGTCCTTTTATCTTGTCGGAGTGTCGACGAAGAGACTTTTTGAGTCTTTCTATGGCAAGGTCTATGGCAGCATATACGTCTTTGTCTTTTTGTGTGATTACGATGGTGTTTTTATCTTTTAGATTTATGATAAACTCAACCGTAAAACCCTTTTTTTCAGATTTGGAGATGACTGTATTTGCTGAGGTGATGTCAAGATTGTATTTGTCTAACACATCAACAGCTGCTTGGGCATAATTTTTGATGGGTTCAGTTAAGTCAAAATGTCTTCCTGCAATGCTTCTTTTCATAATAAATCCTTAAAATTAAAGTATAAACAAATCTTATTGTCTATATTTAATTTTAACTGAAGTCGCTTAACAAAGAGTAAATGGTTTAAAGTTTATGAAGAGTTCTTCTGTGGTAAGTAACCCATTGGTCTGTGATTCCTGCATCTATCATGCTTAGGTCATGATACTGTACATAGACATCAACTGTGACAGAGATGTCGTTTGATGTACTTCTTGTAGCATTTGTAGTTTGGTGTCCTAAACTTCCATGTCCAGTACTTACAGCATCACATGATATGCCTGAGTTTCTAAGGCCAATGTATTGAATTTTTACTTCAACATGGTACCCTTCACCATCTTCAACACCATTTGTATTGGTTGAAGCATTTAAACTATTGATATCTGCAGTAATAGTCCTCAAACATGGGTTTACTCCCATATTGCTACCTTGTATGGCTAAGACGGCAAACTCTGTGTAACTTTTGGCTAGTAGGGCAGCTTGTTCTTTACGGTATTGGTTAGTAGTTTCTTTTACTATTTTACCAGAAAGGCTAGAAACCAATGCGAGCAAGCTAGCCATCATGACTATAACAAAGATAGCCATTATCATGGAAAATGCAGGTCTCATTTTATGTATACTCATCGTATAACCACCTTTTCCTTACAGACAGAGACATTGACCGTTGAGTCATCGCCTATCTGTTCTGTAGCACAAAGTTTAAATCTAAATGTACCACCTTCTTCTGAAAACTTAAAAGAAGTGACTTTTCGTATGAGAGTAGATTTTGAAATGCTGGAGTTATTATATTGAAGACCGTCCCAAGGTTGGTAGTTATAGCGTAACTCTAAATCAAAGTTTTTTTCCGTTTTAGTACTTCCATCCGAGGGAGTCACAGGCACTATAGCATAAGCAGACCATGCAAGTTGGTAGTGCTGTGAGATATTTACTGGAGCATTTATGGCATTTGTAGTGTCAAGTTCTGTATCGCCGGTATTTGAGGATATGGTGTGTATACAACTTGTGTCACCAGTATATCCATAGCAAGCTGCTTCTTGTGTGCCTGCTGTACCATTATGATCTCCTCCTACAGAAAAAAGAATAGCAGTATCGCTTATGCTCTTAGTAGCAGTACCACCTGTACTTTTTGAAAGGTTTCGGATGACCGTATTGGCAAAAGTAAGATCAGAGCCAGGAGTGACTATGGCGTTGTTGCTAGGCTTGGCTATAGTAGCATTGACATCACAGTAGCCACTCCAGCCTGGGCGTGCTTTTGCAGAAAAACTATCGTTATCGTAGCCTATCCATTCTAGTATTTGATTTGTACTTGTATTGCTAGAGCCAGGGGCAAAATTTGATACCCTTTGAATTGTATCACCCTCTCGTATAATTGTAGAAGAACCAATAGCGTAAGACAATCTTGATGCTATCTGATCTGCGGCTAGTTCAGTTTTGATCGATACTTTGTGAAAGGCACGCTGGATGATGTAGTTCTCATAGAGCTGTGCTATGACAGTAGAGCCTATGGAGGATACTATCCCCAAGATGACAATGACCATGATAAGCTCTATCATGGTAAATGCTTTTTTTTGTTTTAACTTACACATATCCATCCTTTCAATCCATAGGGGTAGGTATAATACGTGCATTACCTATATTGCAAGCAAAAGCATAGAGTGATATGCTATTGCTAGGATCAGTTTCATCTTCAAGCACTACGCTTATGAGCTTAATGTTTGTGCTACCTGATGCAGCAGGAGTAAAAGGAGAGTTGAATGCAACGCTAGTGCTACCATATGAGGCATTATCATTTCCGTAGGTAATAGTACTGGTAAGTTTTAACTTGTCACCTTTTATATACTCGCCCTCATTGTCTGATATAACTGAAGTCTCGCTGCTCACACGCAATGCTACTGTTCTTGTCTCTGCATGAAAATCATCTATGTCATTGTTAGGGATACTGTCTCCTATATTTCCAAAAGTTGAAGGTAGAGAGGCAGTGGTTGTTATGGTATTGAATCTTCTGCTATAGATTGTGGCATTTGTGTCAAAAGAGCGTCTATTTGCACTATCTAATTCAGAGTCACCATGGCTGACACCCAAGATACCAAATCCAGTTGTAGCATTACTGTCGCCCTCATCCCAATGATGTGTTAATATGAGACTTACTTGATCTGAAGTGACTGCGATGCTCTCTTGCTGCATAGCAGTATCGGAGCTTTGCATAGACATATTGAGTATGAGTGGAGCTGTTAGGAGGGCTAGACCCATGATGACTAGAGCAAATATAAGCTCTATCATCGCAACAGCAGGACGCAGGTAGACATTGTGCATCTAGGTTACCAATTTGTACGTTTGTTATGTTGGTCTTGACTGGCATTTGATTCTAGAACAAGACCTGTTTTACCAGGTCCTGCCCAGCCAGCACCACTTAGGAATGTAGTATTTGTTCTAGGGTTATCAAACCATGGACTATCACTTTTGGCCTCTATAGTAGTAGTGAATGTTCTAGTGGTAACAGAAGGTATAGTAACATTTATTGCTGTGGGTGAAGTACCTGCTGAGCCACCTTCTGTTAAAACTATATTAGTATCTGGATTGATACTTAATGTATTTTTGTGGTCCCAAATCCTATTGATAATGCCATCAATTGGTGAGGTATGTCTATCATTGATGTACCATGCATCAGGGTTTCTGATACTGGCCGTTTGAAAACCAAACAAATCTGTACACTCAGCATGTGAGAAGTTACAATATATTTCAGGATAGAAAGAAATCGTTGTGGAGACCTCTGAACTTGGTACAGGGTACTCTGGTTGACTTGCTACTATGCGACCATAGTAGAAGTTCACATTTTCGTCTATGTCTTGCGTACCTATCGGCACATAGTTCTCTTCCATATTGGCAGCAGACGCAGCAGCAGGAGAGTTAGCTTCTTTGGCCATAAATGCAATGTTTATAGGGTTAATGGGTGCATTTTCATAGCGTTTGAAGTTATAATATACTTCTAGTTCTGCTGTTCCATTGTTTTCATCTTTAAACTCACTAGCTGCTATGACAGCAGGATTAGTAGAGTCATTATCATTATTGTCAAGATTATGCTGGACACCATTTCCGTCTATATAGTTCTTTTTAAGATAAACTTTACGAGGAATATTTTCTGCTGTTGATATGTGGGATCTTGAAACTACTTGAGCATTTTGCGTTAGATTCATGTCTGTGTGAAAGTTTACTGCTTGTGCTGCACAACCGCTAGTGAAATTACTTAGACTTGTGTCACCTTTTGCTAGGGCGGCAACAGATCCTGCAAATTTAACTGACATATCACGATAGTTTGAATCTTCGAGCTGATCATGCATATAAATGTCATTTTGTCCATCTTTGGGAACTGACATGTTGATGTCTGATACGGCAAATGTATATGGCTCAAAGCGTAAAGACATGTCATAGTATTGATTGCTTCCAGTAAGGTTCGAGCTTGTGCGACAGCCAGACTTGGTATTGCCAGTGCTAGATATGGCAGACTCATTTAATAGACAATCATCTGTACCAGGGAAGGTCTTGAAAGGGTATCTTTGCTGGTCTACTATAGTCCAGTTATTGTCTTCTACATGGTAGTTGTAATTTCCTACGTTTAAATGGCTCTGTAGATTGTTTGAATCAAGGGAAATTCCGTTCCCACTCATGGTTCCACTTATTTTCCCGTCTTCGAACCGAATGCCTACATCAGCATTTGTAGTATCATTACAGTTTGAACCTGTAGAGTTTTGAAATTCAAATTGAGAGAATACATCGCCATTGGATGGTGTTGGAAAAAGAGTATTGTATCCTCTTGCAACTCTATCTGTGCCAAATAAAGTAGCATTTGCATCCATCTTATATGCATACCCTGCGGCTATTTTTTGTACAGATTGAGAAGAGTTTGTATGTAGTAAATTTGTTGGATTTGTAGATGTATTGGATTCACCGCTGTCAGATATATAGAGCCTATATGAAGCAGGTCTTATGGCAAAATTATCACGAGAACAAATAGGTGTAGCACAATGTGTTCTAAGCATTTCATAACACGGACTGTTTACAGTAGCAGATGGGCTACCTGTTGTACACGCTGAATTCACATTTGTGCTACACTCACTAGACCAATTGTGTGCAGCATATAGGCTTCTAAAACATCCATCATCATTTCGGGCACAGTTATGTGAAAGGGTAGTGCCATTTTGATCGACAAGTAGCCACATCCTAAAAGCTGCATTTCTAAGAGCAACCTCTGTACGTATGTTTATATTGCTAGCACCACTTAAGTCTACTCTGCTGCTAGCAACAGAAGGAAATTGTACAAAGAAGCCTTTTCTTCCATCGTCAAATGTCTGTATAATGGAAGGATCAGTGTTTTTACATTTGAAATAAGAGCCATTGTCGTCATAAGCAGAAGTATCTATAAGCTCTACATCTACCGTCATGTCTGATATTGCTTTTTCTTGAGAGAAGGCAGGTGTAGCATTGCCGTCATAGGAGACCATAGAGAACTCAAAGTCCCTACCTGCAATTTGGGTATAAAGAGGAAACCTTTGATTTGGGTTTGTAGTTAAGAAGTTACCACTGTCTACTCTTTCTATGTTAAATTGACCCCATTGAGGAGCATATACATTTGATTGAGCACAACGTATAAGTGTATCGTTTGCTGTACTAAGTTCTGTAGGTACCTTTGTACTCGTTTGGTACTGAAGTGTTGCATTGAGTTCTATTTCAAAAGAGCCTTCAAAAGTACTTTCAAGCATGTCATATTTATATGATGTGAAATAGCGTTGTAGGCTATCGATAGTACCCCCCGCAGATGTTGCATCTTCTCCGATGGCAATCTCTGGCTGTGTGGCTGTGTGATTAGTTGATCTTATGGCGGGAATGAGTGTGTTTACTGTATTTGGTGAGTAGAGTGCCTTTGAGAAGTTTACTTTGTCGCTTGGAGTGAGCTTTATCTTAAGCGTTGTATCTCTAAGTACAAAGTCACTATTTTCTAAGTTACGGATAGAAACGTTAATGCTAATCTCTCCGTTTCCAGTTGTGATAATTTGTCTATCTTCAGACAAGAGAGTTGTATCGTCTTTTCTCACATTGTAATCATAACAAACTCTTGGGATTGCTAGTTCTGTTGAAAATATAAAATAAGAAGGTGTGTAGCGATCTCCCTTTGTTCGTGGCTGCAGTATGGCAGTAGTAGATAGAGGATCCACTTTGTTTACAAGCTTTATTCTTTTGATATCTGTACGTAAGCTTGTGCTGTCGTGACTACGCTTGATAGAATCTTTGATAGTAGAATCGAACAACGTTCTTGAATTGTTAGGATTTTCAATATCATAAGAGGCTCCGTTGCTATTGATAAGGATAAGTTTAGTTTTTCTAGAGTTGTCTCCATCCATGCTAAAGAATGATATGTTTGTTTTGATGGGTGTCGCTCTACGTGCCACAAATCCATTTATTTGCAGGTCTTGGTTGAAGTCTTTATCAACAGTAGTGTATCCATCAAATACTGTAATGTTTTGTGGCGTTTCTTGACTATTTCTATAAATCACCACTAAAGACCATGCAGCATAGTTTCCATGATCCTCTTCTACACCCTGATGAGATTTGATATCTGCTACATTATAGTTACCATTTGGATTGCCGGCCTGTATCATGCTAGTTACATCTTTGAATCCTGAATATCCTAATGAGTTAAAATCAAGCTGATCAGCTTTTATCTCAGTATAGGTTCCGCCAGGTATTTTAAATTTAACCTTGTCGGCACCATACTTGGAACTACTTTTAGAAAAGTTAATTTGCACACCTGTTTTAAATTTGGGTTCATTAGTGATACTGGAGCCATCATATCGACCTTTGTTTCCCATGAAATCACTATGGCAATTGTCTGAATTGTGTACAACACCTTGCCAATAAAGTCCTGCCCACACAACAGTTGACTCAGGTGGTGTTTCTAATTTTGACCAGCTTGAGTTTACTGTCTGAGGATCATTGTCTGTGTCTAAAAAGCGTGAAGGTCTGTCGTTTGTAGTAGCCGTAACGCAACTTCCGCTTAAAGTGTTTTTTTGGTTAGTATCTAGGGCACATTGATTACTGTTTCCTATTATGCTATAGCTTCCTGATATATTTCGTGTCCCAATAGGATTTCTTATCGTATAGGGCCTGTCTCCAGCTCCTGTGTCTATTGCTGTTTGGCCAGGCACGAAAGACAAGGTTGCTTCATAGCTATCTATATCTGACCCAGCTTCCTTAAAGTACAAGAGAACCGTATCTCCACTTTCTAGTGGAAATGTTATAGTATGGTTTCTCTTATGTGCACGATAAAAACTTCTACCATTGATACTTACAGTCAAATAAAACTTGCTGGTATCTGGTGAGCGGGTATTGATGCTAAGACTCCCACTGGTGTTTACTGTAAAGTTATAATAGTCATTTTTTAGGTGATAATCTCCCCATTTGTCTTCTCTGTGACCACTTGTTCCACTTATACAAGTTGAGGCATCTGAACTTATATTGTTCATGGATGGTATGGTGACACCAGGAGAACGGCTGTTCTGACGTGTATCTAGGCTATTGTCGCATCCTGTGGCATGTAATATAGATGAGAATACTATAAATATGCTAAGAAAGGTTAAGAGCAGTAAGCGTGTATTTTTCATGTGTAATTCCTGATATTGAATTTTATTAAGTTTGAATCGTAAGAGATCTAGTTAGGTCCGAATTTCTATACTTAACTCAAGTATATCATATAAATATAATTTAAATCCTATTTTTTTGAAAAAATATAACAAATT
>CAZNEJ010000037.1:0-10819 GCA_964571975.1 uncultured Sulfurovum sp. | reverse complement strand
AACACGCCCTACAAGCCAACACTATGGTAGGAGGAGACAATGCCTCACGCTCCATCGCTATAGGTATGGTTTTGGGAGCCCACAAAGGTTTTGATGCCATACCAAAGGAATGGATAGAAACTTTGGATGATTATGCACATTGTGATGCGCTACTCGATAAACTTCCACTTTTACAAAAAAGCTAAAAGCTTTTACCTATACCCAATGAAAACCTATAGTTAGCCTCATTTTGAAGCCCTACTAAATCTTGGTATATAGGTACGCCAATTGCAACAAATCCTGAGTACCCACTTTTTTCAAATACCTGCACGCCTGTTGTTGCATAAATAACATGATGTCCTGTATTTTCAATATCGACACCATGATGTGTATCGGTCATTACATTTTCGCCATTTATCTCAAGAAAAACATTTGCGCTATAGTCAAAATGCTCATCTGTGTTTGCTACAAAAATATGAGCATGCTCTTCTTTTATTTTGTAAGAAAAAGCCAAGCCATAATCCAAAATATTGCCAAGTGCTATTCCCTTGTCGTTTTGCGTTGTGTGCTTATATAGAAAACTTCCGTGCAAAGAGAAATCTGAAAAATTCCTACTTAAAACTGCACCTGAAAAGAAATCCCATGACCCTGAACCTGGCTGCAAATCTGTTTCTGGTATCTTATCTTCTCCAAAAGAAAAATCTGTTTTTCCTGTAGGTGCTTTAACTCCTCCTAATACCGCCATTTGCATATTATCTTTATCATACAATTTATATTGGAGAATAGCCGCCATGTCACTTATGCCTTTTGTATCACCAGGGGCATGTACTTTAGCTTCTTCTCCTAGATGAGAACCATGCCCATGTCCTCCTGCCCTAATGTTGCGTCGTACACTGTAGGGAAGATTTATATTAAGTGTTAAATTGTCTGTTACACCATAAGCAAATGCCAATGCATAGGTAGATACACTATCAACATTGTGTATATGTCCAACACCTTCTTTGGTAGCTTCTATGATACGTGTATCGCTTAAAGAATTATTTATAATATTTTCTGTATTTATCCCTACAAACATATCGCCTTTTTTCATGGTGCCTGCTGACAATGTATGTATGGCTCCTGCTCCTCCTGCACCCAAGATATGTGATCCATTGCAAGCCCACGCCGATGCACTTCCTACAAAAGAGAATAATCCTAAAATACTTAAAGTTTGAAGTGCTTTTTGAGTCATGGTATGTTTTCCTAGATAATAATTTAGAGCAGAATTCTACTCTTTGCAAACTTAATTGCGACTTAGTCGCAATTAAGTTTGCAAAGATGCTTTAACTTATGTTTTAGATATACTTCACAGCATGAACATAGAACATATTATAAAAAATAAAAACATACGATTGACAGCTGCTAGATCAGAACTCTTAGAAATTCTCATACATGCAAATAAGCCCCTTTCTTATGAAGATATTAAAAGTAATATAAGTATGGATAAGGCAACTTTTTACCGAAATATAGCAAAATTTATAGATGAAAAAATCATAAATACCTTTGAGTCCAATGACAAAAAAAGCTATTTTGAAATAAAAAAAGATGTGCATCCACACTTCATATGCAACTACTGCCACTCCATAGAATGTATAGACAATCTAAGTCCTATATTTTTAGACGCTTATGTAGTTGAGGGCGTCATACTCAAAGGCAGATGCAAGAAGTGTAAATAAACCAATCCTGTAAGGGTTCTGCATTTATCGTTCGCAGGAAAAATTCAATTTTCTTTCTTTTATTCACAACTATGCTACAATACCAAAAATCTCTTATATAAAGTAAGTATCAAATATGAAAAACCTAATCATCGTCGAATCACCAGCAAAAGCACGAACCATTACCAACTTCTTGAGTAAAGACTACAAAGTCATAGCCTCTAAAGGACATATACGTGACCTTCCAAAAAGTACCTTTGGCATCACGCTAGATGATGAAACGGGGGACTTAGTGCCTAAGTACTCCATACCTAGAGATGTCAATGCTACAGTTAAAGAACTCAAAAAACTTGCCAAACAAGCTGAGACTGTCTTTATCGCGACGGATGAAGACCGCGAGGGTGAGGCCATCGGGTACCATATAGCTATGGCTATAGGCAAAGAGCCTACAGAGCTTCCCCGTATCGTATTTCATGAGATTACCAAATCTGCCATCTTGCACGCTATAGAAAACCCTCGCAAGGTAGACATGGACTCTGTGGATGCACAGCAGACTAGACGTATGCTAGACCGTATCGTAGGCTACAAGCTTTCTCCGCTGCTTGCTAGTAAGATACAAAGGGGACTAAGTGCCGGTAGAGTACAAAGCTCCACACTTAAACTCGTGATAGAAAAAGAACGTGAGATAAAAGCCTTTAAACCTGAAGAGTTTTGGACAATAGACGCGATGTTTGAGAAGAACATAGATGCAAGTATCTATGACTACAATGGTCTCAAAATAGACAAGCTAACCATCAAGACAGAGTCAGATGCTACGGAGATAGTCACCTCCGCTAAATCTGAATCCTTTGTGGTTAGTAAGCTTGAAAAGACCAAGAGAAAAACCAAAACTCCTCCACCATTTATGACTTCTTCTTTACAGCAAGCAGCATCAACACAACTAGGTTTTTCCCCCAAGAAGACTATGATGGTAGCACAAAAACTCTACGAAGGTGTAAAAACAGACCAAGGCACTATGGGTGTCATCACCTACATGAGAACAGACTCTATGAACCTTGCCAAAGAAGCAGTAACTGCGGCTCGTGACTACATAAAAGCAACATATGGAGACAAATACTTACCTGCTAAGGCAAAGAATTATGTAACTAAATCCAAAGGGGCACAAGAGGCTCACGAAGCTATACGCCCCACTATGGTAACGTTTGACTCCAAAATGGCAGCAGATTATCTAAATACAGATGAGCTTAAACTATACAGACTTATCTACAACCGTTTCTTGGCTTGTCAGATGACTGAAGCAGAGATGGAGTCACAAAGCATCATGTTTAAAGGTGGCAAATGCACCTTTAAAGCATCTGGCAGAAAACTACTCTTTGATGGTTTTTACAAAGTCACTGGTCACGGAGACAAAGACAAGCTGCTCCCTGACCTAGCAAAGGGGCAAGAAGTAAGCCTAGATGACATCAAACAAGAACAGCATTTTACTGAGCCTCCTGCTCGCTACAATGAAGCTAGCCTCATCAAAAAGCTAGAGTCACTAGGCATCGGGCGTCCAAGTACCTATGCACCTACAGTAACTACATTGCAAACACGTAAATATATCGAGCTGGAAAAAAAGCGTATACACCCCACAGAGATAGCCTTTACCGTAACAGAAATGCTAGAAGAACACTTCCCTGAGATAGTAGACTCTGGGTTTACTGCGAAAATGGAAGAAAAACTAGACGGTGTAGCAGAAGGCAGAACGCATTGGCAGGCCATACTCAAAGACTTCTACACTCCTTTTATGAACAAAGTCGAAGAAGGTAAGCAGAATATAAAATCTCTAAAAATAGCCATCCCTACTGGAGAAAACTGTCCTAAGTGTGAGTCAGAACTTCTTTTACGTAAAGGACGCTATGGTGAGTTCATAGCTTGCTCTAACTTCCCTAAATGCAAGTACACCAAAAATACGGATGGTACAGAGATAGAGGGTCCAGAAGAGACGGACGAAAAATGTGAAAAGTGTGACTCCATGATGGTCATAAAGAACTCCAAAAGAGGAAAATTCCTTGCTTGTTCTGCCTACCCTAAATGTAAAAATGCCAAATCTCTTGAACCAACAGTAGAACTCAAAGTGCCTTGTCCAGAGTGTGGAGGAAAGCTCCAAGAACGTGAAGGTAGACGTGGCAAATTCTTTGGTTGCGTAAACTACCCTAAATGTAAATTCATCGCCAACTTTGAACCTACGGACAAGAAATGTCCAGAGTGTAGCTACATCATGGGCAAAAAGACACTAAAGGCAGGTGAAGTGCATGAATGCTTTAAATGCAAAACAAAGGTAGATGCTACTTCATGAGATAACGCTTTATCTCCTCTTCTAGTATTGACCATTGCGATTCATAACGAGTTATATACTCACTCATGCGTACATCTTTTTTTCTCTTTGACAACTCATGAAGCATTGCATTTAAAAGTGCTACAAAACTTGTAGCACCTATGGTAGCACTTAGCCCTACCGTATCAACACAAAATGTTTTCAACTCAGCTAATTGATCTTTAATTATCATCTCCCTCACCAATACATCAGAATTTTTAAATGTCTGTGCTGCATGAGATAGCATTTCACTATAGAGATCTTCGCCTCTTGTGTGTTCAATGCCTATACTCTCATCCAATATGGAGAGCCTGAGCTTAATTTTTGGTGTATTTACTTCTACATAAACCTTATTGAGCCCCTCTTGGTTCAGAAACCTCTCTAGTGCAACGTAGAATTGTCCCACTTTATATGGCTTTACGATACAAGCAGAAATACCAGATAAAATCATCTGTTCCTTTTCATAATTATCCCCTACTGCCGTCACTGCAACAATAGGCACTTCCGTATGTACTTGATGTTTTCGTATCTTGGAACTTGTTTGAAAACCATTCATTATAGGCATATGCATATCCATAAAAATCAAATCAATATCTTCATGTGTATCTAAAAAATTTAATGCTTCTTTTCCATTTTCCACCTTAAATATATTCATTTTCGTAGAATTTAAAATATTACTCATCATCTGAAGGTCTATAAAATTATCTTCAACAATTAAAATATTTTTTTCTTTAAACATCTGAAAGTCTCTTTTAGACGCGCTGGCTACATCTAAAATTTCAAACCCCAATAGCTCATCTCTCACAACATACTCGTTCTTTTTCTCCTTCAGTAGAAGGGTTTTAAATACTTCTTCAACATCACCAACAATCAAAGGACTATAGAGTTGAGCATCTGCTATAAAAGATGTTATTTCTATACTATTTTGAACATCATATATGCCACTAATCACTATGATATTTGTGTCATTTTTATGAAGCCCTTTAAAAAAGCTAAAAACGTTTTGCGTAATATCTTCAGCCTTTATAATTAAAAAATCAATTGCATCTAAATTTGGTTTTTGTAGCACAAGGTCACCTGAAGACAAAAAAGAAACCTTCAATCTCAACGACTCCAGTACATCAGTGACTATTTTTGAATCAGAAATATTTTTATCTACTACCATTGCTTGTTTGTTTGCAAGAATATTTCTCAACTCATCTTTGTTACTTTTTTGTCCTATATCGAGAATGTAGGGTATTTCTAATCTAAATTGTGTTCCCATTTTATTAAGATTTTCTACCTCTAAGTGACCTTTCATGCTAGTAACTACTTCTTTAATGACAGAAAAATTAACCTTTTTAGCAGGCGAAAGAAAAAGATTTTTAATCTCTTTTTTGCTAAATATTTGAGTTTGATTTGTCATAGTAAAAAGTAGTTTCACCTCATCTTTTATTTCAAGAGAAAGACTGGCTACGCTATTTTTAGATTGCAATAAAATGGTGCTTAAAATACCGCATAAAACCTGATACAAGCGTTCCACATCTCCTACAAGATATCGTGGAACATCAGTACTTATCTTGTACGCAAGAGAATGGTTTTTACTTTTTAGTGTTGCCACCAATTCATTGGTCAATTTATGCAACATGTTACTAAGCTGATATGCCTCCTCTTTGGCACTCATGTTGGCAGACTTTATGTTCAATAAACCTATGGCCTTGTATATCTTTCTTAAATTAATCTGATCCTTCTCATTGTCAATGTCAATGTCCATATCATATTTTCTATGTTTATGATTTTTTGAAAAGAAAAGAAAAATACCAACAACAACCAGTCCAATCAGTATCAGTCCAATAGACGCCATCCAAAAAGAATTTTTAAAAAAACCCATAAAGCCTTCGGCACTTAACAACACAGATAAAAATAGATAAATAAATATGCCGAATTTAGTCCTATTCATGATTATACACCACCTCTATTTTCCCCTATTTACCACTTATATGATTACTAACTATAGCATAAAAACATTCAGAAGTTTCAGTACTAGCTTTGGTTATAATGCCAAATGATAAATATGATATGCAAAAATAGCTACGGGGGAATATATGTCTAAACAAATATTTTTATGTGCTATCAACAATATCCTCTCTGGCACCTGCCAAGAAGACTGTAAATTTTGTACCCAAAGCGTACGGTATCATGCTGACATTGAACGATACAACTATAAAAAAATTGAGCAAATAGTCTCAGAAGCAAAAATAGCCAAGAATCATGGAGCATTAGGCTACTGCTTGGTTACAGCAGGAAAAGGGCTAGATGACAAGAAAGTAGACTTTGTCGCAAGGGCAGCACGAGCTATAAAAGCTGAAGTTAAAGATTTGAACCTCATTGCTTGTAATGGTACGGCCAACAAAGAGCAATTGAGATACCTAAAGGAGCATGGTATAGATAGCTACAATCATAACCTTGAGACATCTCAACGATACTATGCAGATATTTGTCAGACACATGCATGGTCTGAACGTTTTGAGACATGTCAAAATGTCAAGTCTGTAGGTTTAGCTCTGTGTTCTGGTGGTATATTTGGCATGGGCGAGACAAGCCAAGATAGAAATGACCTTTTAAATGCTATCGCTTCATTATCTCCAGAGTCTACTCCACTAAATTTCTACCATCCCAACCCTGCCTTGCCTATAAAAACAAGGAATATAGAACTAGACGAGGCCGTAACTATCATAAAGAAAGCACGCCAACTTCTAGGTGAAGACAAACTTCTTATGGTTGCAGGAGGACGTGAACTTTTATTTCAAGGTCAAGAAGAACTTATGTTTGACGCAGGTGCCAATGCCATGGTTATAGGAAACTACCTAACAACGAAAGGTATAGATACAAATAGCGATAAAACAATGCTGTCTCATCTAGGCTATAAAGTAGCCACAAGCTGTGATACACTCTGACATCACCCTCATTCTTACACTCTCCTTGCTTATATGGAGCAGTCCCTTTGTTGCCAAATTTTTGCGTATGCCCATCCCCTCTGTTGAGATTATGCTCGGGTCGGTATTTGCCTATTTGGGCTTCATAGGCATAAATGAGCACTTTGGCCTTATTGCACAGGTAGGATTTTTGTATCTTTTGTTTTTAGCAGGCATGGAAGTAAATCTAAAAGAAATAAGCAATAGCCCCAAAGAAGTCATCCATAAATCCATATTATTTCTTGCTCTCATGATTTTGTTTTCTGTCACTAGTGGGATATTATTTGGTTTGCATATGATTGTCATTATTGCCATGCCTCTTATCTCCATTGGACTCCTTGCAACCCTAAGCAAAACATATGGAAAAGAACAACCATGGATACAACTTGCTTTTATTGCTGGTGCTCTAGGAGAGATAGGCAGCATAGTGGCTCTAACCATCTTCAACGCAGCCATCACAACTGGTTTTAGTATTGCACTTTTGGGCAAAATTGGCTATCTTATATTTTTTATTTTTGTTATCTATGGACTATATAGATTACTGCGTATACTTTTTTGGTGGTTCCCTGAACTAAAAAATATCCTTATCCCAAAAGCAGATACTTCTGATCAAGATATTCGCCTTGCTATGGCACTATTCTTTATCCTCATAGTTGTGGTGTTAAGCCTAGAGTTAAAACTTGCTTTAGGAGCATTTATAGCAGGTGTTTCCATATCAGCCTTCTTTCGTCATGAAAAAGCTCTAGAGGAGAAAATGTCCAGCCTAGGTTTTGGATTTCTGGTGCCTTTGTTTTTCATTCATGTGGGTGCATCTTTTGAATTGAACGCCCTGCTCTTAGAAGGTGTAGTCTCTGGTGCACTACTCATAACATTTCTAATGATAGCTTCTAGGATGTTAGCAGCAATTGCACTAAAGGGAATTTCTGGCTCCAGAGATGCTCTACTAATAGCACTTTCTCTTTCCATGCCATTGACATTACTTGTAGCAGTTGCCACCATTGGGTATGAAACAAAGCTCTTGGATTTACTCACCTATTATCAGCTTATTTTAGCAAGCATTTTTGAGATTTTAATCTCCATGATGAGCATAAAACTCCTGCAAGTAAAAAAAGAGCAGGATTAACGCATCTCTTTAATGGCTTCTAAGTATGCCTTATCTGCTTTTGCTGTATCCTCTAGCATTTCGCGTGTATTATTGAGGTCAACTATTGCATATTTTTTAGATTCTTCTTTCTTTAGTTTCTCTTGCTTTAGTCTTTCTTGTTCTACTACCTTGTCTCTAGCTTCTTTAAGCATCGCAACTTTTTTTGCTGCTTCTTCTTTTGCTAATTCTTCTTTTGCTAGTTTCTTTTTTTTGGCTAATCTTTGAGCTTCATACGCTGCTACTTCTAGTCTTTCTTCTTTTATCTTTGCTGCAACTCTTGCTTTTTCTACACGCAACTGTTCTTCTTTGACTTTTTTAAGTCTTGCTTCTTCTAAAGATATTTCATTTCTTTGTTTTTCTTCAGCTATGTTCTTTTCAAGCAAAGATTTCTTTGTTTCATTTTTATCCTTCAACAAACCTTCAACGAGTCTAGCTGCTAGTGACGATCCATCTTCTGAAGCAATATTGGCTTCTTTTTTATCTGCCATCTCTTTAAGTGCCAAAAGCAATACATCTTGGTCTTGGTCTATCTTTTTAAGATTAGACTGCAAATCAAATGGGTTGCTAGATGCATGTACACTCATACCTAGTAATGTCATGACTACTAAAAACTGTTTCATTGTTTATTCCTTTTCTGTGAGTTATTTTAATTCAAAATATTCTTTTTGAAGTCTTTGATTTTCACTTTTTAGTGCTTTCCCCTCTTCAAGAAGTCCTTGCTTTTTCTCCTCTAACTGCCTTAGCACAGTAAGAGAATTTTCTCCGTAAATCAAAACCCCTACATAAACACCAAAAAGCAATATGCCCATGGCTGTTACCAAAAGTGTCTTAATGGACAAGCCAGCTATGGCTTCTGCTTCTTGTGTGGGTACCATTCATTTGCCTTATTTATCGAAAAGTGCTGTACCTAGGTACTCAAACTGTCCTAATTCTGCTTCTATCTCAAGAAGTCTGTTGTACTTAGCGATTCTGTCTGAACGTGCTGTTGAGCCTGTTTTTATTTGACCCGTGTTCAGAGCTACGGCAAAGTCGGCTATGAAAGTATCTTCGCTCTCGCCTGAACGATGAGACATTACACAAGCATAACCACTTCTTTGTGCAAGACGTACTGTTTGCATAGTCTCAGATACTGTACCTATTTGGTTGGGCTTAATCAAAATAGAATTTGCAATATCTTTGTTAATGCCCTCTTCCAAAATATTTACATTTGTTACAAATAAATCATCACCCACAAGTTGTACTTTGCTTCCGAGTACTTCCGTAAGCTCTTTCCAGCCCTCCCAATCATCTTCATCCAGACCATCTTCTATAGAAACGATGGGGTACTTCGCACATAAATCTGCATAATATGCTGTAAGCTCTGAAGAAGTGAGTTCTCTGTTTTCAGATTTTAAGACATACATTCCTGCATCATTTCTAAGCTCAGAGGCCGCCACATCAAGAGATATGCCTATCTGTTCGCCTGCTTTGTATCCTGCTTTTTCTATGGCTTGCATGATGACCTGTATAGGCTCTTCATTGCTTTTAAGGTTTGGAGCAAAGCCACCTTCGTCTCCTACAGCTGTACTCTCGCCCATATCATTGATGATTTTCTTAAGATTTTGATATACCTCAGCCGCTGCTCTTAGCCCTTCAGAGAACCTTACGAAACCATGAGGGACTATCATGTATTCTTGGAAATCCACCGAGTTATTGGCATGCTCTCCACCATTGATAATATTTATCATTGGTACAGGCATTATCACTGCATTTGCACCTCCTAAGTAGCGATAAAGTGGCATCTTCATGGAGCTAGCGGATGCTCGTGCTACTGCCATAGACACGCCAAGTACTGCATTTGCTCCTAGGTTTCCATAGTTTTCAGTACCATCTACCTCTTTCATCGTAAGGTCAATCTCTGCTTGATTAAACGGACTAAGTCCTACCAAGGCATCACAAAGAGTGCCATTTACATTTTCACAAGCTTTGAGAACGCCTTTGCCCATATATCTATCGCCACCATCACGAAGTTCTAAAGCTTCCCGTTTCCCTGTGCTAGCCCCAGATGGCACTATAGCATTTGCTACCGTTCCGTCACTTAAACCTACTGTTACTTTTACTGTAGGATTACCCCTAGAGTCCATTACTTCTGTTGCTACGATTTCATCGATAAAAATCATTTATTTCCCTTGCATTTGATTGGTTAATACACTTATCTTATCTAAAATTTGCTGTTAAGTCTGTTTTAATCTAAAAATAGTGCTTCTTCTGCCTTATTTGGCATACGGCAACTTTGCATTTTATCAAAGAATATGATAGAGGTATCTAGCAATCAAATCATACATAGCATACGATATTTGGGATATAAGTATATTAGACCCACAATTCGCTAAAATAGTCTCATGGATATCAATATAATTATAACAATAGTAGTCATCTTAATCACCTTAGCTCTTTTCATTACAGAAGCTTTATCTGTAGACCTCATAGCAATAACTGCTATGCTTGTGCTAGTTTTAACGGGTATCATCACACCAGAAGAAGGCGTAGAAGGCTTTGCAAACAATGCCACCATCACCGTCATGGCTATGTTTGCATTTTCAGCGGCCATCGTAAAAACCAATGCCATAGAGAAACTAGAACCTCTCATGGCCAATATCTTAGAAAAAAGAGCACTCTTGCCTCTTGCTGGACTTTCTGTTTTTATAGGTGC
>CAZNEJ010000036.1:0-10848 GCA_964571975.1 uncultured Sulfurovum sp. | reverse complement strand
CAAATGGCAGAGGCGAGAAAGACAGTCCAAGCGTTTTTATAAGCGAGAATTTTGGGATTAATAATATAGTGTTTACAGGCGGCTGTTCTGACGATAAACATATAGCATTTGACCATTTAGGGCGACCACATGTGAACATCTACTCAGCAGGAAATGACTTCGGAAGTTATATGACAGATGACTGCACCATCACTTTTGAATTTGAAGTTGATATTGATGATGTATCTATTACTATTAGAAAAGAAACAGGAGATGCATTTATTGTGGGGCAAGCCAACTCTTAAGTCTGTTCTTCCCAATATTGAGATATGATAAAACTAATAAAACACTATAAGGTAAAGAATGGACTTTAATAAGAATATGTTGCTGGGTATGATTTTGATTTTTTTATTTGCAGGATGCGCTGGGTCTACTGAAGATATAGAGGAATTTAACAAGCCAGCACTGTATTGGTACAAGCAGATTGGTTCTAGTATAAGCAGTGGCAATATGGACAAAGCAGATGCTTTTTATATCTCTTTGAAGTCTGAACATATGCGTTCTCCACTTATGCCTACGGCCATCATGATGTTGGCTCACGCTCATATGAATAATGAAAAATATTTACTTTCTAACTACTATCTAGATGAATACAATAAGCGTTATGGTGACGGTGCCAACCGTGAATATACGGAATTTATGAAGCTTAAGGCATCGTTTTTAGGTATAAAAGATGTATATAAAGACCAAAAACTCATCATGGATAGTATCAATAATGCTAAGACATATATATATAGATATCCAGGTTCTACGTATGCACCATTGGTAAGCACTATACTGATAAGGCTTCACATGAGCCAATACTTACTCAATGAAAACATCGCAGCACTTTATGACCGTACAGGTAAGCCAGATGCTGCTAAGATATATAGAGCAAAGAATGATGATTCTATCGTAGGCATAAAAGATATTACCGCACCTGAAAAAGGGATTATCGGTAAGATATTTGATTAGTATATATCTAGTAGATAGGCTTTATGTCTGCCCATGAGACAAATATAAAAACGGAAGCAGGCTTAAACTTGTCTCCCAAATAACCCAATAAACATTACAAATCCAAAGGATACCTATGCAACTCAGTGATTATGATGCATTTCCAAGTACGTTACCAATCGTAGTAGAAGATGAACTTTTTCTTTACCCATTTATGATAAGCCCTATCTTTTTAAGTAACCAAAAAGACATTGACGCTGCAACAGATGCTATGGAGAATGACTCTTTACTTTTTGTTACATCTGCCATAGAAGGCAAAGAAGGAAGTAGAGAGTTTGATGCTATCTATAAAGTAGGTGTGATAGGTTCTATCATGCGAAAAGTGCAATTGCCAGATGCTAGAGTAAAGATACTCTTCCAAGGACTGGCACGTGGACAGATACTGGAGGAAAAAGAAGGGACTTTTAATCGTGCGGTTATTGACATCGTCGAACAAGAAAGTTTCGATAAGCTTAGAGCAGCAGCACTGATGAACGTCTTGCGTGATAAGATAAAGAAACTTTCACAGCTTAACTCTACTTTTCCTGTAGATTTAGTACGTACCATAGAAGAAAATGATGAACCTAGCCGCATAGCAGACCTTGTGGCATCGATGCTCAAATTAGACAAAGGCATTGCTTACGCTTTGTATGTAGAGGCAAATATAGAAAAAAGACTCTTAGGACTCATAGATGTGGTTACAGCCGAGATAGAATCTGTAAAAGTACAACGTGAAATACGCACAAAAGTACACTCCAAGATAGAGCAAACCAACAAAGAATACTTCTTAAAGGAACAGCTTAAAGAGATACAGCAAGAATTAGGTGTAGATACACAACGTGAAGAAGAGATTGCTATGTTTAGAGAAAAGATAGCAGCATTGAAGCCAGCAATGAGGGAAGATGCATTTAAAGAAATATCTAAACAGTTGGACCGTTTTGCACGTATGCATCCAGACTCTTCGGATGCCAATGTCTTGCAAACTTACTTAGAATGGGTACTTGAGCTGCCTTTTGGAAAGTTGACAAAAAAGTCATTGTCCGTGCATGATGTAGCAAAAGAACTTGATAAAGATCACTACTCATTGGAAAAACCCAAAGAGCGTATAGTAGAATTTTTCTCTGTGCGTGAACTGGCACAGCTAAGAGGTATTAAGCAAAAAGAAACAGGTGGAGTGATACTTTGTTTCGCAGGCCCTCCAGGTGTTGGTAAGACTTCACTTGCCAACTCAATAGCTACTGCATTGGGTCGACCACTTGTTCGTATAGCATTAGGCGGACTGGAAGATGTCAATGAGCTTAGAGGACATAGGCGTACTTATGTGGGTGCAATGCCTGGACGTTTAGTTCAGGGCTTGATTGAAGCTAAGAGTATGGATCCGGTGATTGTGCTAGACGAGATAGACAAGGTAGGACGGAGTACTAGAGGTGATCCAACAGCAGCACTTTTGGAGATACTTGACCCTGAACAAAATAGTAAATATAGAGATTATTATCTAAATTTCAATATAGATTTGAGTAAAGCTATATTTATAGCTACTGCCAATGATGTTGGGCGTATACCTGCAGCCCTGCGTGACAGAATGGAATTCATAGGACTTAACTCTTACACTCCCAAAGAGAAATTTGAGATAGCAAAAAGATACCTTGTTCCCCAAGAACTTAAAAAACATGCTTTGAAACGTAGAGAGTTTTCTGTAGCAGACAAGGCGTTAAAAGTCTTAATTGACGAGTATACAAGAGAAGCAGGAGTAAGAAATTTACGTCGTCGCATAGCAGGACTCATGCGTAAAAGTGCTAGGATTTTACTTGAGGATAAAAACAAATCTGTTGTAGAAATAACAAAAAAGAACATAGATCAGTTTACAGATAAAAAAGTATTTGAAATCTCACTCATTGATGAAAAGCCTCAGGTCGGTATAGTGTCTGGTCTCGCTTGGACGGCAGTGGGTGGAGATGTACTTACTATAGAGGCTATTAAGATTAAAGGCAAGGGAGTACTGCAACTTACGGGTTCTTTAGGTGATGTGATGAAAGAATCTGCACGCATAGCACATTCTTTAGTAAAAATACTTATAGATGAAAAACGTTTAGCCATTATGCCCTCAGCCATACCTCATAGCGTGAAAGAAAGAGAAGATGGAATCATAGTCGATAGTTCAGAAGTATACAAGCGTTATGATTTGCATATACATGTACCAGCAGGAGCTACACCAAAAGATGGTCCCTCAGCAGGTATCGCTATGGTAACTGTCATCTCTTCCATATTGAGTGGAAACAAGATAGACAATAAAGTAGCCATGACAGGTGAAGTAACTCTTGTTGGCAAAGTATTGCCTATAGGGGGCTTAAAAGAGAAGCTAATTGCTGCATATAAAGCAGGAGTCACCAAGGCTCTGATACCCATGAAAAATGTAGAACGTGACTTAGACGATATCCCCCAAGAGGTAAAAAATAATATAGATATCATTGGTGTTAGGGATATTGATGACGTGCTTAAAGAAGTATTTGTAAGGTAAAAGTTACTAGGCAGTCTTGAGTACTTTTAATACTAAGACCATTGTGCTATTTTCCTAGAAAGATCATCTTCTTTGATAGGCTTCCTTAGGAAATCATTTGCCCCATTGTCAAAAACTTCAGATTTTCTAGTGTCATCTGTGGAGAGTACGATGACTGGCACATGTGCATTTGATATGTCAGATCTAAAAATTTTAAGAAATTCTACACCATCAACGACAGGCATCATGATATCTAGTAAAATGAAATTAATACTAGAATCTTTCTTGAGCTTATCTAGGGCATCTGAACCATTTTCTGCTTCTTGAATGTCTATAACATCAGCGTTTCTTTTTAGTAGCGCTTGCATGAGTCTTCTATTGATAAAATCATCATCTACGATGAGTACTCTTAATGCCATCTACTTAACCTCTCTGCATTTTTATGAGATTTTCAATCTCTTCTTTTGATTTGATTTGCGTGACTATAACAAGATCATTATGTGTGTTTTTTATGGAATCATTGAGTAAGTTAGCCTCTGTAAGGACTATGTCATAGCTCTTAGAATCCAGTATATCTTCGAGCGTATCTGCATCTTCCAATATGTCATAATCAAGCCCAAGATTCTCAATAACTTTTCCAAGTATTCTTTGTTCAAGTAAAAATCTTTTTGCAATTAAAATCTTTTGAGTAGAAAGAGTATCTTTTGCTAGTTTGTCATCTATTTTAATGCTCTTGAGCGGCATTGTTACTTCTAGCTCTTGAATGGCGACATCTATATTGATATCTTTGGATACTTCAGGAGAAAATAATTTTGGCTCTTCTATTGTTGCTATTTCGATTGCATCGTCTAAATCTATAGATATTTCTTTTGGCTTAGAAATAGACATTGTGCGTGATTCATCGGATAGAAATTTGTTGAGTACATAAAGTAATTCAGATGTCTCAATTGGTTTTGTAATATATTCATCCATGCCTTCATTTAGGAATCGTTCTCTATCACCTTTGAGTGCATTGGCTGTTAAGGCGACTATAGGTACATGGGCTACTTTTTCATCTTCTTCGTAGTCTAGTATCTCATGCGTTGCTTCGATACCATCCATCACAGGCATTTGTATGTCCATGAAGAGAAGGTCGTAGTTATTGTTTCTGCGTTTTTCAAATGATTCTAGACCATTGTTTGCAAGATCTACGCTTATACCATGTTCTTCAAGTATACGCTTGATGAGCTTTTGATTGATAATATTGTCTTCTGTTACTAAGATGTGCGCATTAAATTTTGTTTTATGTGTAGGGAGTGCATCTTTCATAAGCTGTGGTGCAAGTGTACTACTATGAATCAATATATTCTTTAATTTTGATAGCGTGAGTGGCTTGTAGATGACATTATCTTGATCTATGCCCAACTCTTCAATCTTGGAACGGCTAGTTACATTACTGATGACTATAAGTTTTGATTTGTCCATGTTAGGAATAGCATCTAATATATTTTGCTTTGCTTTATCTATATCAATCCAGTAATATTTACATATATCGCTGTCTATGAGTTTTTTTAGACTGCTTATAGAGTCAAATCGTTTGATAGTTGGACCAAAGTATCTGAAGTAGTCCTCAATATGGTTGTCTAGTTTCGTAGGAATTTCTTGTTCGTACTTACCAAGAGACACATCCTTGAACGCATGGATGTAATTGACTTCATTTGAAATTACTTCTTCCATTGGTAAGGTAAAGAAGAATGTACTTCCTTGATCCTTTGCACTTATAAGTTCCAAATCTCCTCCCATAAGTTCAACAAATTGACTCGATATGGTAAGCCCTAGTCCTGTGCCACCATATTTCCTTGTAACTGATACATCAGCTTGTGAAAATGCTTCAAATATTCTTGATTGCTGATCTTTTGTCATGCCTATACCACTGTCTTGTACCGAGAATGATATGTTAGTGTCTGATTCACTTTCGCTGTGCATTTTCTTGATAAGTAAATTTATTTCTCCACCATATGGGGTAAACTTGATAGCATTAGAAAGTAGGTTAATAATAATCTCTTTAATCTTAGTAGGGTCACCTTTGAGTTTGTTAGAGATGGTTGGATCCATATAGTAATTTAAATCAATATTCTTTTCAGCTGCAGCTACGGCATACGTTTCAATGGCAGATTCAAACTCTTCAGAAGAATCAAATACAATATTTTCAATTTCAATTTTGTTACTTTCAATTTTTGAAAGGTCAAGGATGTTGTTGATGATATTTAGCAGGTTTTCTGAACTCTTATCTATGATAGAAAGAAATTCATCCTGTTCTGCTGTAAGTTCTGTGCTTCTAAGGATTTCAGTAAACCCAACAATACCATTGAGTGGGGTACGAATCTCATGTGACATATTGGCTAGGAAAAGTGATTTTGCTTCATTGGCTTGTAGGGCAACAACCTTATCATCTTTGGCTGTTTCTACAAGTGTTTCAAGGAATTTATAGGCTTCTTTTGTTCCTTGATGGGTATCTAGTTCTATATTCTCAATAGCCATAGTGTCAGAATCAAGATACTGATCGGAACTTTTCATCTCTTTTACAGCCTTGTTTAGCACATGCTCTAGTTCTTTGATATTTTTAGTAATGTCTCTAGCGGTTGCATAGCCTATATAAGCCAATATAAAACTTAGCAGCCATATGGATGCAGCGATAGCAAGAAGTAGCAATTGTTTCTGAAGAAAAATATCACTTTTCTTCCATAAGGCATTTGATACAATCAGTTCAGCCTTGGAAAGCAGAGATATCTTTTGTGTTTGAAGGGCAAACCAGTCCATAGGGTCTTCAGCATAGTCACCATTGTCAATATCAGTTTGTATAGCAGAAGACATTTCTGCTAGTTTACTAAGCATCTCTTTATTTTGTGGGTTTGTAAAAATTTTATCAAGTTGTTGGCGTAGTTGGATATTGCCTACTTGTTTGATGTCAAAGACATTTGCTTTTGCTTTAAGCTTATCCCATATGGCAATTTCATCAAAAGACATGGAGGCTCTCTTTGTCATATAATATGAGATAAATCCTCTTTCTAGACCAGTATTCTCCTTTGCTGTATAGAGTCGAGAGAGAGTTGACGTAAGATATGATATTTCAGTGTCTAATATATAGTTGTTAATCTGTAAAAGATTATCTAGTGCAGGAGTAGAAATATTTTTAGTATATCCATTGAAAAATATTGTTTTAAAATCAGCTTCATTTGAATCAACATCTTTTCTTATACTTGATAGACTTGTTGTTTTATTTAAAAAAGTTCTATACTGGCTTATATCAATAGAGATATCTTCTCCCAATAACGATAACAATAGAGGCAGACGGACTGCATCTTCAGTAATAATTTCTTGTTTAAGTAGGGATATCGTTTGATCTGTATGCTTTCTTTGTTTTAGAAGAGAATCTCGAAAAGCTTTTTGTTTGCTTCCCATGAACATTGCAGTAAGACCACGCTCTTTTCCTATATTTGTGAGTACATTGGTCAGTTTTGCATTGTTTGTGAGTGTTGTTTTAAGAGCACTAGCCTTTTCAAATTTTACGTATGTAGTGATAAAGAAATAACTTGAAAGTAAGATAAGAAAGGCAATCGGTACGAGTCCAATTAGCTTAAGTCTATTGCGTATAGTCATCTATTAGTTCCTTTTGTTTTTTAGAATATCAACTTGCTGCTCTAAAGACATAAAATATCCCCAGTAGTTTTTAATATAGCTTTCTAACTTTGTGCTGTCTTTACAAAACTGTATCTTATAAAGTGTGTCCGAAAGTGCATTTATTCGTAGATTGCTAGAAGCTCCTTTGAGCATATGAGCAGACTTCTGAATGCTATCTAGGTCACCTTCTTCGTAAGCTTGTAGTATTAGTTTTGTTTCTGTTTTTGCCTGCTCTATGAAGTCATTTACGAACTCTTCTATAAGCTCTACAGGTAAAGATAAGTCGCTTGCGGCTTCTTCCACCTGGAAGTCAAAGTGTATAGACTTTGTATCGCTAAGATCAATACTTCCAAAACCTTTATCATCCAGTATAGGTTCTGGCTCTTTTATGGATATTTCTTCTAAGACAGGCTCTTTAAGTGAAGTGAATATTTCTTGCATTTCATGATTTTCTTCTGTTAAAGGCTCATGACTTGTTGTAAATCTAGCCAAAATAGAATAAAAAGATTCCAATTTAGCTATTTCATTTTCTGAAAACTTTAGAGGCATATTATCTACTGCTTCATTGACAAGCGGTAAATGTAATACTGATGAGAGTTGTGTCAAGGTGGCAATAGCAGAAGAACGTTTTTCGTCATTTGTACTTTTTAAGTCATATTCTAAAGAAATGGCTACGTCGATATATTCATCTAAAAATATTTTGTAGTCTTCTTGGGATACACCAACTATCTCACTTACTTTTTTTAAATCAATAATAATGGGCGAAGTATCTAATATAGGTATATCGTCTTTTTCATCGAAAATTTCAGCTTTCGCTGTAGTGATTTCATCCATAGTGATGTTATCGATGGTTTCTTCAGGTACTTGAGGGACAATTAAGCCAAAAAAATCATCATCAGTTGATGTGGAAAGCAAATCTATCTCATCATCGTCTGTCAGTAAGGGGTCTTTGGGACTTGTGAGAGTTGTGGGTGCCTCATCTTCTTTTATGAAAAAAAGTTCATCATCAAGACTAAGTTGCGTATCTTGTGCCTCGTCCGTATGCACTAGTTCGTCATGGGAGATAAAAACAGAAGAGTCTTCCTTAGCAGGTTTTTCCAATAAGATAAGATTTAAACTACCCAGTACGCTAGACAATACGGATACATGACTAGTTAGAACAAAGGTTTGTGCATCTGTACTTATGCGTATGCTTTGTTTCGATAGCGTAGTAAAGTTGATATTGTCTAAGATGATTTGCTTAGTAAGCTCTTCTATGCTTTCGACATCTAATAGTGCCAACAGACTATCATCTGCAGCAATGATTTGGTCGTTTTGATTTGTAATATAATTCATTATTTGTATAGCCCCTTTAATTGTTTTCATTTTCTAGCATTTGGGTGTATTCTGGTATGATTTCTTCAATCTCAGAAGCAGAAGCTGGTCTTCTTGCGGCTGTAAAGCCAGTGATTTTTCCATCGTCAAGGTTAGGACTTATATGGGTGTATACCCAATAATATCTACCATCCTTGCGTAAATTTTTCACGATACCAGTCCACTCTTTTCCTTCTTTGATTGTTTTCCATAGTCTCTCAAATATAATTTTTGGCATACTAGGATGTCTAATTATATTATGGCTTTTATTTATAAGTTCATTTTTAGAGTATCCCGCAATTTCGCAGAACATTCTGTTGACATAGGTAATCGTACCCTCGGTGTCTGCTGAGCTAATAATCAAGCCTTTTCCAAAAGTATATTCTTCATCAATGGGTATAGGTTTTTGCATAAACTTCTTTCCTTGTCTATAACTGATAGAATACAAACTTTATAATAAATAAGCTAAAAATAGAATGAATATGTCCACATTTTTAGTAAAAAATATTAAATAGACATAATAAGCCTATCTTTTTTTGACTAGTATTGCATGAAGAGTATAGCACAACAATGTAAAAGATAATTTTTTACTGCTTTAGAAGCAGAGCTATTTTGTTGCTGCTAACTCTACTAAGCTCTTCAATAGAAGCATTTTCTATAGCTTCAAAAGTCCCAAAATAGTTTATAAGTTTGGCTACAGTGGCTTTGCCTATGCCTTTTTTATTGAGCAATGAAACCTGCGTATCTTCTTTTCGTTTTTTATTTTGGTGATAGGTGATGGCATAACGATGGCTTTCATCACGCTGTCTTTGCACCCAGTGTAAACGTTTGTCATTGGGCCTTAGTTCTAGTAATCCATTTGGAGTGTAGAGCATGTCTTTAGCTGCACCTTTGGCACGGTGGGCTTTGGCGTCTAGTTTTTCTTTGGCTATGGCTATGACATCTAGGTTTACATTTACCTCTTTGAGTAGGGTTATGGCTAGGTTTAGATTGGCTTGTCCTCCATCTAGTATCCACAAGTCAGGTGCGGGATTTTCTTTAAATTTCTCGATGCGACGGGTAAGCATCTCTTTCATTTGTCCGTACTCATCTCTTGCGTGTAATTCATAGCGTCTGTAGCTGGATTTGTCCCATTTGTCTTCATCCCATACCACCATGCCACCTACAGTGGCAACTCCCATCATGTGTGAGTTGTCAAAGCTCTCCACACGGTAAGGAATACTAGTGAGAGAAAAGAGGTCTGCGATACGTTGTTCCATTATGCTGTCATCTTGCTTTTTACGCAAGAGTTCTTGGCAGTTTTGTAAAGCAAGCGTAATGAGTTTAGCTTTTGAGCCACGTTGTGGCGTGAGTAGTTCTATTTTTTTTGCAAAACGCGTACTTAGTGTTGAGGCTACTTGTACACTGTCTTCAAATACATGGGCTGTAAGTACTTGCTTGGCTATATTTGGTGTATCTATAGTATAAAACTCTAGCAAAGCTTGTTTATAAGCTTCGTTTTCATCAAAGATATGTGTATGCCTAAAATAAGAGTATGCAGAAGAGATAATCTTTCCTCCACGCATAAACATTTTCACTATGACACCTCTTTCATCACCATTTTGTATAGCAAAGATGTCAAGGTCAAGTTCTTTAGCAAGGTCGATGTTGGAGCTGATGCTAAGTGAGCCTATGGCATCTATGCTGTCACGCATGGTTGCTGCTTCTTCGTAACGTTCATTTGTGGCTAAAGATGTCATTTTGTCTGTGAGAGTAGCTATGAGGTACTTACGTTTAACGATGGACGTTTTGGCTTGGTTCACGATATCCGCATATGCCTCTGCTGTGACTTTTCCTTCACAGGGGGCTAGGCACTTGTTGATTTGGTAAAATAAACAAGCTTTGCCCTCTCGTAAGCAGGATTTTTTTTGTACTAAAGGGTAAACTTCATAAAGGGCATCAAGCAAGGCACGCCCTCCTGTAGGAAAAGGACCATAATACGTTATGTGCTTACCCTTGACTACTTTTCGTGTGATTTCAAATCGAGGGAAGGGTTGTGATTCATCTAGGTAGATGTAGGGGTAGGTTTTGTCATCACGTAGCAAGATGTTGTATTTTGGTTTGAGTTGTTTGATGAGAGAGTTTTCCAAGATGAGTGCATCTTCTTCGCTCTCCACCACGATGTACTCTAAACGATTTGCTTCCCCAAGCATCTTGAGTATGCGTGGGCTTTGGCTTATATTGGGTCTAAACTCTGGAGAAAAACGCCAATAGGACTTGACTCTATTTTTGAGGTTTTTAGCTTTGCCTACGTAGAGAAGTTTGCCTTTTTCATCAAAGTACTGGTA
>CAZNEJ010000035.1:0-11630 GCA_964571975.1 uncultured Sulfurovum sp. | reverse complement strand
CCAGAGGAATTGAAGTTTGTTTAACCTCATTGGGCTAGAAAATGGTCTTGAAAATGTCCAAGGTTTTTTCTGTGGTGCCACCAATGTAGGTATGCGTCCAGATAAAACACAAGGAGATGTGGCATTTATACGTTCTGCTGTGCCTTGTGACATCTCTGCGGTGTTTACTTCCAACACATTTCAAGCAGCACCTCTCAAGCATTTTCAGAGATACCCAAAAAACTTCAAAACAGACTTCATACTCATCAATGCCAAAAATGCCAATGCAATGACAGGGGAAAAGGGCATAGAAGATATTGAGACTATTGTAACCTCCCTCAACAAAAAACACAAAGCACTAAACCCTGTGATGGCTTCTACTGGTGTCATAGGATACAGACTACCTATAGATAAAATCTCTACTGCTTTTGATACTTTAGATTTCAATACTAAAAACTCCGATGATGCGGCACGTGCCATCATGACTACAGATAGCTTTAAAAAAGAATTAGCCTACAAGGTTGAACTTGAAGATGGAAGTCACTTTAACATCGCAGCCATCTGTAAAGGTGCAGGAATGATAAATCCTGCTATGGCCACTATGCTTTGTTTTATTATCACAGATGCAGATGTGCCTAAAGCTGACATGGACACTTTGCTAACAACCTCCACGGAACAATCATTTAACCGTATCTCTGTAGATGGTGACACTTCAACAAATGATACGGTGATGCTAGTAGCCAATAAAACTTCGCAAAATTACCACAAAAAAGCCTTTGAAGAAGCCTTAAACAAAATCATGTTTGAACTAGCCATGCTTATACTTAAAGATGGAGAAGGTGCAAACAAACTTGTATCTTTTGAGGTCAAAGGTGCGAAGACTTTAGAAGATGCTAAAACTGCCTCTATGGCACTAAGCAACTCTCTACTTGTCAAAACTGCACTCTTTGGTGAAGACCCAAACTGGGGGCGAATCGCTTCAACCATAGGGGCATCAGGCATTGCTTGTGATGAAGAAACACTTAGCATTCACTATGACGATTTGCTCATTTATTCTTCCAAATTTAGAGAGCTTGATAAAATACGTGAAGACAAAGCTTACGTCATCATGAGACAAGACTCTTTTAAAGTTAGTTGTGACATTGGGCTAGGTGATGCTTCTTACACCTCATATGGTTGCGACCTTTCTTATGAATATGTCAAAATAAATGCTGAATATAGAACTTAATGAACCTTTGTCAATTTTTATTATACTTATACAGCTATACTATAAACATCTAAATGCCAAGGATGTAAATGCTACATGAACACAAAAAAGAAATACACGAACTCAAACTAAATAATGCTCACTTTGCAAAAGTGTTTGAAAAACATAATGCTCTTGATAAAAAAGTTGAAGATGCAGAAACTGACCGTGTGATTTTGACAGATATGGAGTTAGAGAATCTCAAAAAAGAAAAGCTGCTCTTAAAAGATGAAATATATAAAATGATTTTAGATTACAAAAAATCTAAAGTCTAATTCGCACACTTATAGGCAAATACATGGCATCGTTTAACACCATTGAAGATATACCCTCTGAACTTCTACACATTATAGACACTCTAGGCTTTACTGCCATGTCTGAGATACAAGAAAAATCTATCAATCCCATCTTAGAAGGGCGTGATATCCTTGCTCAATCTAAAACAGGCTCAGGTAAAACTTTGGCTTTTGGGCTTCCTTGTGTGATGCGTACCAATACAAATGATTATAAACCACAAAGCATCATCATCACCCCCACACGAGAACTTGCTGACCAGATAGCAGTAGAACTAAGAAAAATCGCAGCTTATAAGCCTAACCTCAAAATACTAACTCTTTATGGAGGAGTGCCTCTACGTGCACAAGCTGACTCACTTGCCAAAGGAGCTCACATACTCATAGGCACGCCTGGTCGCATACAAGACCACCTTGCCAAAGAAACTTTAGTACTTGATAATATCAAAACCCTTGTACTAGATGAAGCAGACCGTATGCTAGACATGGGTTTTTATGACGAGATAGTCAAGATTGGCTCTAATATGCCAAGAGGAAAACAAACACTTCTTTTTTCTGCTACCTTTCCCTCTAATATAGAAAAATTAGCCAAGGCTCTACTTAACCAGCCCCTTACTGTCAAGGTAGATACAGTCATAGAAGCCAACAAAATAGACGAACTTGTCTACGAAACTTCTGATAAGTTAAAAACACTTGCTACCCTCATACAGTCATATAAGCCAGAGTCACTACTCATCTTTTGCAACACCAAGTTAGAAGTAAACTCTCTCACAGACACCTTGGCTAAACAAGGTCATGCTGTTATAGACATACATGGCGACCTAGACCAAAGAGATAGAAATGAATCTGTCATTGCTTTTTCCAATGGCTCAAAGCGAATCTTGGTGGCTACTGATGTGGCTTCGCGTGGGTTAGACATCAAAAATATAGAACTAGTCATAAACTACGACTTGCCTTTTGATGCAGAAGTTTACACACACCGCATAGGTAGAACAGGGCGTGCAAATGCAACAGGAAAGGCAATCTCTCTTTTTTCTCATAATGATAGAGAAAAATGTTCTTATGTCCTAGCCAAGGCAAAAAGTAAAAAGATACAAGACTTACGGGTAGACGCGAAGTTTAAAATGACTTCAGACTACGATACCCTCTGTCTACATGGTGGCAAAAAGACCAAACTACGCGCAGGAGATATCTTGGGCACACTCTGTAAAGAGATAGGTATAGATGGGAAACTCATAGGAAAGATAAATATCACCGATACTAAGTCATACATTGCCATACATCATACAGTCATAGATAGAGTACTGAAGGCTTTAAAGAACGTGAAAATTAAGAAAAAGAAATATATGTCGTGGGTACTAAATTAGTGTGCCACTATACTTATCTAAGGTTTTAAACTTCCAGTTTTTTTCTTTTAGTTTATGGATAAATGCTCTGAGTACAGAAATTCCCTTTTCACCTCTAAACATATAATCATGTGCCAAAAGAATCATTTTTCCCTTTTTGGTCATTTTCCCTCTAGCATAGTTTCTTTCTATTTTTTCCACAATAGTAGCTACACTATATGATGGTTTACCCGTATGGTGGTCAAACTGCCATTCTATATCCCATCCATAAATTTGGTATCCTTTATCCATAAGGGCATCGTACTTAGAGACTTCGATTATTCTTTGTTTCTTGCTAATTGCCTTGTCATTTTTATGAACTTCTGGAAGCCTCCAAACATTTCTACCTGCAAGTCTTAAGTATTTTTTGCCACCTATAATCTGTTGCGACTTGGCTACATCTTCAAGAACTTTGCTCATATTACTATAAAAATGGGCATATTTTTCATTGGCATGTGAATACGTATGATTTGAAATGCAAAGATTAGGCATGTCTAGTGCCTTCTTGAAAAGTCTTTTATTGTTCTCGATATGCATTCCCACAAAAAACATGGTTGCTTCTATATCTTCTTCTTGAAGCACTTGTAAAACATTGGCTGTACCTAAAAGAGGTCCATCATCAAATGTAAGATAAATAGTTTTTTCTTCTGTCTTTCTTGTCAATACTACTTTTTGCTCACTTGTCTCTGAAGAAATTTCTTCTTCTATTAGTATTTTTATTTCTTCTATCTGCTTTTTACTGGCTTTTTTTTGTTTTTCTCTAGCTAAATTTAACTCACCTAGAAAAGACTTCATATTTGTTTCAATGATTTGCATATTTGAAAGTAAGTAAGGGTTATTTTCTTTTGCAGATAGTAAAGTACCCATAATCAAAAGAGAGATGTAGACAAATACAAATTTCACAGCTATATCCCTTTGCGTCTCTTGCCTATAAATACATAAACTATTGCTATCAATGCAACGGACAATAAAGCAATCAGTGTAGCCGATTTTAGATATTGAGAAATAAGCTCTTCATTTGAACCTAGCACATACCCTAAAGCCACAAGAACAATAACCCAAATGCCAGCACCTAAAGCTGTATAAAATGAGAACTTAGCAATATTCATGCGTGCTAGTCCAGCAGGTAAAGAGATGAGTTGACGTATGCCAGGAATAAGCCTTCCTGCAAAAGTAGAAACCTCTCCATGCTTAGCAAAAAATGTTTCTAGCTTGTCTAGCGTTCCTGCTTTTATGAAAAAGTACTTGCCATAACGCAATATAAAAGACCGTCCAAAAGACTTAGCTAGATAGTAGTTAAGTAATGCTCCAGCAACAGAACCTAAGATACCCATGAGTACTACCATGTAAAGGTTCATATCGCCTTTATAGGCAAGATACCCCGCAGGTATCATGATGATTTCAGAAGGAAATGGAAAGAAAGTACTCTCAAGGAACATCAGAAGAAAGATACCCAAGTAACCCATATCTCCCACATAGGATACAATTATATTTGCTATGTCGTGTATCATTATTCGCTATAGGCTCCGACTGCCGTGAGTCTTTGGTAACGTTGGTCTAACATTTCATCGACACTTAGCTGACGTAATGCTTTGACATTTTCAAGAAAATAATTTTTAACTACTTCTGCTGCTATTTTCTTATCGCGGTGTGCTCCGATAAGTGGTTCATCTAAGATATCATCTATAAGTTTATATTCTAGTAAATCCGTAGGTGTTACTTTAAGTGCCTTGGTTGCAGCTTCCACTTTGCTAGGGTCATCCCATAAAATAGCCGAACACCCCTCAGGAGAAATAACTGAAAATACAGAGTAACGCATCATCGCCAACTTATCTGCTACCCCAATGGCAAGAGCTCCACCAGACCCGCCTTCACCGATGACGATGGACACTAAAGGCACTTTAACTGAAGCAAACTCAAACAAGTTTCTAGCTATGGCTTCAGACTGTCCACGCTCTTCTGCACCAAGACCAGGGTAGGCACCAGGGGTGTCTATGAGCATAAGCACAGGAATATCAAATTTTTCTGCCATACGCACTGCACGCAAAGCTTTTCTGTATCCTTCAGGGTTAGGCATACCAAAATTTCTTTTGATTTTATTCTTAACTCCACGCCCTTTTTGTTCACCTATAAGCATAGTCTTTTGACCATCTATCCAGCCAATAAAGCAAAGCATAGCAGGGTCATCACGGAATGCTCTGTCTCCGTGTATTTCATAGGTATTTGTCATCAAGGCTTGTATATAATCCAAAGAATAAGGTCTATCTGGATGACGTGCTAGTTGAAGTTTTTGAAAATCTGATAAAGAGCCAAAGGTTTTTTTTACCTCTTTGTCTAAATCTTTCTGCAAAGATTCCAGTGCAGACACATTGGCAACTGCATGAGCAGATACTATATCGTCTTGTATCTTCTCAATCTTATTTTCAAAATCTAAGTAAGTTGCCATACGAGGTCCTTATATTTTCTTAAAAATAACAACACCATTAGTTCCACCAAAACCAAACGAATTTGACATGGCCACATTAATATCTGTTTTTCTAGCACCTGTACTAATGTAGTCTAGATCGCAGTTTTCATCTTCATTGATACGATTTATGGTTGGGGGGAGTACGCCATCTCTCATGGCCATAAGACAAACAACTGCTTCTATAGCACCTGCTGCACCAAGGCAATGACCTAGCTGACCTTTTATGGAAGAGACTGGAGGACAATTTTCTGCTCCACCAAACAACTCTTTAAGTGCTGCTGTTTCATTTTTATCATTGACTGGTGTTGAAGTACCATGTGCATTGACATAATCAATCTTAGGTTCACCTGCCATTTTATAGGCACCTTTCATTGCACGAAGCGGTCCATCTTGGGTTGGTGTTGTTATATGGTTAGCGTCGCCACTTTCACCAAATCCTATAAGCTCTGCATAAATTCTTGCTCCACGTGCAATAGCATCATCATAAGATTCCAAAACCAACGCACCTGCACCCTCACCCATCACAAAGCCATCACGGTTTGCATCAAATGGTCTTGAAGCTGTTTTGGGGTCATCATTTCTTGTAGAAAGTGCTTTCATGGCGGCAAATCCACCAATGCCCACAGGACATATAGCTGATTCTGCACCCACAACAAGCATTTTATCAGCAGTTCCTACCATGATAGACTTTGCAGCCTCACCTATGGCATGCGTTCCTGCTGCACAAGCAGTTACTGAAGCAAGGTTTGGTCCCTTCATGCCTTCATAGATAGATATAAATCCACCAAGCATATTTACCAAAGAAGAAGGTATAAAAAATGGTGATATTTTTCTAGGGCTTCTATTTTTACATACCAAAGAATTTTTCTCTATATTTGGAAGTCCACCTATGCCAGATGCTGAAGCGATACCAAATCTCTCCATATCTACATCATCAGGAAGGTTTGCATCTGCTACTGCTTCTTTGGCTGCTTTTAGCCCAAGCTGTATAAACCTATCTGCTTTTTTAGCTTCTTTGCCGTCAAGTACTTCAGAGACATCGAAGTTTTGTATCTCAGCAGCAATAGTAACAGACTGACCAGCTGTATCAAAACTCTCTATAGTTCTAATGCCACATTTGCCGTCTACAATAGCAGAAAATGCACTCTCTTTGTCTAATCCTAAAGCATTAATCATCCCTAAACCTGTTACTACAACTCTTTTCACTGCTGTCTCCTGTATGCTTAAATAAGATATATATTAATTTTCTAGAAAATACTAATATATATGCTATAAACTCCCCTGAGGGAATCTAAATTATACGTTTTCTATAAATTTGATTGCATCAGATACAGTTGCAATTGCTTCTGCTTGATCATCAGGAATTTCGATATCGAACTTCTCTTCAAGTGCCATCACCAGTTCAACAACATCAAGGCTATCAGCCCCAAGATCCTCTACGAATTTAGACTCTTCTTTAACCTCATCTGGGTTTACATTTAGTTGTTCAACTACTACTTCTTTTACATCATCAAATAATGCCATTGACTACTCCTTTTGGTTTGTTATAAAATACATCAAAGTATAACTAAAAAATGTTAAAAATGTTAAACTTCAATAGCAAATACCTACTTGTAGGCTAGTAAATCTAATTTTTACGAAAAGAGTGTGAAGAGAAGTTACTATCTTCACCATAGTAAAGACCGATGGAATAGTTTTTAAAATTTATCTTATCTGATAACGCAAAGTTAGATTGATGACCGCAGGTAGAGATAAGGGTGCTTTTTTTGCATTAACAGGAAAAGCTTTTTCTATAGCCCTACGTGCAGATTTATAAAATATCTTCTTTCCTGAAGTAACGATATTGGATACATGTCCATTGCGTAAAATGGTAAATCGTACCTTCACATACCCTTGCATACCTCTTCTTCTTGCTATGCGTGGGTATATTTTATTTCTATCTATCTTGCTACGAATACGAGACAAAAAAGCATTTTTTTTGGCTGGATTTGTTTGTTTTTGGCTTGTTTGTTTCTTGTTTGCTTGTTTGTTTCTTGTTCGTTTTTTATTGGAAACTTTTTTAGTGCTGACCTTACGCTTACTTGGTCTTTTTTTTACAAGTTTTTTCTTCTTATATTTCTTTTTTATAACTTTTTTTTTAACGACTTTTTTCTTCACTACTTTTTTTGCGACCGTCTTCATCTTTCTAGGTTTTTTCTTAATGAACTTTTTACTAATGATTTTATCTTCTAAGACAGGTAAAGGTGGGGGTTCAATCTCTTTTATTTCTGGTTTTGTTATAGGTTTTAACTCTTCTGGAGGTTCTACGATAGGTTCCATGACTGGTATAGTATCGGGCTTGTATTGTACAAGTGAAAAGGTTATGATTTTTTCTTTAGGCTTTTTTTCACTACTTACATAGTGATGAATCACATAAAAAAATGCTAGTCCCAAAAGTGCATATACTACTACTGCACCCATAAAAGACCCAAGCATTCTCTTATTTAACACAAACTACCCCTTAGCAAGCACATCAAATGACATAAAACAAGAAACCCAAAAACTGCACACAAGACCAAATTACATAAGCATTCCGCCATTAACCCTCAAGGTCTCCCCCGTAACGTAAGAAGAATGATCAGAAAGTAAAAATGCCACCGCGTCAGCCACTTCGCTTGGTTGCCCAAAACGACCCATAGGTATCTTGTCCGTAAATGCATCTTTTACTTCATCTTTAAGTACCAAGGTCATCTCTGTAGCTATAAAACCCGGAGTGATGCTGTTGTAACGTATGCCTGAAGTTGCAGCCTCTATGGCAAAACTCTTAGTCATTGCTATGGTTCCACCTTTAGAAGCTGCATAATTTGTCTGCCCTGCGTTTCCTGTTTCTCCCACGATAGACGCTATGTTCACTACAGAACCAAAACGCTTTTTACGCATGACTTTCATTGCTTCTCTACAACCTACAAATGTGGATTTCAGGTTTGCTTCTATTACGTCCATGAACTGTTCAGATTTCATACGCATCGCTAGTCCATCTTTGGTAATACCTGCATTGTTTACCAAGTACGCCAACTCTCCATCTATCTCAACGATACTCTTCATCGCAGCTACAAATGCATCTTCGTCGCTCACATCAAAACCAATAGTCTCTGCTTTACCACCAGCTTCTTTTATCTTGGCTTTGACTGCATTGGCTTCAGCTTCACTAGAACGAAAGTTTACCCATACTTTTAAACCCATACTAGCAAGCCCTTTTGCTATCTCAGCCCCTATTCCTCTACTCGCACCTGTAACCAAAACATTTGTTCCTGTAAATTTCATACTTTAACCTTTAATTTTATCTATTGTACACAAAAAGCACTAAATCAACGCCTCATCCATCTCATTTGGTATCTTTAAATCCATCAATTTCAATACAGATGCTGCCACATTGTTCAGTCCACAATTTTTCTTCACTTCACTCACACCCTCTGCCAACACAAAACACCAAACCTCACCTACTGTATGGTTCGTAAGCACATGATTATCTGCGTCTCTCATCTCTTCACAGTTTCCATGGTCTGAGGTAAGTACGATGTTGTAGCCATCACTTTTTGCTTTTTTTATTATCTTTCCTAGTTCAGTATCTACAGCATTTACTGCCAAACAAGCAGCCTCATAGTTGCCCGTATGTCCTACCATGTCTCCATTGGCAAAGTTTACTACTATGAAGTCGTAAGATTCGTCCATTGCCATACGTACAGCATCTCCTACTTCTGATGCAGACATCTCTGGTTTCATGTCATAGGTTTTGACATCTGGACTAGGTATGAGTACACGACTTTCTCCTAGATATGGCTCTTCTATGCCACCATTGAGAAAAAAGGTTACATGTGCATATTTTTCAGTCTCTGCTGTATGCAGTTGACGCAATCGTGCATTTGAGATGACTTCTGCCAAAGTGTTTAGGGGTGCAACTTTTGGAAAAAGTATAGGGTAGTCAAAGCTTGCATCATATTGAGTCATCGTAGCCACATGTAAAGGTATATGCACCCTGCTAAACTCGGTGAAGTTTACATTTCCTAGTGCTGTTGCAATTTCACGTACTCTATCGGAACGAAAATTACTAAACACAACAACATCTCCTTCTTGCATCCCTTCATAACCATTGACTGCTACAGGTTCTACAAATTCATCTAACTCTTTCTTTTCATAAGAAGCGTCTATATAGGCTTTTGGCTCTAGCTTAGTCGATGATTCAGCTGTCACTATGGCCCTATAGCCTTTTTCTACTCTCTCCCAACGGTTATCTCTATCCATAGTGTAAAAACGCCCACCTATGCTTGCTATACTTATGCTTTCATCACAAAGTGCTTCTATTTGTTCTAGATATATTTTAGCAGAAGTAGGACTAACATCACGTCCGTCTGTGATGAGATGCAAAAAGACTTTTTTGCCCCTAGATTTGGCTAATTTTGCTAAACCCATAGTATGTTCTATGTGAGAATGCACCCCACCATCACTCAGTAGTCCTATGAGATGCACGCGCTCACTTTTCACCAAAGTGTCATTTAGGGAAACGTTATCTTCTATGCTTCCATCTTTAAGTGCCAAAGTAATCTTGACCAGATCTTGATACAAAACACGCCCAGCCCCTATGGTCATATGCCCTACTTCAGAGTTGCCCATCTGCCCAACAGGAAGCCCTACACTAAGACCATGCGTAGAGATGAGTGCTTTAGCTTCTGTCTCAAAAAGTTTATCATAGGTTGGTTTTATAGCGTCTTTAAAGGCGTTGCACGTACTGTCAGGTTTACACCCTATGCCATCAGTGATGACAAGTATGGTTTTTTTATTCATCTCAATTCTTTTTGTTTATATTTAATTGAAATAATAGTATTATAAACTTTCTTAAACTCAAATTTTGGCAATTCTATTGTATAATTTTAGTTAACATATTAAAGGGATTTAGAAACAATGCTTTATGAACTCTCACAACTTTTAGATATTAACTTATTTGGATATATTTCCGTGCGTGCAGGCTTTTCATTTTTGATAGCTTTTTTGCTAACTATCTTTGTCATTCCAAAATACTTAGCATGGGCCATCTCTAAAAATGCCAATCAACCCATAAGCAAGTACGTACCCTCACATGCTAGTAAAGGCAAAACCCCAACTATGGGTGGAGCCATATTTCTAGCAGCTACCCTCATAGCAGCTCTTATCACTGTTGACCTAACAAACCCCTACATATTAGGTGGACTAGTCACACTTGTTGGTTTTGGGCTAGTTGGACTCAAAGACGACTTAGGCAAAGTACTCTCAGGAGATAACCTAGAGGGGCTTACACCTAAGGGCAAGATGCTATTACAGACTCTGGTTTCAGTATTGGTTACAGGCATACTCCTCTATGCAGGTTTTCCTACAGAGCTTTATGTGCCTTTTCTAAAGTCACCTCTTTTTGACTTAAGTTATGCTGCTATGCCTTTTTGGATACTTGTGTTTTTAGCTACTACCAATGCCGTAAACCTTACTGATGGACTAGATGGTCTAGCAACCGTACCATCTATCATCGCTCTTGCTACGCTTGGCGTTATCGTCTACGTCACAGGGCATGCCATATTTTCCCAGTACCTTCTTGTGCCTAACATCAAAGGAGTAGGAGAGCTTATGATTCTAGCGGCTGCACTCTCTGGTGGTCTTCTTGGCTTTTTATGGTACAACTGTTATCCTGCAGAGGTTTTCATGGGAGATACTGGTAGCCTTGCCATAGGTGGGTTCATCGCATATCTAGCCATACTTGGTAAAGCAGAAGTCCTTCTCGTACTCATCGGTATCATCTTTGTTATCGAAACTGTTTCGGTCATCTTGCAAGTAGGTTCGTTTAAACTTCGCCAAAAACGTATCTTCAAAATGGCTCCCATACATCACCATTTTGAACTCAAAGGCTGGGCAGAAAACAAAATCATCGTACGATTTTGGATGATAGCTTTCATCGCAAATATCTTAGCTCTCATCTCTTTTAAGTTCAGATAATATGTCTAGCAAAAAACCAACACTGTTTGGCTATGGACTTACTACTAAAGCCATAGCAAAAAAGCTAGGTGGAGGATGTACTTTTTTTGATGACAAGTGCAAAGAAAGCTATATAGATGAAGACCATAATACCATCAAGCCCTCTTCCCTATTTGACCCCAATGAGAGTTCTATAGAAGTCACAACACCAAGTCTAAATCCTCATAATCCACTCATAAAAAATGCAAAACACCTTTTAAGTGAGTATGATTATTTTGTCAAAG
>CAZNEJ010000034.1:0-11657 GCA_964571975.1 uncultured Sulfurovum sp. | reverse complement strand
AATGATGAGCTAGAGGTCAGAGGTAAGTACAACACGGAAAATAAAAAAGGTATATTCTTTGCCAAAGCAGATAACTTTCGTATTAAAGATACATTAGTAGATATACAAGCAGGCATAAACATAAAAATAGTGTTAGATTCTGAAGATACTAGTGTCATAGGAAAAGTAGTTCTTCTGAAAGGAAAAATTACACCAGATTTGGAAGCAGGAAAATCTTTTGCTAGAGATAGTGATATTATCATACTTCAAGAAGTAAAAAGCACAAAGAAGAGTCCATTTATGGATAATCTTAGTGTATCGCTAAAGATAGAGAGCAAAGAGGCTTTACGTCTTAAAGAAAGGTCTATGAATATACGTTTGAAGACAGATTTGACTATCGCCAAATATAAGGGTAGCGATTTATCGTATTTGGGTTCTATAGAATTGCTGAATGGTTGTTCATATACTTTTCAGAAGAAAAGATTTGTATTGGAACAAAGTTTTGTGTACTTTACTGGAAGTTTAGAAAAGCCAATACTGGATATAAGAGCACAATATAAGTCTATAAATCATCTTATTACTATTTCTGTATCGGGGACACCAAAGGCACCAAATATTAATTTTTCTTCTAGCCCATTTTTGACAAGAGAGCAGATACTCTCGGTTATATTGTTCGATACCGAGGCAGGAGGAGATTCACTTAGTGGTAATGATATGATGAAGATGATGGGAGGAGCTATGGCAAAAGCGGCACTTTCTGATGTGGGCATAGCAGTGGATCACTTGGCTTTTGGTGAGGGAAATTCTGTTGAGATAGGTAAAAAAATAACAAATAAATCTACCGTTATTTACGTCAATGATATAATCCCAATAGTAAAATTAAGGCACCAGCACAATCAACATACAGAAAGTGTATTTAGTGTGAGTGAAGAGTCCCAATCTTATGATATTATATTTAAAGATGATTTCTAGCACACTAAGCTGTGAATCCTACTGTGATATCGCGTCCTGCCTGTTTGGCTTGATACATGGCGTTGTCTGCATCGTTTATGATGTCTTCTAGGTTTGCATGTTGACCTACTTCTGCTATCCCTATACTTAAGGTCACAGTAATCTCTTGATTCTCATAATTTAGAGGAAGATTTTTTATAGATTTACGTAATTTTTCTGCAAACAAATGCCCATCTTCTAGCGAGGTGTGAGGAAGAAATATGAAAAACTCCTCACCACCCCATCTTACTGCCATGTCATCTTCTCTTAGCATATTTTTTATATTTTTTGCTATCTCTTGAAGCACAAAGTCTCCCGCATCATGCCCATAGTTGTCATTTACTTTTTTAAAGTGGTCAATGTCGCACATAAGTACAGTACCTTGGACATTCTGCATATTTTTGATATTTTCGTAGTAGCCTCGTCTATTATATAAAGATGTAAGGTAGTCTCTTGAGGAGCTATATTCGAGTTCTTCTTTTAGATTTTGCATTTGATTGTACGCCATGTTGTTACTGTACTCATACAGAGATGTCAAAATAGTGATGAGTATAAACGAAAGAATGATACGAAGTTTGTAAACATAAGTATAATCAGCTTTTAGTGCTGATTCAAAAGGAAAAAAGAAGATAATACAGGAAAACACTAAAAAGGCTGAGATGTATATAAATCCAAGTCTTGTACCCAACAAGAACAAGGCAATGAGAGGGAAAGATGAAATCCATAATGGTCCAGTGTTGTCAATGCCACCAGCATATACTAGATATAGGAATAAAGAGAAAAAAAGTATAGTAATGATGTGCGAAGCAAGGTGCGTATTGCTAGATTTTTTCAAATAATAATAGTTGCCAATCAGCACAAACCCAATAGACAATAAAAATGCAGATAGAGTATAGTCATGGGTAAATATAGCTTTTATGCCGAGTGGAAAAACAAATAAAAGTGCAGCGAGATTAAAAAATTGTAGTAGATTCGTTTTGTGTAATTTGTCCATGCTTACAGATGGCTGTCGAAATATATCTTTAAGATAATATAGGTTTATCATTATTTTCCCTATAATAGAATTTGTTGTAATTATATACACATTTTATGAAAGTCTTCCTTTGAAGTCTTCATAAGAGGATTGGCGTATAATATCTATGGTTTTGTCAGCCCTTTGTATAGCCATGCTGGGAAGTTTTACACCATTAAAAGTAGTGGCCTTAACCATAGTATAGTGCATTTGGTCCAAGAAAACTATCTTGTCGCCTATTTGTAGTGGTGCATCAAAACTGTAGTCTCCCATGATGTCACCTGCTAGACAAGTATTGCCTGCGAGACGATAAGTATATGCTTTTTTCAAGGCTTTAGCTGCACCTAAAACTTCGGCACGGTAAGGCATGATGATAGTGTCTGGCATATGGGCTTCTGCTGAACTGTCTAGTATGGCGATGTCCATGCCATTGTGTACTATGTCTAGTATGGTGGTTACTAGTGTACCTGCCTGCCAAGCTATGGCTTCACCAGGTTCTAGGTAAACCTCTACATTGTATTTATCTTTAAAATTATCAATAAGCGTGATGAGTTTTTCTACATTATAACCTTTGCGTGTCATGTGGTGTCCACCACCAAAATTAATCCATTTCATTTGCTGTATATACTTTCCAAATTTTTCTTCAAAGTGAGCCAGTACAGTTTCCAAGGCATCTGCACTTTGTTCACACAAAGCATGAAAATGAAGTCCCTCACAGTGCCTTAAAATACTCTCATCAAAATTAGCTATAGTTGTGCCTAGTCTGGAGTTTAGCCCACAAGGATTATATATCTCTTTGGGTGATTCTGAGTATTCTGGATTTACCCTAAGTCCTAAAGAGAGCTTGGGGTTTATAGCTTTTGCTTTTTTGTAAAAGCGTTTAAACTGTGAGGGAGAATTAAATACCATATGATGTGAGATGTCAGCTATCTCTTTTAACTCCTCTTCTTTGAATGCGGGTGAATATGTATGTACTTCTTTGCCAAAAGTCTCATCTGCAAGTTTCGCTTCATGTAGACCCGAGGCACAGCATCCATTAAGATAGGGTTTTATGATAGGAAAACTTTTCCATAAGGCATACCCTTTAAGAGCTAGAAGTACTTTTGCCCCAGAGCGTTGCTTGATATGTTCGATAATCTTAAGGTTTTCAATGAGTTTTTGTTCATCAAGTACCCAACAAGGAGATGCTAGTGATATGTTGGTTGTTTTATGCATAAAGAAAGTATAACAAATCTTTTTAATGTTGTAAGTGTATAGAAAGTTATTTTGTAGTCTTATTAGTAAGCTTTAAGGGATATTGAGGTAAAATCGCGTCCAAATAATAGCTACAAATAATAGCTAAAATATACCTCAGGAGATTTGGAATGAAAAGAACATACCAGCCACATAGTACACCAAGAAAAAGAACACACGGATTTAGACTTAGAATGAAAACAAAAAATGGTAGAAAAATAATTTCTGCAAGACGTGCTAAGGGTAGAAAAAGATTATCTGTATCTTAAATCTAGGATTTTCTCATTTCTTTTATAAAGCATTTTACACGTTTACAAACGACACGAGAATTCAACGGGGTATATAATCACTCCACTCAAACGAGACATACATCTTACTTTGTGCTTTTTTACAAAAAAAGTAAAGAATACAAAGTGGGATTTGTAGCCTCAAAAAAGATAGGAAATGCCGTACATAGAAATAGGGCCAAGCGACTGCTTCGAGCCCATTTTATAGAAAATATTGACCTTTTAGCTTCAGGTTCTTATGTATTGGTTGCAAAACCTTCCCTTTTAAACAATAGCTTTTTAGAAACAGAAAAAAGCTATCTTCAAGCACTTAAAAAGTGTGTTACATTAGCCTGATATGCACTATAGTAAAAATGCATTATATACAACATAAGGGTTCACTTTGGAACAACAAGATTTAAATCAACGACTTCTTTTAGCACTTGTGCTTTCTTTTTTTGTCTTTATCGGTTATGCCTATTTTTTTCCAGCAACGCCGCCTGTACAAAATGCCAAACAAGTAGCCAAAAATACACATCAAACACCTTCGGTAGATAATACAACAAATCTAGCACCTACGCCCATGTCAACGCAAAGTGCAAATGCTGCACCTGCCCAAAAAGTAAGTGATGCTGCTGTGTTGGCTACCATCAAATCCAAAAACTTCAATATAAGTATAGATACTTTTGGACGCATTGGACAAGTTCTGCTTTTAGAAGACAAGTATAGAGATGATGAAGGCAATAAACTTAAACTCCTAGGAGAGGGACAAGTGAAGCCCTTGGAAGTAAGATTTACAGATGTTAAGCTAAATAACGAAGCATTTAAAACACCTTATGTCAATGCAGGTGCTAACATTGTTGATATTTCTTCTGCCTCACACACCGTTGTTCTGACACAAGTACTTTCTACGTTGACAGTCACAAAGAGCATTACATTCAAACCTACAGGTGAATATAGCGTTGAAGTTAAAACTTCTATGCCTGCACAATTTTTTGTAACACCTGGGCATAGACCTGTGGCAGATGACTCGATGTATATGCTTGTGCGTGGTGCTTTGGTTAAGGGAAGTGATAACATCATTACTACTATAGAAGATGGTGATGCAGAGGGGTACGAGAAGTTCCCAGCAGCTAAAATAGCGTCCTCGTTTGACCGTTATGTAGCTTCGATGTTCTTTGACTTTGAAAAGGGGTTAAATGTATCTATCATAAAACAAGCCAATGGTGACCCCCTTATCTTCGTGCAAGGAGATAACAGCATAAATATACGTGCTTACGTTGGCCCAAAAGACCATGAAATACTTAAGTCTATCCACCCTGAACTTACAAGTGCCATAGAGTTTGGATGGTTTACATTTTTAGCTACCCCATTTTATAAGGTATTATTGTGGATAAATAATCATGTAGGCAACTGGGGCTGGGCGATTATCTTATTTACTTTGCTTGTGAAGATTGTACTTTTTCCGTTATCATATAAGGGTATGATGTCTATGCAGAAGCTTAAAGATCTCGCACCTAAGATGAAAGAGGTTAAAGAGAAGTATAAAGGTGACCCTGCTAAAATGAATGCTCAAATGATGGAAATGTATAAGAAGCATGGTGCAAATCCAATGGGAGGATGTTTACCACTTTTGTTGCAAATCCCTGTATTTTTTGCACTTTATCGTGTGCTTTTAAATGCTGTAGAGCTTCAAGGTGCAGCATGGATATTTTGGATAGAAGACCTTGCACAGATGGATCCATATTTTGTCTTACCTATACTTATGGGTGCGTCTATGTGGTTTCAGCAACGTATCACACCATCTAATTTCCAAGACCCACTACAAGAAAAGATATTTAAGTGGTTTCCTGTAATTATGACAGTATTCTTTATCTATTTCCCATCAGGATTGGTGTTGTACTGGCTAGTAAATAACTTGTTTACTATAGCCCAGCAATACTTTATAAATCATATGTATGCAAAACAAAAAGATGCTGCCATCGCAGCACACAAATAATAAAAGGACGGTTATATGATAAAGGTTGAAGCACCGACTCTTGAGGGGGCATACAAAGAAGCCTCTAAAGTGTTAGAATGTTCTGTTTCTGAACTTCAATGTGAAGTTGTGCAGTATCCCTCAAAAGGTATTTTTGGTTTTATGAAAAAAGGTGCTATCGTCATGGCTTCTTGTGAAGATATACAGAAAAAATCTTTCACAAAAAAAGATAAAAAAACGCCTTTACCTACAGTAGAGCAAACAGTAGAGCAAAGTCTTGCTTCAGAAATCATAGCCACAGTGAAAGATGACGCTAGTATAGAAACTACTAGTACAGAATCTGTAGAATATTCGAATGAGCCTACATTTGAAAAAGATGCCGTAATGGATAGCTTTTTTGAAATAGAAAATGATGATAAAAATGCAAAAACAAGTTCTGATGATAGTGGAAGAGAAAGTAAAGCAGGGGAAGAAAACGTAGCTTATGATGAATTGGCTTTAAAAATTGAAAATGAATTAAAAGAGCTACTCTCTCATGCCTGTTTTGAGATAGATGTTGTTGAAGTTGATGTACATGATAATACAGCACTTATTTTTATAGATGGTGATGACGCTGCACTGCTTATAGGGAAAGAAGGTTATCGTTATAATGCGCTGTCTTATATGCTCTTTAATTGGCTATATAACAAATATGAGCTTTTTGTAAAACTTGAAATTGCGGAGTTCTTAACAAAACAACAAGAAATGATAAGTTCGTATATCCAACCCATCATAGAATCTGTAGAAAAAAATGGGCGTGGAAAAACACGATTTTTAGATGGCATCTTAGTACAAATAGCTTTAGAAGAATTACGTGAACGATTCCCAGATAAATATGTGGCAATTAAAACCAGTAAAGATGGTAAAAAGTTTGTAGTCATTAATGAATTTTATAACAAGAGTAATGGATAAAAAGTTCAATCCTTCTAATTCTATTGTAGCTATCGCTACAGCACAAGGTATTTCTTCTATCTCCATCATACGGGTGAGTGGAGAGGTGGCTCTAAGCATAGCTCGTAAAATCTCCCACTTAGAAAACATAATCCCTAGACATGCACACCTAGCCTCTCTTTACAACAAAGATAATGTGCTTATAGACCAAGCTATTATGATTTATTTTGTGGCTCCTTACTCATTTACTGGGGAAGAGATAATAGAGTTTCAATGTCACGGTGGCATGATAGTAGCTCAAGAAATTATGGACACGATAGTCTCTTATGGTGTAAGACTTGCAGAACCTGGTGAGTTTTCAAAACGGGCTTTTCTCAATGGAAAGATAGACCTAACTGAAGCAGAAGCTATATCTAAACTTATAGAAGCCAAATCAGTAGATGCTGCTAAAATCCTTGCCAAGCAAATGAAGGGTGAACTCAAGATTTTTGTAGAAGAGAGTAGAGAAGCTTTACTGAAATCTCTTGCTTATTCTGAAGTTATGATAGATTATGCAGAGGAAGATATCCCTGATGATATTATGCAAAGCATTCGAACGCAACTAAATGGATTGAGTACTAAAATAGAAGATATTGTAAACGCTAGTCATAGACGAAGAGGACTTATAGAGGGCTTCAAGGTAGCCATCATTGGCAAGCCAAATGTTGGTAAAAGTTCTTTGCTTAACGCCTTGCTCTCTTATGATAGAGCTATAGTATCAGACATAGCAGGGACAACGAGAGACACTATAGAAGAACAAGTACGCATAGGTTCGCATATCATTAGACTGGTAGATACTGCGGGTATTCGTGACTCTGAAGACACTATAGAAAAGATAGGCATAGAAAGAACACTGTCTTCGGTAGAAGATGCAGACGTCATCATAGCACTTTTTGATGCCTCCCGTACATTCGATAAAGAAGATGAAAAAATCCTCTCTATCTTGGACGGTCTACAAGACAAGCATATCATTGTAGCATTAAATAAATCAGATTTGGACAAGATGTTTGATGGCTCTAGCTTGCAAGACTATGACTTGCTAGAAGTAAGTGCCAAGAAGTCCTTTGTAAAACTAACGAATAAGCTAGAAGTCTTGTTTGATGGCATAGGAGAGGGTGAAGAATTGATGCTTATTTCTGCACGTCAGATAGAAGCTGTGACTAAGACAAAACAGTCTATAAAGGATGCTGAAAAACCACTCTTAGATGGCGAATTAGAGTTTTTTTCTTATCATCTACAAGAAGCTCTAAAAAGCATCTCTTCTATCTCTAAACCTTATGATAATGAAGAGATATTAGATAAAATGTTTGGCGAATTTTGCTTAGGCAAATAGTGCCAATAGTTGCTACTGCCAAATAAAGATTGTGAACAAGTAAAAGATTTTTTGAATTTTTTTTAAAATCGAAAGAATAAAAAGTGTTAATAGTGTATAATTTTGTATTAAATTAACTATAGAGGAAATATAATGATTCATAAAATATCTTTACTAGGCACTTTTCTTGTGATGCTATTTGGCTTTTTGGGATGTACAAATAGAGAGTTAGTGCTAGATGAATCAAGTGTGAGACAAGCAGAAAAAAATACTTGGGCAAATCAAACCAATGTAAAAGAAAATGTGGATACAAGTGACCTTGACAATGAGGTTTTGGACAGCAAAGAGACAAAAACAATCATCAGCGAAAATCTGCCTGCAAAGAAAATGGAGCGTGTTACATTTCCTGTATCTGAGTACAGCAGTTTAGCTAGATCAGGTAAGGGAACTGTCAAAGGAAGCATCTATGTGAAAGATGCTTACGGTAAACGAGTGTTAGGTGCAAACAGCAGACTTTACCTAAACCCTATAACATCATACTCTAAGCAATGGTATGACGAGAGCTATATAGGAGGATACAAAATGCAAAAAGCTGACCCTAGGCTCTTTAACTACTTAAGGTTCACCGCATCCAATGCTCAGGGCGAATTCGCATTTTATGGTGTACCAACTGGGTCTTATTATCTTATCGGTACAGTTAAGTGTGGGAGTCAATGTGGCTACTCTACACCAAAGAGTATACGCATAGCAAAACAGGTATCAGTAGAAGGCAATCAAGTGCTGCAAAGAGATTTGAGTAGAATGATAGACTAAGACTTATCTCTTTAGGTAGGTTTTATCTGCTACCCCATAAAGTCTTAAGGACTAAAAAATGCAGGTCAAGATCATCACTATTTACTTAAGATGTGGCATGATTGGTATCATATATCACTTAAAAAGTAGCGTTAAACTATTGAGCTTTAATGTAACACTTTTATGGCCTGTTTTATCAAATAGGATATAAATAAACTTAATTAACAAGTGGTTGGCTAATATCAGTTATAATTTAAAATATTTGTCCAAGGATTTTTTAATGAAGTATATTTTTTCCATGAAAATGGCAGTCTTGATGCTGTTTTTGTTTGCGATTATCGCGGGAGGTGCTACATTTATAGAAAATGACTACGGTACTCAAACGGCACAATCGCTGGTCTATAAAACAAAATGGTTTGAAGTATTTCTAGTGTATTTTACTGCTATTGTCGTGTATAATATTTTTAAAAATAAAACATGGAAGTCTAAGCCAGCTGTGGCACTTTTTCACTTTTCATTTCTTATTATTGCTATTGGTGCAGCCACTACACGTTATATTGGTTACGAAGGTGTGATGCATATCCGTGAAGGTGACACAAGCAATACCATGGTCTCAGCAGAAAAAGTTCTTCAAGTAGTAGTTAGTGATGAGAAGACACAAAATGAATTGGAAAAAGTACTTTATCTTTCAAGTATGACTAAAAATTATCTCAATGAAACACTCTCGTTGGAAAACTCAGTAGTAAATATAGAGTTATTGAAGTATCTTCCTACAGTTCAAGAGAAAATTGTACCCGATGAAAAGGGCAAAGACATACTAGAGCTAAAGGTGTCAGCTGGTGGACAAGGAAAGATACATTACTTTTCCAAGGGAGAGAGAAAAGATTTTGGACCTTTTTATATAGCTTATGAAAATACAAAAAAGTCTAAGGATAAGCCAACCTTTTTGATAAAAGGAGAGATTGATAACCTAAGTCTTCAGTTTCCATATCTGCTTAAAACGCTAAATATGGACACGAAAACATCAGGCGAAATAAAAGATGGCAAAGATGCCTTTACCTCAAGAATGCTTTATCAATTTGGAGCCAATGCAGTGGTTTTGAAAGATATCCATAAAAAATCAACCTTAAAAATATTTTCTAATGATTATAAAACAAAAGGTGGTGTGCCTGAACTTATAAAGATGAAAGTGTCTGTTGGAGATGAGAGTAAAGTGATTAACTTCAAAACATACAAGGGAAGAGTAGGGGCGTTAAAGGAGTTTAATTTATCTGGAGTTGACATCAAGATGCGAGTAGGTGCTAAAATTATTGATGTGCCTTTTTCTATTAAACTTGATAAGTTTACAATGGAGCGTTACCCTGGTTCAATGACACCTGCTTCTTATGCTTCTGATGTGATATTGCTAGATGAAGAACAAAATATTAGCAAGCCCTATAAGATTTTTATGAACCATGTGCTTGACCATAGAAATTACCGTTTTTTCCAGTCTTCTTATGATCCAGATGAAAAAGGTACGGTACTTTCTGTAAACCATGACCCAGGTACTTGGCCAACATATATAGGATATATCCTTATGACCATAGGTATGTTATGGTCTTTGTTTTCTGCCAATGGTCGTTTTAGAAAATTATTAAAAAATGCCAGAAAGATTCAAAATGCAACAGCAGCATTGTTGATGTTCTCGTTTTTAGCCTGTATACCACAAAGTGTAAATGCTGCCTCACCTACGGCAAGCAAGGAAGTGATTAAGAGTATAACGGCGTATGACTTGGAACACGCAAGAGCATTTGGCAAGCTTGTAGTGCAAGACCATAGGGGTCGCATGAAACCTTTGGATACGATGGCACATGAAATAGTATCTAAGATAACAAGCAGGTCTTCTGTACTTGATATGGATGCTACGCAGGTATTGCTAGGGATGATTATGGAACCTGAAGTGTACCAAACAGTAAATATGATCAAAGTTGGACATAAGAAACTAGCCTTAGATATAGGGCTAGATGAAGATACTAAGTTTGCAAAATTTTCTGATTTTTTTAACGAAAAAGACAAGAGCTATAAGATCTATGATGCTATCGTGAAGGCAAGTAGAAAAAAACCATTGGAGCAGTCTCAGTACGACAAAGAACTCATCAAGATAGATGAAAGAGTCAATGTCGCTTTTATGGTATATCAAGGTTCTATATTGCGTATATACCCTAAACCAAATGATGCAAACAACAAATGGGTGGCTCCTATGGATGCTATCAAAGAGTTTCCTAAGCCATATTCTGAAGAGGTAAGGATGAGCATTGCGGCATATTTTCAGATGATAGCTAAAGGTGTCAAGACAGCCGATTGGGATGATGCCAATCTTGCTTTAAGTGGCTTACACAAAATACAAGAAAAACACGGTGCATCTGTCATACCAAGTCAAAATCATATAGAGATGGAAATTTGGTATAACAAACTTGGGCTTTTTGGAAAGCTAGTACCTCTTTACCTTCTGATGGGCATAGTATTGCTAATCTTTGCCTTTATTAATGTACTTAAACCTGCATTTCCAATGAAATGGATCATGCGTATTATATGGGCATTATTTGTGACAGGATTTATAGTACACATTGTAGGATTGGCAATGCGTTGGTATGTATCTGGGCATGCCCCTTGGTCCAATTCTTATGAGGCTATTGTGACTATTGCTGCATTTACTATGTTAGCAGGACTACTTTTAGCACGAAACTCTCCCTTTGCTTTGGCAGGTGCAGCTTTCCTTTCAGGCATTACCATGGCAGTGGCACATATGAACTTTATAAATCCAGAGATTACTACATTGGTACCTGTACTAAATTCCTACTGGCTCATGATACATGTGGCTACTATCATCTCTGGTGACGGCTTCTTTGGGCTAGGGTTTATCTTGTCATTTTTAGTCTTGGTACTTTATGTTATGAGAGGCAAAGAAGGGCATGAGAACATAGACCGTGCCATAAAAGAGCTAACAAATCTTTCTGAAATGTCACTTATCATTGGGGTTTTTGTCTTCACCATAGGAAACTTCCTTGGTGGAGTGTGGGCAAATGAGTCTTGGGGACGCTACTGGGGCTGGGATGCAAAAGAGACTTGGGCAGCAGTAACCATACT
>CAZNEJ010000033.1:0-11959 GCA_964571975.1 uncultured Sulfurovum sp. | reverse complement strand
AGCTTTTAGATACTTACTTAAAAAAAGAGTTGCCTGTGTATCAAAAACACAATGTGCGATTTCAAGCCATTGGGGATATGGATGGTTTTTCAAAATCATTACAAAAACGCATTAAAGAAACAGAAGAATTCACCAAAGACAATACAAACCTCATTCAAGTACTTGCTTTAAACTATGGTGGACGTGCAGAGATTGTAAGCACTGTCAATAGTCTTATAGAAGATGGGAAAAACACAATTACAGAAGAAGATATATCTAAAAGTTTGCAAACTCCATACCGAGATATAGACTTACTCATTCGAACTTCAGGAGAAGAGCGTATTTCTAACTTTTTATTGTGGCAAATATCGTATGCAGAGTTTCACTTTACACAAACACTTTGGCCAGACTTTAGTCCAAATGAATTAGGCAGCATTATACAAAATTATAAAAATCGTTCACGACGCTTTGGAGGTGTTACATGATTGAAAATTCTCTCTTAGGACTCCTTGTCTTCATTTTTGGAGCAATGATTGGTTCTTTTCTAAATGTAGTCATTTACCGTATACCAAACAATGAAAGTATTGCCTTTCCTGCATCCAAATGTCAATCATGTCAAACGCCTCTAAAGTGGTACCACAACATCCCCATCTTCTCTTGGCTTTTCCTAAGAGGGAAGTGTGGATTTTGTTTTGAACCTATAGCCAAGCAATACCCTATTGTAGAATTTATATCAGGGCTTATTTTTTTGGCACTCTTTATGAAATTGGGCCCAATTTGGTACTTTCCTTTTGTGGCTTTTTCTTTTTCAGCATTGTTTGCCCTAGTAATGATAGACTTCAAATACATGGCAGTGCCAGACAGCGTAAACTTCGTTGCACTTGCATTTGCTCTTGTGCAACCTGATGTCTTACATGCACTAATGTACGCAGCCATAGCAGCAGGTGGTCTTTACCTCATCGGTCTACTTTCCTCTTTGATAGCAAGAAAGCAGGCCATGGGTGGAGCAGATGTCATAGTAGCTGGTACTATGGGAGCATTACTAGGCTTCCCCAACTTCTTTGTAGCCATCTTTCTCTCAGCAGTACTTGCCATGATACCTGCAATGATATGGAGAGACAAGGGTGTGCCTTTTGTACCTTTTTTAGCATTGGCTACATTCTTAGTATATCTCTACGACACACAAGCCACGAAACTCTTAGATAGTATCATCTATGGTTAGTGTAAGCGGGTACATATCGTCAAATTTTACTAAAGCATTTTTGACGATATTTTTGCCTTTTTTTCTTATTATCTCACTGATATTTCTTGTGAGAATTTCTTCTTTGACCTCCAAGATACAGATATCTTTTGGAGAATTACTAACACTATATAGCTACTCTGTGCCTGAAATCATATTTTATTCTTTGCCTTTATCGTTTATATCTGCACTAAGCAATGTCCTGCTTAAACTCTCACAAGACAATGAACTCATCGCCTTATATGCCCTAGGGCTTAAAGCCGATAAGGTACTAAGACCTCTGCTCTTGCTTGGGCTACTCTTCTCTCTACTTATGCTTGCTGTCTCATTTTTAGCTATGCCCTTAAGCAAGCAGCTTTATAAAGAATTTAAAGCTTCTAAAAAATCAGAGGCCAAACTTAACATTGTTGCAGGAAAGTTAGGACAAAAATTTGGGAACTATTATATCTACGTCAAAAAGAACAAAAATGAAAAGTTTCAAGATATAGTCATCTATAATCGTACAAATAAAAATGAAGAGCAGTTTTTTTCTTCTCAAGAGGGAAAACTAAACAAAGCAAATGGTATCACTTCACTTTTGCTAAATCATGGCTATGGATACACCTACTCAAAAGACAAGCTACAACAGGCACAATATCAAAGCTTAGAAGTCTTTGATACAAGCAAAAGTGAGTCCTTTTACTTTGAAGACATTGTCGCCTATTGGTCCAAGGCTAGTAATGATATCAAAATGCTACACAAAGTACTCTTTTTTATTTTTGTAAGCCTTATACCTCTTATTTCTGTTTATCAGGTTGCTTCTTTTTCTATGATTAATCCTAGATATCAAGCAAATCGTTCATTTCTCATTATATTTATCAGCACTTTATTTCTCTATGTCATCGCTTCTTCTTTGCAAAAATGGGGCAATTTCTATAGTTTGTCCATCATAGTACTTGTTATGCTATTTTTAGGCAAATGGCTCTTTGTAAAACGTGTAGCAAAGTACTTTTAAGGTGCGAGTTAAAGCTGTAGTCTCTTATGATGGATCTTCTTATCGTGGGTTTCAAAAACAAAAGTCTACCAAACAAACCATTGCTGCGGCGATAGAACTTGCCCTACGCTCCCTAAACATTGACTGCGACATCACCGGATCAGGTCGTACCGATGCTGGCGTGCATGCCTCTGGACAAGTAATTCATTTTGATTTACCAGCATTTTGGACAAATCTGGACAATCTAAAACAAAGAATCAATCAACAACTAAGAGACATAAGAGTCAAACATATCTGTAAAGTAGATGATGATTTTCATGCTCGTTTTACTGCCAAGAAACGTGTTTATCGTTATGTATTTAAAACCTCAGAACCTTCTGTCTTTGAACAAAAGTATATTTCACAATATTCACCTTTTGATGCTACGCTACTACAAGAAATATTGCAAATGTTTGTAGGTTCTCATGACTTTAACTTCTTTAGGAAAACAGGAACAGATACGCATACTAGCATAAGAGAAGTGTATACTGCAAGATACATAAGTCGTGGAGACTATCACTTCATTTACATTACTGCAAATGGTTTCTTGCGTTCACAAGTACGCATGATGATAGCTGTTGCCATGCAATGTACACACAAAGAACTGACACCTGTGCAGCTATTAGAACAATTGACCTGCAAAACAAAACACAGCACAAAACTAGCTCCTCCAGAGGGGCTTTATCTGGCAAGAATACTTTACACATAAAAACTCTAGCACATTAGTCTTTTCACCTAGTATACAATACCAACCTAGCAGTGAATCTAAATTTATATTTTCTCTATAATCTTTATCGCATCATAAAGATCATCGGCTATAAAGTCTGCATATTTTGCCAATTCTTCTTTTTTTGTGTATCCGCAAAGTACGCCGATACTAGCAATGTCTGCTTCTTCTGCGGCAATCATATCTGCAGGCGTGTCACCTATCATATAAGTCACTTTTCCATAATGATACCCTAAGGCATTCATAGCACGCTCTACTGGTTCAGGGTGCGGTTTTGGGTTTTCTACATCTTCTCTACCTATGAGTATGTCAAAGTATTTCATGAGGTCAAAATGCTCAAGTAATATACGTGAATACTCACTAGTTTTAGTAGTAACTATGCCAAGTCTTCCATGTTCTGCTGCTAGCACTATGGCTTCTTCTGCTCTAGGTAAGAGTAGTGTTTTTTCTGTGTGTATTGTTTTGTAATGTTCTTTGTATGCTTTGGCGTATTCCATCTTTTCAGACTCATCTACTCCCAGCTTTACAAACATTATCTCCAGAGGTAATCCGATAAGTGACTTGATAGACTCAGCACTTGGCACTTCCTTGTCAAATGCAGCATATGCCTTCTCGAAACTCTCTAAAATAGCTTCAGTGGAATCGATAATTGTTCCATCAAGATCAAAAAGGATAATCTTCGCTCGGGTTTTACTTTCTTTTAATTGGTACATCGTATTTGCTGTATTTGCCATTTTTAATCCTGTATATAGATATGCTAACTTTGCTCATGATACCCAGTAAATATAAAACCTTTGGCTAAAACTAACTTGAAGTCATATATGTTACAATTAATTTACTAATTATTTTAGGAGTCCCAATGTTCCCCAGTAAGTATAAAAAAGCTTTAGGCTTAGTCTTTTTGCTCTTTTCAGCAGGATTTGCAGTGTTTTATCCACTTGCAAGCTTGGGCTAGGAGAGTATATATGTCAAAAGCAAAACGCTATACAGCAAAAGATAAACCTAGCTTCAAATACACAAAAGGCACTTTGCTATATCTTTTTCTACTGCCTTTGTTTCTCTCCATTGTGCTTGCACTATTTAAAACAAATATACAAGTCTTCATGCTAAGTGGCATAAGTTTTTTTCTTTTCTTTCTTGTGGCCAAATTATCACAAAAAGGATTTATACAAGAAGGTCTTTATCACGAAGATACTTTTACGAAAGCACCAAAGATTCCCTACAAGATGATCTCAGCATATCTACTTGGTGGGGCTACATTTTTTACAGCCCTTGTTTTAGATAAACAAAATTTTTTAAACGCTGCATTTTTGGGAGTGATTGCCGTTTTGGGATATTGGCTCTTTTATGGCTTTGACCCTAAAATAGATAAATTTAACAATTTAGGAGATGTCTCTTCTGAATTTGTACTTGAAACCATAAAAGAGGCTAGAGAAAAATTAGCCCATATCAAAAAAAATATGCACAATATAGCAGATGCCAGCCTACACGAAAAACTAAGTACTGCAATCATAAAATCTAAAAATATATTGCTGGTGATTCAAGAAGATCCCAAAGATATACGAGTAGCAAGGAAATTTCTAGCTGTATATATAGATGGGGTTGCTAAGGTCACTGACGCATATACAGCCTTGGATGAAACACAGATAAATCTAGAGACGAGAGTAAAATTACATACTCTCATGAATGATGTAGAAACTCGTTTTGACAAAGAACTAGACAGGCTTACAAGCAACAATAAATTTGACCTAGATGTGCATATAGACGTACTCAAAGAACAGATAAAACACTAATGAAGCTTGGCTCTGCTAAAATTAAAAATCACTTAATAAACAAGGGGAAAGAAATGAAAGAAGAAACAAAAGTAATCATAGAGACCGCCATAAAAGAACAAGCTGAACAAGTACCAGAGGTCATGGCAGATGAAGTCACAGCACTTCAAGAAGCTTTAGCTGAACTAGATGTTAATGACAGAAAATCCATTATCTACTTTGGTTCTTCTGCACAAGAAAAGCTTGATGATATCTCCAACCGAATGATAGACGGCGTGCAAAACAAAGACATAGGTTCTGCTGGAGCTGCACTCAATGAAATGGTAGCCTCCCTACGAGGTTTTGACATGGATAAGTTTAATCCAAATAAAAAACTAGCCTGGTGGCAAAGTCTTTTTGGTGCAGCCAAGCCTTTAGTAAAGTTTATACAAGAATATGAAGATGTTAGAGATCAAGTAGATAAAATATCTCACTCACTTGAAAAGCACAAAAGCCAACTCATGACTGACATCGTTTCTTTAGACAAGCTTTACGATGCAAACCTAGATTTCTTTAGAAATTTAGAACTTTACATCAAAGCAGGTGAGACGAAACTAGAAGATCTTGAAAAGAATATCCTCCCAAAATATGAAAGCAAAGTAAGAGACTCAAATGACGATATGATGGTCATACAAGAGATGAAAGAAGTACGTGGTTTTAGAGATGAATTAGAGCGTAGAGTGCATGACCTTAGGCTATCTCGTCAGGTCACTATGCAGTCTCTACCATCCATCAGACTCATACAAGAAAATGACAAGTCACTCATAGCCAAAATCACTTCTACCCTTGTAAACACAGTACCACTTTGGAGAAATCAATTGGCTCAAACTGTAACCATCTTCAGAAGTCACGCCACAGCAAATGCCGTCAAAGATGCAGCAGACCTCACCAACGAGCTTTTAGAGAAGAATGCAGAGGGTCTTAGAGATGCGAATCTTGAAGTACGCAAGCAGATGGAAAGAGGTATCTTTGACATAGAAAGCATCAAAAAAGCAAACGATACATTCATCGCTACACTAGACGACTCGTTACGTATAGCTGAAGAGGGCAAAGCTTCAAGAGCTGAAGCACTTATAGAGCTACAAAAAACAGAAAAAGAACTTAAAAGTGCCTTACTTGCAGTCAAAGCAAGGGCAGCAGAAGTACCAGAAATTGCGACTGAAACCCTAGAGAATAAAGAGGCTTAAGATGGGTATTTTATCTTGGGTATTTGGACAATTTATAGATGTCATAGCATGGACAGATGATTCTCAAGACACCATGGTCTACCGTTTCAACAGACAAGGCAATGAGATAAAGTATGGTGCGAAGCTCACTGTACGAGAATCCCAGATAGCTGTCTTTGTCAATGAAGGCGTAATAGCAGATGTTCTAGGGCCTGGCATCTATGAACTAGAGACCAACAACATACCCATACTAACCAATCTACAACATTGGGATCATGGATTTAACTCTCCCTTTAAAGCAGAAGTATATTTCTTAAATACCAAAAGATTTATAGATCTAAAGTGGGGAACGAAAAACCCAATCATGGTTCGCGACCCAGAGTTCACTATGGTAAGATTGCGTGCTTTTGGTACTTACGAGATACGCATATCTGATGCTAAGAAGTTTTTAACTGAGATAGTAGGCACAGATGGACACTTTACCACTTCAGAGGTAGAAGCACAACTTACCAACCTCATCACTTCCAACTTCGCCACTATCATGGGTGCAGATGGTACGCCAGTTCTTGATTTGGCTGCAAATTATGCTAAATTAGGTGAATACATTACAGAGCATATCTCACCTTCATTTGAAGAGTATGGACTTGAACTTACTAGAGTTCTAGTAGAAAATATCTCTCTTCCTGAAGAAGTGGAAAAAGCTATAGATACACGAACATCTCGTGAAATCACTGGAAACTTAGATGAACATATAAAGTACCAAAGTGGACAAGCACTAGGCAATAGTGAGGGTTCAGCTTCTGATATGGTAGGCATGGGTGCAGGCATGGCAATGGGTCAACAAATGGCAAACAGCATGCAGGTAAATAGTACTGCTACACCTCCCACACTTCCCAATAAAATCGCACAATATTTTGTGGCTATAAACGGAAAATCAGAAGGTCCTTTTTCCCTAGAAGATGTAGAAAAAGATTTGATCGCAGGTAAAGTTACAAACGACACACTTATTTGGACACAAGGCATGAACGATTGGGCAAAAGCATCTAGCATCTTGACCTCCAGCTTTGCTCAAACACCTCCACCTATTCACTAAGTTCAATGATATTTACCGCCATTAACTTTACCTGCTCTTCTTGCGGTGCTCCTCAAATATTCTCTCCTCTTATAGGAAAGCTTATTTGTGAGTTTTGCAACACGCAAACCCCCATAAAAGCCTCTGAAGACATTATACATGAGTACGATTTTCCAAAAGCTCTATCTACGCTCAATGCACAAAAAAATCAAACCATAGAAAAAACTATACACTGTACAAAGTGTGGTGGTTCTTTTGTCCTTACTCCTTATTCTTTCTCTTCAAGCTGCCCTTATTGTAGCACTCCTGCTATTACAGACTTCATTCGGGAGATTACACCTAAGTCTCTTTTGCCTTTTACTCTTACGCATGTAAAAGCTCAGGCACTTTTTAAAAAATGGGTAGGCTCGCGTTGGTTTGCCCCTTCTGCCTTTAAAAAATATTTGGACGGTGACCATACTTTAACAGGCTATTATCTACCATACTGGACTTACGATAGCGATACAGTATCTCCATATAGGGGACTTAGAGGTGATGTGTATTATGTGTCTGTCACCAAAACCATCGTAAGCAATGGCAAACGAAGACAGGTACGCGTACAAGAAGCACGCATACGCTGGACTCCTACATCGGGTACAGTATTTGTAAGCTTTGACGATTTGACCATCGGTGCATCCAAAACTATCTCTCGTGCTATCTTAGACTCTTTGGAGCCATGGGATACCACAAAGCTTGTAAACTTTGATGAGAAATATCTTTCAGGTTTTGAAGCAGAAGAATACACTATAGGGCTAGACAATGGCTTTGAATTTGCCAAAGCAAAAATGTCTTACAAGATAGAAAAAAACATTCGTTACGACATAGGTGGAGACCAGCAAAGAGTTAATTATATAGATACACAGTATAACAACATTAGTTATAAAAATGTACTATTTCCTATGTGGACAGCCTCATTTGAATGGAAAAACAAAACATATCACTACGCCATCAACGCCCAGTCTGGGAAAGTAGCAGGAGAAAGACCATATTCTAGCATTAAAATTGCCTTATTCCTTCTGTCCATACTCACTATAGTAGGTGGTATGCTATACGCAGAAAGAGAAGGGGTATTTCAAACACTTAGTGTGTTTTGATTTTGATGTGCTCTTCATAACTAGGTACAACTTTCATCGCTTTCATTTCCGTCTTTTTCAAAGGTGAAAGTGCAGTTTCATTTGCTGACTTCATCTCTTCTCTTACGCTATCTAGTAAGTTGTTTATCTTGTCTTGTGGCTCTGGCGTAGGCAACTCCGTGGAAGGTGTTATTGATGCTGGTATTTTCTCTGTGTTATTATTGGCAGGTGTTGGTATACTGGTGACTTCTGTTGGCTCTAATTTAGTAGCTACTTTTTCTATGGCTGCGTTACTTGCATTGAGTTCTTCAAGTTCTTCACGTGCTTCTTCCAGCTCCTCATTTGCATCAAAAAGTTCATCATCTAAAGCTTTTACCTTTTCTACATTGGCACCATGCTCGTATGTAAGTTCACCACCTTCTTTGCCTTGTTCCAATGTCACCGCAACAAAACCCATAAGCAATACAAGGAATAAAAACTTAAAGAATCCCTTTCCTGTCATTGCTAGTAACTTAAAAAACAGAAGTGCTACAGACCCAAGAAGCAAATATGTTCCTAAAAGTTTATGTTCTTTTAGCTCTGCTTGTCCCTCAGGAGAAAGCAATCCATATGACTCCTTAGCATCAACCACGCCTGTAAAATATGCTGCCACATATACAACAACCATCAAAACAATCAAAATAAATGAAAATCCGCCCACTGACTTTTTTCGTGTGAAAAGATTGTAGAACTCTATAAGAAGGATAATAACAGGTAAGGAGATCGCAAAATGTACTATAAATGGATGCAACAACTCAGGAATATCAAAAGGTAAATCTATCTTTGGCAAAACTATATTCGGCAACTCCATAACTAATCCTTAATTTAATATTTTTGATTATAGCACAAATGCTCTAAAATGGTTTAATCACAACCATGATAACAATAAAAATCATCAGCAGTGTGGGTATTTCGTTATAAATCCTAAACCATTTTGAACTTTTATAGTAAGGATTTTCAACCATTATTAGTCTTATTCTTCCCAATGAAACATGATAAACTAAAAGAAAAACCAATGCAAAAAGTTTCGCATACATCCACCACTCACTTGAAAAAATATCAGTATTCAAATAAAGCATCAAAGCACCAGAAAATACAGTAGCCCACATAGCTGGGACTCCTATGACTTTATGAAGCTTATACTCTTGCACTTTGACAACATCTGTAAAGCCTTTGCTATCCGCATTTTCACGATGATATATGAAAAGTCTAGGCATATAAAACAAAAATGCCATCCAAGAAATAAAACTCATCACATGAAAGGCTAAAATCCAAGAATAATATGCCATACTCTACTCCAACACAGAAAAGTCTTTGGCACTATATACCACTAACTGTTTTTTCTTATAATACCCTAGATGAGCATAGTGTATCTTTAGGTCCGTGCCATTTTTGGGTGTGTTTTTCTTCTTTTTAAAATAGATTGGTATTTTACCACTATCCATATATAGATGACGATTTTTATACATGCCTCTTACATTTGTCACTATTTCATTTTGTTCCAAATCGTCCAATCTGTAGCTCTGTACCATATATGGCCCTATGTCTACAAGGCCTTTATTTTTCATCTTATAGGCTGATGTTATTTCTTTGAGACCTTTATATGTTTTTATAGCATCTACTAAAAGGTCGTATTTGTATCCTTCTTTTAGATTTCCTGCACAGCCATACAAAAAGACACCTCTGCCTTCTGGACTCTGCTTAACCACTGCGTTACGTCCACGCTTAAGCACAACAACAACATTTTCTAACCTTATCTGCCCTTCAAGAATCTTCGTACTATACAAGTACTCTATCATTTTTGTTTTTATCTTATGAAAAATATTTTGATTTTTATCTGCCTTATAAGGCTTGGTATCAAAATACGCAAATATAGGCAAATGATCAGAATAACCTTTTGCCCTATGTTTACCTTTTTTATATCGCCATCTATTGATGTAGCCACGTTTCGTAAAAAGATAATCACGCTTAAATACCTTAAAAGAGCCATTAACATAGTCTATGCCTTTGCCATCAAACATCTGCCTTGGCAATACTATCTGGTCAAGACTAGACTTCTTTCCGTAAAACTTATAAGACCATCTGTCTTCAACTGCTAGTTCTTTCCAAAGAGTGTAATGCTGTCCTTGTTTTGATTGTACTATTTCATGTTCTTCTATTTTTGTTTTAAGTATGTCAGAAAACCCTGTTTTCCCTTGTGTATCATTATTCTTTTCACTTAAGGTCAAGTAGGCATTATAGTCAGAGTTAAAGTCTCCAAGTATTATGTATTCTTTGCTAGGGCTTAATCTGGCTATGCGAGACTGAAGTGCCTTTGCATACTTGATACGCTTACTCTCATAGCCTTTGTATCCCTTAGACTTCCAATGATTGACAAAAAGCGTAAGCGTTTTGCCCTCAATGTTCACATCAACTTCCAATATATTTCTAACCCTAGGATAGTTACTTATTTGTATATCTTTTTGTTGCACTATCGCATAACGAGAAAGTACTGCTACTTGTATGGAAGCACCTTTTTTACTTGTTATAGCAGCATAACTATACTTGCACCCTACTTTTTCAAGTTTTTGAATGAGTTGCGTAAATATATGTTTGTTTTCTATCTCTTGTAGCCCAATAATATCTGCATCCAAGTCACAAATGACCTCAGCTGTGTGGTTCAACTTTATCTCCACCATTCGCTTGTTCCAGTTATGCTTTTGGGGAATATATTCTTCGTATTCTGTACCTTGAAAAGAGGCATCAAAAAGGTTTTCTACATTGTAAGTGGCTATCTTGATGGGTTTAGAAAAAAGTAAAGTACTAAAGAAGAAGATGAGTATATATCGCAAAAATTATCCTGTTTTTGCTTATTGTATCAAACGTATATGAGAAAAAGGTAAAAACATGGCAAATTGCCATGTTTTTAGTAAAAGGCTTAACGAGACAATCTATCTAAACATTTTGCCAAGCATGTCCATAGCACCTGAAGTACCACCTACTTGCGCTAGTAAATCTTCTACTATAGAACCTTCACCTGAAGTAGCTTGGTCAACTACTTGTGGCAAGGCATCAGCCAAAGCACCCTTGGCAGAGTCTACAGAAAGGCCTAAACTTGAAGCAAATTCAGAGATTTTGTCTGAGCCTAGAAGGTCAGTGATTTGGTCTCCAGATATAGCAGTATTTTCACCAGCACCTAGCCATGAACCTACTATGTCTCCTAGTCCATTGCTAGAAAGTCCACTTACAAGTGAACCTAAGTCAAGACCACCCTCGGAGTTGCCTAGCAACCCACTTAAAGCACTCGCAATGTCGCCTACATCAAGTCCTGTTGTAGCATCATCACTATTGCCCTGTATCAACGAGCCGCCAACTTTCAATAAATCCATTAAATCCATATCTTTCTCCTAATTATTTGATTATATCAGTATAGGCTAAAAAGATTTATAGAAGCTTAATAATATATTTCAGATAAGGCATATTTTAAACATATCAAATAGCAAATCCATACTGAAGATAGTAACAATTCATCACAATAAGCAGCAGCAAAGTTACAAAACGTAATTATGCTTAAAATTGTTTAAAAAAGGAATTAAAATGAAAAAAAATATATTTATAAGTCTTATATTTGCTGTATTATTTGGTGCATGCAATAATGAAAATAAGACAGAAGCAGGAACAGAGACAGGAACGCAGACAGGAATTGATATTAATCTTCCAGTAACTACAACAACATTTTCAAAAGACAGTTCTATTAATGTTCTAAACCCTGACAGAGGACTCTATCATGCTGAATATTTCCTTACAAATGAAACAAGTAGC
>CAZNEJ010000032.1:0-12174 GCA_964571975.1 uncultured Sulfurovum sp. | reverse complement strand
ATGTGCATTGGCATATTATGGCACGCTTTGAAGAAGACTCGTATTTTCCAGAGTCTATGTGGGGCGTAAAGCAAAGAAAAAGTAGCTTAGAGTTGCCAGTATTTTCGTTGTTTTTGGAGAATGTTATAAAGTCTTTATAGACTATCTCCTTGATCTTTGTCTTGTGCTACTGCGTCTTCTAGTGTTGCTTCGTGTGCTAGTACGTGCAGAGTTTCTTGAACGGACTTTATTGTTACCTGTGTAGCGTTTATCTCTAGTTGCATTATTTTTTCTCACATTATTTTCTGTTCTTCTACGCTCCTGTTTGCCATCATAGACTCTGCCTCTGTTGGCATTTGCATTTCTTGCCCTATAGCTAGCAGAACGCTGATAATTTCTTCTACTCGTAAAGTGACCATGTTGCCCATTGCGCGCCCTGTATCGTCTACCGTTATGAAACCTTTGACCCTGATTAAAAAAGTGTCCACGACCAAAACGTCTATTACCATGATGATAAAAACCATTTTGGAAAAATCCTCCATAATAATATAGTCCATTAAAAAAGTAATAAGGTCTATCATAAAAAAATGGATAAGCATAAGAGACTAAAGCCATATTCATCATGGGTGCATTAATGTGCTGTCCATTATGATTTGAAAAAGTATCTCGTTGATGTACACAAGCTGAAAGTACTAATGCTGTAGAAGCGATGGCCACAAGACCTAAGTGTTTTGTTTTTATCATAAGTTAATCCTTCGTATGCATGTATACTAAGATATAAAAGTGTTAATATCGTGAAGCTTAGTCCAAGACAGTCTCACATATGCTTACTAAACACCATCTACTCTAAGTAATTTTGTTTTTCCAACCATAAGGTCAATGGTCATAAATACCCGTTTAAACACTGATTCTTGTCTATACTCAAGGTTGTGCTTTTTACATATGTCTTTAACGATGGGTTGCATTTTTTGGTAGTAGCTTAGTGGCATATTTGGGAAGAGATGATGTTCTATCTGGTAATTTAAGAAGCCATGTGCAAAGTCTATAGCATCTGAGCCTGTGTTATAATTTACTGACCCCATTATCTGCCTAAGGTAAAATTCTCCTTGACTTTTACTTGGTTCAGAAAACATATAGATGTCTTCAGCCGAGTGATTGGGTACGATAACCGTAAACGAATGTAGGTTTGTAAAAAATTCTGCAATGAACATGATGATAAAAGCATTAAATACGGCAGTCAAACCCAATGGTAAAAAGAGTGCAGGAAAAACAACAAATTTTAGAAGTCCATAAGGAAGAAGATACTCCATCCAAAGCTCCAAGCCACCTTTTGTTTTAGGGTTTAGTTCAAAATCTGTAATCTCTTTTTTATGTTCATCTTTAAGTTTTTTATTTGCCAATATTCTTAGGGTATTTGGTGCATAATAAAGATATTTCCACATTGATGCAAAAGTATAAACAATCACATAACGGAGCCACATAGGTGTTTTCGACTGTATAAGCCATTGTAAATTTCTTTCAACGTTATCTGGGTCATCATCTTCACCCAAGTGATAATGATGCATGATATTATGCTCATAAGCCCAAGCATCAGGCTTAATCCAGTCTAGCCAGTCTACATAGCGTCTTGCACCTCTGGCAAAATATTTCTTAGTATAGCGTTCAGGGATATTTGGTACCTTATCATAGCCACCATGAAGTATAGGGTGAGTGGTATTTGCCCATCTGGAGACGTTGCCCATAGAAATGAAGAAAGCTGCCACTATAGCCAATGGCCAAAATATAAAGGCACTCAATCCATCTAGTGAAAGTTCTATAGCACTTAAAACTAAAATGAGTGCAAGACCAGAGAAAGTAAATCTTTTTCCCCAGCGTTCAAGCTTGAGTAGATGTTGAAAATCTTCTTCATTGACCTCTGGCATAGTTTCTTTTATAGCATCAATATCTTTTTCAAGTTCTTTTTTATCGACATCTTCATAGCGTGCATATATATTTTCTTTACTTGCTTCTGGTTGTTTACCCATGTTTTATCCATATTATTATAATTATAATAATTATATAGGAATTTTATTAAAATTACTTTCTATCTGGTCACTATCCCAAATTTTGTTATTTGGGTTGTATGGTATAATGGCAAGAATTTAATACAAAGAAGCTAAATATGTGCGATTTTAATGCCCTTAGCGATGAAGAAAAACAACTCCATCATGAAAAACTACTATCCTGTGCCAATAACTTCGGAGGAAAAAACTTTTTTCTTCTACTGCTTGAAGCTATACGTGAGACCAAACCTCACCCACTTGTAGCCAGCAACTCTGAGTTTGCTATAGAACTGGGTACTATAAAATGGAACAAAGCCATCTTCAATGATAAAATTCAAGTTCTATTTAAAGCACGTCAAAACGAGAGCAAGCAAGGTAATTTCTTGCCCAAGCCTGATGAAAAAAACTACAAAAAGATACTCAATGTTGTTAGAACATTAAAGCCCATAGTCTTTCATGTCACACCAGCAGATAAGGCAGATGGTACAGGCTTCTTTTTCCAAACTTTTGACACAAAAGATGAAAAGACTACGAAATTAAACCCTGTTTTTGATGCCCTATTCTTTTGTTCGGTAGATACTGTCAAAAAAGTACTTAATTATGAACCAAAGACACAAAAGTGACAGCTGGTCAAAAAAGAATAGATATTAAGTATGGTATGGATGTTGGCATAGTTTTAAAAGATGATCAATCTACAGGCTATATCACTTACGGAAAGGTGCAAAAAGTACTCACAAGCAGCCCTACTCACCCTCATGGCATCAAGGTACGCTTGAGTTCTGGAGAAGTTGGACGCGTGAAAGAGTTTGTAAAGTAATGACACTTTTTATAGACGGTGATGCTTTTCCAAATCTTCTAAAGCCAATTGTATTGCGTTGCATAGAAAGGCTCTGTCTTCCCACAAAAGTTATAGCCAATAAAAAAATAACTATAGGCAAATCAAAACACATAGAGTACATCATAGTAGATCAAGGAGCAGATGAAGCAGACCATCACATAGTAGAACTTTGCTCTAAAGGTGATTTGATAATCACAGCAGACATACCCCTAGCAGACCGTATCATAACTCAAAATGCCCATGCCATAGACCATCGGGGTGAGCTTTACAGCGTAGATAATATCAAGCAGTACCTAGCAATGCGAAATCTGATGGAAAGCATACGTGAGAGTGGCGAGATAACAGGTGGGCCAAAAGCTTTTGGCACAAAAGATGCCCATGCCTTTGCCAATCAGCTAAATGCTTTTTTAACGAAATATCTTTAAAACAGTTTCATTTACTTTAGAGATTTCTTTTATGAGACATATAACTTGAAAACCATTAACTTTCTACAGCTATAGTGCTATCAAAAGCAACCTTTTAGTTGTTTTTAAATAAAATAATAAACTTAATATTAACGAAAGAAAATTATGATAAAAAAAAGTAAAAAAATTATGCTTGCTGGACTCTTGTCCGCAGTAGCTACTACTTATATGCTTGGTACATTTGCACAAGCCAAAGAAAATACAGCCAAAACATATGTAAAATCAACGGCCAAAGAGAAACTTGAAGCCTATATAAAATTTACACAAATCCTTAATGTCATAGAGAGTCAATATGTTGACGATGTCAATACTACTGCACTAGTAGACAAGGCACTCAAAGGTCTCATGACTAACCTCGATGCACATTCTACCTTCATGGACACCAAGTCCTTTAAGGACCTTTCTGTGCAAACTAAAGGAGAGTTTGGGGGTTTAGGTATCTCTATAGGTATGAAAGACGGGGCGCTTACGGTCATCGCTCCCATCAAAGATACGCCTGCTTATAAAGCGGGTGTTAAGTCTGGCGACATCATCTTAAAGATAAATGATGTTGCTACCATAGGGATGACTATAGATGAATCTGTCAAACTTATGAGAGGGAAACCAAAAACTTCTCTAGTTTTAACTATCATAAGAAAAAAAGAGCTTAAACCACTTAAGATAAAAATCGTTCGAGATATCATTAAGATACAATCTGTATATGCAAAAAGTATTGAAGACACTATGTTATATATTCATGTAACTTCTTTTGATCAAAAAGTCGTTAAGGGTGTAAAAACAGCCATCGAAGAACATGACAATACAAAAGGTATCATCTTAGACTTACGTAATAACCCTGGAGGATTACTGGACCAAGCAGTTGGACTTGTAGATTTATTTGTTGAAAAAGGGGCTATAGTAAGCCAAAAAGGCAAAGCCAAAAGTGAAAACTTAGACTATGATGCACACAAATCAGGAACGGACACAGAAACACCTATTGTAGTATTGGTAAATGGTGGATCTGCTTCTGCTTCTGAGATAGTAGCTGGTGCCTTGCAAGACTTTAACCGTTCTATAATAGTGGGTCAAAAAACATTTGGTAAAGGCTCAGTACAAGTTGTCATGCCCATAGGTAAAGATGAAGCACTTAAGCTTACCGTGGCTCGTTATTACTTGCCTTCTGGGCGTACGATACAGGCCATAGGTGTTACACCAGATATTATCGTACATTTGGGAAAGATAGACTACCAAGAAGACACGCTTATGCTTAAAGAAAGAGACCTGAAAAAACATTTGGAAGAAGAACTTCAAAAGATAGATACTGATGTAAAAAAACCCCTAGATACAAATGCAACATCTGAAAATAACGAAACAGTGGTTGATGACAGCATCATCACCGAAGAGCAACTCTATAAAGATGTGCAACTAAAATCTGCCGTAGATATCTTAAAAGCTTTAATTATCACACAAAAGGGAAACAGATAGTGGAAAAAACAGAACTCCTATATGAGGGCAAAGCAAAAAAGATTTGGAAAACCATAGATGAACATTTGCTTATCTCCGAATTTAAAGACTCTCTAACTGCCTTTAATGGCGAAAAAAAGTCAAACGAAGAGGGAAAAGGTGCTTTAAATAACCAAATATCTACCGAACTATTTAAGTACCTAGAGGAAAAAGGTATCCCTACACATTATATAGATACACTTGATGACAACAATATGCTTCATAAAGCTGCTGAAGTTATATACATAGAGGTCATTGTTAGGAACATTGCGACAGGTTCACTTTCTAGGAACTTAGGCATCAAAGAAAAAACTGTACTTCCTTTTACGCTTGTAGAATTTGACTACAAAAACGATGCATTGGGTGACCCAAAACTAAACGATCAGCATTGCCTTATACTCAATCTTGTGAAAAATACCGATGAACTTGACTACATACGTTTTATGGCTAGGCGTATCAATGCTTTACTTACAGAATTTTATGCAGAGCTTGACATCAAGGTAGTAGATTTCAAGCTAGAGTTTGGTAGAGACAAGGATGGAAACATCATACTTATAGACGAGCTTAGCCCAGATAACTTTAGGCTTTGGGACAAAGAAACAGACGAAAAGTTAGATAAAGATAGATTTAGACAAGGTTTAGGTGGTCTTACAGAAGCCTATAAACTCGTACTCGATAGAATCCAAAACAGAAACAAATAAGGAACTTAGATATGACAGCTATAGTAAATGTATTTTTAAAAGACGGTGTTCTAGACCCACAAGGTAAAGCATCTCATCATGCACTGGATTCATTAAATTTTTCAAGCGTTCAAGACGTGCGTATCGGTAAACAAATCATCTTGCAACTAGATACTACAGATAAAGAAAAGGCAAAGGCTGAAGTAAAAGAGATGTGTGAGACGCTACTTGCAAATACAGTGATTGAAGACTACAGTATAGAGATTGACTAAGATGGGAAAGTCTCTAAAAATAGCAGTATTGAGATTTCCTGGTACAAATTGTGAGTTTGACACCCAATATGCTTTTGAAAAGTTAGGACATACAACTCAGATTGTATGGCATGAAGATGAAAATTTACCTACAGATACAGACCTAGTAGTAGTACCAGGTGGCTTCTCCTATGGAGACTACTTGCGTTCAGGCTCTATAGCACGTTTTTCTCCTGTGATGAAAGCTGTTACTGCTTATGCCAATGATGGTGGCAATGTACTAGGTATCTGTAATGGTTTTCAGATACTTACAGAAGCAGGACTTTTACCTGGTGCTTTAAAGCGTAATAATAACTTACACTTCATATCCAAGCAACAAAATCTTTGTGTCATCAACAATGACAATGCTTTTTTAAATAAATGCAACAAAGGCGAGGTGCTAAACATTCCCATAGCCCATGCAGATGGAAACTACTACATAGACGAAGCAGGTTTTGATGAGCTTGAAAAGAATGGGCAGATACTGCTTCGCTATTGTGATACAAAAGGCAATCCTGTAGTGGTCAATGGTTCTCTAACTTCTATCGCAGGCATAACAAACAAAGCCAAAAATGTATTTGGTCTCATGCCTCATCCTGAACGTGCTTTGGAAGCTATATTGGGTTCAATTGATGGTATTCGTATGCTTGAAGGTTTCGATACATAATGCTTTTTATCCGCTCTACTTGGCTTGTTTTAGCAGTAATTTTTAGCTTAACTTCTTTGCTTTTTTCTCAAGATGAGTATCGTTATTCATACATGCCTAAAAAAGTCTATGAAAATCAACTTTTCCCTGTTACGGTTGTGGGTCCAGATGAATCTCCTACTTTCACATTTGACACCTCAAGCACCACTCAACCACTGTTTAGAAAACCTCTGGTAGTAAAAAATGCTAACGATATATTTTATACCTTTTATTTTAAGGCAGCCAAAGTAGACGTACAAATTCCTAGACTTTTCATACATTCAGATATGCTGGAATCATCTTTAGATGACCGTAGCATCACTCTTGGTACGCTAAGCATACCAGAAGATTTTTCTGAAGTTCTTGCAGCAGAAATGAAGATAAAAAAACATCAAGTGTCAAACTTTGATGGCAAAAATCATATGATTACACTTTCCATAGAGGCATATGAGGCCAACATGGAAGATATGATTTTAAATCACACAAATGAATCTGGTGTAGAAAATATAAAAAGAGACGGTGCCAAGGTTAGTGCAGAGTTTTATGCAGTCTTGCCACGAGAAGAAAAAGAATTAAGATTTAGCTATTACAATACCATTAAAAAATGTTTCATTTCACTTGCTATACCCGTGAATGTAGCAGATGCGTCCGTGACAACACAGTCAGACTTACATCCAAGAGTTGATGCCTTTAAACAACTTAAACGTTATGCACTTATAACATTCTCTGTATTTTTTATGATTATGTTTTTGTGGAAAAGAGATTTTTTTTATCTTATTTTGGGTGTCATTTCCATAATTACCGTCATTACTTTTTACATACCGCATAAAAAAATATGTATCAAACAAGGTACGGCATTGTACATATTGCCCACAAATACAAGTACCATAGGCACAAGAATATCATACAAATTAGATACCATGCTATTGGGTGAACGTGCTAACTTTAAAAAAATAGAATACGAAAAAGGAATCATAGGATGGGTACATGCTAAAGATATTTGCAAACCTTAGGTTCTACTGGGGTGCCTTAGTAATTTCCTTCAATACAGCTGTATTAATGATACCCGCTCTTATACTTTTTGGTAGATATAAAAGTACCATAGTCCATTATATCAACAGTCTAACACTTTGGATGATGGGTGGCATTGCCCTAAAAAAAGGCAAGATGGATAAAAGTGCAGACATGTACGTGATGAACCATCAAGGTATCGTAGACATCATAGGGCTTGAAGCAGTACAAAACAATCATGTCCGATGGGCGGCTAAAAAAGAACTGTTTGATACGCTTTGGTTTGGCAACCTGCTCAAATATGCAGAACAAATATCCATAGACAGAGGAGGTAAATCTTCTTTGCGTAAATTTATTTCTGACATTGAGGAGTCTAGGGATGTTTTAAAGCGTCCTGTAGCAATATTTCCAGAGGGAACAAGAACGGAGCAGCAGGAACTACTTATATTTAAAGGTGGCACAAAACTAATTGCTGAAAAATTAGGTCTTAAGATACAACCCATAGTCATCACAGGAAGCAAAAAACTACTCAATGAGCACAACAAAACAGCACACTCTGCCATCGTTCATTACCATTTTTTAGATACAATAGATGTCAAAACTGCATCTAAGACTTGGTATGACACACTAAGAGAAGATATGCAAAAGGTGATAGATGATGAACTCACTAACAATAATCGCCGTCGCTAGTGGTGGTGCTATAGGGGCAACATTAAGGCTACTTACAAATGTGGCCATTAATAAAAGTTTTGTACATGCCCTACCATTGGGTACTTTAGTGGTAAACCTTCTAGGTTCTTTGCTCATAGGTATACTTTTTGCTTATTTTCACCTAAATACTACACTGTCCCCACATCTAAAAACTTTTATGGTGACAGGGATTTTAGGAGCGTTTACAACCTACTCTACTTTTGCCATAGAAAGTTTCTTTTTGTTAGAATCTGGGCATTATGTACAAGCTTTTGCCAATATGGCTCTAAATGTATTTGGTACTATTCTTTTTGCAGGAATTGGCTATATACTTATACTAAAATTAGGAAATTAATTGTCAACAATTAGCATAGAAATAGAAAAACACATAAAAAGATTGGTAAATCCTCTTAAAGATGAAGATACATTAAAAGAGGTTCTAAAACTAAAACTCACTAAAAAAGAGTTAAAATTACTAAAGTCTTGGTCTGAAGACATAAGCAGGGAAGAAGTACAAAAGAAGCTTGGTTTAGATGAAACACGTTATGGTGAACTCTCTGCAAAACTCATCAAGAAACTCAACCAAGAAAAGATAAAACAAGCAATTTGCATCTAATGGAAGTAACGCATTTTCTTGAAGCCTTATGGCAACTTAGTCTTGCTATGGCACCTTATATTCTTTTTGGGTTACTCTTTGCAGGTATCTTGCATGAGTTAGTACCAGATAGTATCGTAACAAAGCACTTAGGCAAAGGTAGCATCTCGTCAGTAGTGAAGTCTACTGTCTTTGGCATCCCTCTTCCTGTGTGTTCTTGTGGAGTTATACCCCTTGCTACCTCCATAAAAAAATCTGGGGCATCCAAAGGTGCTACCATCTCTTTTCTCATCTCCACGCCCATAACTGGTGTAGACTCCATATTGGCGACCTATGGTATATTTGGATGGATTTTTACTGTATATCGTGCCATTACCTCGATGATTATCGCGATGGTAGCAGGTATACTTAGCAATATTTTCGATAAAGATGACATAGATTTGACTCATCGTGAAACAAAGCCTACTTTTTCTACTCTAGCCCCTCAATCATCTAAGAATTTAAGTATAAATATCCACGATAATGCAACGTTTGGCTGTACAAAAGATGAAAATAAAAAGTTTTCATTTTTTACAGCCATGCGATATGCTTTTGATACTCTACTAGGAGACATTGCCAAACCACTGTTTTGGGGGCTTATCCTAGGGGCACTCATCACTACAGCCATACCTGATAATCTAGCAGAACTACTGTCAAATAACACATGGTTTTCTTATCTTTTGGCAATCATCATCGCAGTGCCTATGTATGTCTGTGCCACTGCATCCCTACCCATAGCGGCAGGACTTATGCTCTCAGGAGTAAGTGCAGGAGCAGCCTTTGTATTTCTATCTGCTGGGCCTGCTACTAACGCTGTTACCATCGCAGTGGTCAAAAAGATGCTAGGGACTAAATCTCTCATTATCTACCTAGGAAGTATCATCATAGGGAGCATACTCTTTGGCTTAGGACTAGACTATATCTTTGATGCTTCAAACATAGACCCAGTGTCACTCATACATATAGAAGAAGAAGGGGGTATTGTTTCTAGCATATCTTCTATAGTACTTTGGGGGCTTATCTTGTGGTTTATGCTTAAGCCCTATTTCGACAAGAAAGATGACCATAGTGCTGGGTCATGTTGTGCATGACAAAAAGCAATACCCACTATGAGTGGCGTTTTGCAAGCTAAAAGTCTATCTGTCCTTCTTTTAATTTTTGTATATAGAGCAAGGCATTTGTAAGGCTATATTGGTCCACTTCATCCATGCCTTCTTCTTTATATTCTGATAAATAATCAAATCCATCTACTTCAATATTTTTTACTTTCTTTAGGTGAATCAGATAAAACAATAAATCAGATAAATCACTAATGGGGATTGAGTCACTAAAATCTTTGTCAAATTCATCTATATAGTCATACACTATGTCTTCATTTGACATAAATAGCATCCAAAGGATAAGATTGTCTATCTTTTGTGGTGCATCTACTTCTTTTAGAAATCGATTGTATACATCTTTATTTTTAGATATTTCATCAAGTTGCTCATTGGCTTGTGTGAGTAAAAAGTTGATTCTTGTATCTCCTAGTTTTTCATTCATGTATCCGTCTAGTGCTGATGCTGCAATTTGTAATGTATTCATAATTTCTCTTTTTATTTATATTATTGCATGATAGTCTGAAGATTGCTTTGAATAAGACAAAATATCTCTCTTTTAGCCTATTTTTAGCTTAGCTCGCTAAAGTAGGCATAATTATGTCAAAGGAAACAATATGGATTTAGATAAGAAAAATGAGTACGGTATTAAGATTGCTATGTTTATAGAGAACCCAAAATATATGGGAACAATATCTGACGAGGAAGCAAAAGAACTGGGTGCTACAGTTTTTTCTTACACCTATGGAGGGAAAGAGTTTGATTATGAACTAACACTTCACTGGGCTATAAATACACAAGAAGATACTATGGTTTTGGCACGCTACTCTTATGAAGGTGTGCTTTCTGGAATTGCAGTCAACCACATGATGGCACTCATCACTTCAAACAAAACTATGGCACAGATAGAGACACTAAACTACCCTGCTCTTGAAAAACTATTGAGAGACAATCCAAACATAGAAGCACTACCTGTAGACGAAAGTCATACGGTTATATTTGCCATAGATGCAGCTAAATTAGCAGTCAAATCATATATAAAGAGAGTACTTAACCGCGAAGAAAGCACTATACCCTGCAAAGATAGCCCTATGAGCATAGCTTCCATAAAAGAGGCTATAGCTGAACAAAACATACAAAACATAGAGACACTCGTAGCATTCACTAAAGCTGGTTCTTCTAATGATAGTTGCAAAGACGAACTTTTGAGCTATATGGAAGACAATAAAGTTCTTGTAAAAGAACAAGAAGAGGCAGACAAGATACTTTCTGCCATTCCATTTAAAGATTTAAGTACTGACCATAGAATCATCGCAGTTGAAACAGCCATAGACAATACTGTCCGTCAATTCCTTGTGATGGATGGCGGAGACATAGACATTCTTTCAGTCAAGGAAAATGGAGAGCAGTATGAAGTTTACATCTCTTACCTTGGTGCATGTTCTAGCTGTGATAGTTCGGGAACAGGGACGCTCATGGCCATAGAAAATGCCCTCAAAGATAAACTCGATCCAAACATCAGAGTTATAGCGATTTAACAAAAATTAAATTAACCCTGCCCTTTGAAACGACAGCTACCTAGCGTTACAATCTTGTCTTTTTTTATTTCAGACATGATGTAGGCTAGTGTAGCTTCTACATCCGTCTCGGGCATTTCTTCGCTTATCATACCTAGTGCGTCTTTAACAGAAGTTTTTGTCCATTTTTTCTCGTAGTTGTATTGGGTATATAATGATTTCATAGCCCGATTATAGCTAATCACCATAAAATAAAAAGAACCTTTACGCTATAATCGAGACAATATCATAACGCAGGAATATACTCCATGAGCCAAACAACTGAAAAAAAAGAAAAATATAATCCTAAAGAAGTAGAAGACAAATACTATGCACTCTGTGAAGCACGTGGGTACTTTGAGATAGACGGAAACAAAAGTATTCAAGAGAATGGCAAAAATTTCTCTATCATGATGCCCCCACCCAATGTAACAGGTTCTTTACATATTGGTCATGCCCTCACCTTTACATTGCAAGACATCATCACACGGTACAAGCGTATGGATGGCTTTAAAACACTTTGGCAACCTGGTACTGACCATGCAGGCATAGCTACGCAAAACATTGTCGAAAAACAACTTATCGCAGAGGGAACCACAAAAGAAGCCCTTGGACGTGAAAAATTTTTAGAACGTGCTTGGCTACAAAAAGAAACCTCTGGTGGGAACATAGTACATCAGATGCGAAAACTAGGCGTAACTCCAGCGTGGAAGCGTGAACGTTTTA
>CAZNEJ010000031.1:0-12565 GCA_964571975.1 uncultured Sulfurovum sp. | reverse complement strand
TAAATTTTCTGCGGCACTTTGTCCGTCAATTGCTGCAAAACTTTATAATCTTCCTGTCCGTTTTGAAAATGTTGAAGACAATAGCAACAATAGAACACGCTTTTTTATCATTTCCAATTTTGAAAATGCCATTTCAGGGAACGACAAAACATCTATGCTTGTAAGACTAACAGATGCCCCTGGTGCCTTGGTTACTTTCTTAAACCATTTTGAAGAAGCAAATGTGAATTTAACCAAGATTAAATCACATATTGTGGGTGGTGAGTCTATCTTCTTTATAGAATGTCATGGACATAAAGAGGATGAGACACTTAAGCCTATTTTGCAGATGCATAAAGATGAGATAAGAGTATTGGGTTCTTACGTAAAGGAAACCGATGATGTATAAAAAATTTAAAAGTAGAAGTTCAAAATGATACGATTTAACAAAGTATTGAGAGATATAAAGACCTATGAGGCAGGCAAACCCATAGAGTTATTGGTTCGTGAGTACGGCATAGATGCTAAAGATGTGATAAAGTTAGCTTCCAATGAAAACCCTATAGGTACTAGCCCTGCTGTAAAAAAAGCGATTATTGAACATGCAGGAAAGGCACATCTCTACCCTGATGACTCGATGTTTGAACTCAAAAATGCCTTGGCATCAAAATATGCTGTAAGAGAAGAAAATATCATCATAGGTGCAGGGTCTGACCAAGTGTTGGAGTTTATCTCACGTGCAGTGCTAGATGAACACTCTTCGGTGCTTATGTCTGCTGTCACCTTTGCTATGTATGAGATTTATGCCAAACAAATGGGGGCAAAGGTACTGCGTACTATGTCTCATGAACATAAATATGATGAGTTTATGGAAGCCTATGAGATGCGTAAACCTAAAATCGTCTACATCTGTACACCCAATAACCCTACAGGGGACGCTACGAGTAAAGAAGAAGTTTTGAGAATGATAGGTGCTATAAGTGATGACACTATCGTTGTTGTAGACGCTGCTTACATGGAGTATGCATCTGCAAAAGACAAAAAGTATGCTATCACACCCAAAGACATTATGGAATTTTCAAATGTCATTTACTTGGGTACTTTCTCCAAGGCATATGGACTAGGGGGTATGAGAGTAGGGTATGGTATCGCCCAAAGTGAGTTGATAAAAGAACTATATAAAATGCGTCCACCTTTTAACATCTCCACACTTTCATTGGCAGCAGCCATAGAAGCGTGTAAAGATGACAGCTTTGTTGAAGAGTCTATCACTTTACATCAAGAGCAGATAAAACGTTATGAGAGCTTTGCGAAAGAGTATGGATTTAGATATATAGATTCTTATACAAATTTTATTACGTATTTGTTTGAAGAGGACATGGACTCTACAAAGATTTCAGATGCCTTACTTAAGCGTGGTGTCATCATTCGTAATTTGACCTCTTATGGGATGAATGCCATACGCATAACCATAGGAACAAAAAAACAAAACGATAGTTTTTTTAAATATCTTAAAGAAGTTTTAGCATGAACATAAAAGAACAATCCATCGAGGAACTAGATACCTTGGCAGTTGATATACGTAAAAAGATACTTGCTACAGTAAGTAAAAACGGTGGACACCTCTCTTCTACTATGGGAGCTACAGACCTCATAATAGCGATGCATAAAGTCTTTGATGTAGAAAAAGACCCCTTCATCTTTGACGTAAGTCATCAGGCATACGCACATAAATTACTTACAGGACGTTGGGATAGTTTTGATACTTTGCGTCAATTTGAAGGAATGTGTGGATACACAAAACCTAGCGAATCGAAGTATGACTATTATGTAGCTGGACACTCTTCTACCTCTATCTCTCTAGCAGTAGGTGCTGCAAAAGCCATAGCCCTTAAAGGTGAAGATCGTGTACCTGTGGCATTCATAGGTGATGGATCTATGTCTGCTGGCATGGTTTATGAAGCTATGAATGAACTAGGTTATAGAAGATACCCTGTAGTTATCATACTCAATGACAATGAGATGAGCATAGCTAAACCCATAGGGGCTATATCTAAACTTCTTTCTCAAACGATGGCAGGTTCTTTTTACCAAAGGTTTAAAGGTGGCGTTGAAAAGATGCTTGAACATTTACCCGAGAGTGCTTCTTATATGGCAAAACGTTTTGAAGAGTCTTTAAAGCTTATCACGCCTGGTATCTTGTTTGAAGAGTTGGGCATCGAGTACATAGGTCCCGTAGATGGACATGACATCGAAGCACTTATCGAGACTATGAAAGTAGCGAAAGCTTTAGGTAAACCAGTGATTATACATGCACAAACTACCAAAGGCAAAGGCTATGAGATAGCAGAGGGTACAAAAGAACATTGGCATGGGGTGAGTGCTTTTGACCTAGAAACAGGGCTTGCCCCTAAAAAAGTAGGGGCTAAAACAGCTACGGCTATATTTTCCGAGACATTAGTAGAGCTAGCTGGTAATGATAGTAAAGTTGTGGGTGTGACTGCTGCCATGCCAACAGGTACAGGAATGTCAGCTGCCATTGCAAAATACCCTGAACGTTTTTGGGATGTAGCCATAGCAGAACAACATGCAGTCACTTCCATGGGACCACTTGCAAAAGAAGGGTTTAAGCCTTTTTGTACTATTTACTCCACCTTCTTGCAACGTGGTTTTGACCAAGTAATACATGACATTGCCCTTATGGATTTGGGTGTGGCATTTGCCCTTGACCGTGCTGGTATTGTGGGAGAAGATGGAGAGACACATCAGGGTGCTTTCGACATTTCTTATTTGCGAGGTATACCCAACATGACACTCATGGCCCCTTCAAATGAAAATAGCATGAAAGCATGTATGGATTTTGCCAAAGACTATAAGCATCCTTGTGCCTTTAGGTATCCTAGGGGTGCATTTTTAGCCAAAAACAAAGAGAGTCCTGCTTACATTTTAGGTAAATCTGTGTTACTTCAAGAAGGAGATGACATACTTTTCATAGGTTATGGTAATGGTGTAGGGCGTGCGGAACAAACAGCCAAACTTTTAGATAAAAAAGTGGCTATCTTGGATTTGCGTTTTGTCAAACCTTTAGACGAAGATATGCTTGTAGGTCTTTCTCAAAAATATAAAACATGGTATGTTTTTTCTGATTCAGCCAAAATGGGTGGCGTGGGGTCTGCTATTCTCGAATTATTGAGTGAAAAACAGATACATGATGTGACATTGACTTCTTTTGAGTATGATGACAATTTTATTACACATGGTAATACAAAGTTGGTTGAGGAAAGTTTAGGATTATTGCCTGAGCAGTTAGCAAAAAAGATTTTGTAGGGCGGTAATCTTACGAATTGGATTTTAAAAAGTGTCTTAAGAGCTACTTTTTCAAGTTCAGTGACAGTGAACAAATATTTTCAAGGAATTTAAATGTCTAATTCTTATATCTTTACAAGTGAATCAGTCACAGAAGGTCACCCAGATAAAATGGCTGACCAAATATCAGATGCTATACTAGATTATATCATCGAGCGAGACCCACAGGCTAGAGTGGCTTGTGAAACCTTAGTTAGCAATGGCTTTTGTGTGATTGCAGGTGAATTGAAAACAAGTGCCTACGCACCCATGCAAGAGATAGCAAGAGAAGTTATAAAAGACATTGGATATACCGATGCTAAGTATGGTTTCGACTACCGATCAGCAGGTGTACTTAACGGCATAGGCGAGCAAAGCCCTGACATCAACCAAGGGGTCGATAGAGCAGATGGAGAGATAGGAGCAGGTGACCAAGGTCTTATGTTTGGTTATGCTTGTAAAGAGACTCCAGAGCTTATGCCTTTGCCTATCTCCTTGGCACACAAGATTACAGCAAAGCTTGCAGAAGTACGTAAAAATGGTACTATTCCTTTTTTGCGTCCAGATGGCAAAGCACAGGTTTCAGTGAAGTATGTAGATGGTAAGCCAGTCTCCATAGACACTATAGTAGTCTCTACACAACACCATGATAATGTGACTTTAGAACAGGTACAAAAGGCAGTATTAGAAGAGGTAATCAAAGCAGTAATACCCAAAGAACTTATGAATGATGACATCATCTACCATATCAACCCAACGGGGCGTTTTGTCATAGGTGGCCCTCAAGGGGATGCAGGACTAACAGGTAGAAAAATCATCGTAGATACTTATGGCGGCTCTTGTCCACATGGTGGAGGAGCATTTTCAGGAAAGGACCCTACTAAAGTAGACCGTTCAGCAGCTTACGCAGCGAGATATGTGGCTAAGAATTTAGTAGCATCTGGAGCGTGCGAAAAAGTAACACTTCAGATAGCCTATGCCATAGGTGTAGCAAAACCAGTTTCTGTTTATGTAGACACACATGGCACAGCCAATGTAGATGAAGAGAAGATAACAGCTTGTGTAGATGAGTTGTTTGACCTTACTCCTAAAGGCATCATGAAAGAACTTGATTTGCTTAGACCCATATATAGAAAAACAGCGGCTTATGGACACTTTGGTAGAGAAGATAAAGACTTTACTTGGGAGCAAACTACACGTACATCAGACATAAAAAAATACCTCAATATTTAAGATAATATTCATTATCAATACCATTAGAAGCATGCTCTGGTGGGAAATAAGCACAATATGCGTAATTTTTAAGAATTGCATTAATATTAAAGATTTATTTAATTTTTTTTGCTATAGTTTGGATATATTTAACATAAAGGAATTAAAATGGCAGTAATTATTAATGATACTTGTATCAACTGTGCAGCTTGTATTGACGAATGTCCAGTAGAAGCAATCGTAGATGAGGATGATAATCCAGCAGAAGAGGAATACTACTATGTATATCCTGATAAATGTGTAGAGTGTGTTGATCACTTTGATTCTCCAGCCTGTGCTGAAGCCTGTCCTACCGATGGTTGTATCACATGGGATATGCCTTTTACGGCTGATCATAAAGAATTCTTTGCTGGTGAAAACTACATTGATGGACTAGAGTACGGTATGGAAAATGCCGATGCAGTTATGCCTACTAGAGATGATATATCTTTAGAAGACAGAGCAGCAAGAAAACCAGTTATTGACGATTAGTAAATAGCTAGCGTTTGTGTATCGGACAGCCCGATACACAAGAAACACTTTAAATCTACTCTTTAAACCCCCTTTAAAATTATTTTCGATATAATCCCGCCCAAACTACTCAAGACCTATGTCTTATGAAGTAAATAACCACTCAGGAACTCAAAAGATGGAACAAACATTATCAATCATCAAACCAGATGCAGTAGCAAAAAACGTAGTAGGTCAAATATTGGCTAGATTTGAAGCAGCAAACTTACAAATAGCAGCAACGAAAAAAATAAGACTTTCTCGTGTAGACGCTGAAGCATTTTATGCAGTTCATGCTGGGAGACCTTTCTTTAAAGACCTTGTAGAATTTATGATTTCTGGCCCTGTTGTTGTAACAGTACTTGAAGGTGAAAATGCAATGCAAACAAACAGAGACCTTATGGGTGCAACTAACCCAGCAGAAGCAGACAAGGGTACGATTAGAGCAGACTTTGCAGACAGCATTGATGCCAATGCAGTGCATGGTTCTGATTCTGTTGAAAATGCAACAAATGAGATTAACTTTTTCTTTGCACAAAGAGAAATCAACTAACATAGGACGCAAAATGGGCAAAGCCCCTCTTTCCTACGTTAACACTGGGTTTGCTTCAGCAGTAGGCTCATGCGACTAGTCGCATTAAGACGTAAAACAATTTTTAGGAAATAATATGAAAATTGTATTTGACAAGATAGGTTCTACAGCAAAACCAATTGAACTAAGTTCAAAAGGTGTCAGCTTAGAGGGAACTTTGCAAAAAAGTGCTTATCATCAAGTAACTTTAGATGCAACACTTAGTGGTTGTTTTGACCTAGACTGTGATAGATGTGGAGACACATACAGTTATGACATGACAGGCAAGCTAAGACTTAAACTAAGTGACTTGGTCTCTGAAGATAAAGTTGATTTAGATATAATTGAGTTTTTAGATGGCAAAATTGACCTTTTGTACATACTCGAAAGCGAAATTACATCAGTAGAAAGTTCTTATCATTACTGTGACAAATGTGACGGAGATGATGAAGAGTTTGAGATCGAATACTAATAATAGGACATTTTTGAGTAAAGCTCAAAAAATTACGTTTATACTGTGTCTACTTCAGCAGTAGGTTCATGCGACAAGTCGTATTTTAAAATAACAAATAAAAGGAATTATCATGGCAGTACCTAAGAGACGTGTGAGTCACACGAGAGCAGCAAAAAGAAGAACACATTACAAATTGACATTACCAATGCCTGTGAAAGATGCAGACGGAACATGGAGAATGCCTCACCACATGAACATGACAACTGGTGAGTACAAAACAACTAAAGCGTAATCGATGATACGAATTGCTATTGATGCAATGGGTGGGGATTTCGGTCCTGAACCTATCGTAGAAGGCGTAGTCCAAGCGCTTGAAGAAAAAGAATTTATGCCTATACTTGTAGGTGATAGAGATAAAATACTAGAATTTCTCCCCCAATATTATGTAGATAAAGTTGAATTTGAAGAAGCTTCAGATGTCATCGCTATGTCTGATGCTGCAACTGATGCACTCAAACGTAAAGATTCATCCATATATAAAGCGGCAGAAATGGTACGTGAAGGAAGGGCTGATGCGATACTATCAGCTGGACACTCAGGTGCAACAATGACAGCGGCAACTTTGCGTATAGGAAGAATACCTGGCATAAATAAACCAGGACTTGCAACACTCATGCCGTCCATTGTTAAGACTAAAACTTTGGTACTTGATGTGGGGTCAGTTACTGATTGTAAACCTGAAAACCTTTTCCAGTTTGGGGCTATGGGTGAAGCTTATGTTCAAAAAATTATGAAAATTAAAAACCCTAAAATAGGTCTTTTGGCTAATGGTAGCGAAGATTCAAAAGGCAATGAACTTACTAAAGCTACATTCCCTTTACTTAAGGCACTTGATGGTTTTGTGGGTAACGTAGAAGGTAAAGATATCTTTAATGGCAAGGTAAATGTCGTTGTTTGTGATGGGTTTACGGGTAATATACTACTTAAGACTGCCGAGGGTGCAGTTTCTACTATATTTGACTTGATGAAACAGCATATTCGTAAATCATTGCCTGCAAAGATAGGGGCTTTGATGATGAAGAAGAAAGTCTTTGGAAACATGAAGAAACAAGTAGACAAAGATGAATATGGTGGAGCTCCACTCTTGGGACTTAAGGGCTGTGCTATCATAGCTCATGGAGCAGCTAGTCCAAAAGCTATTAAAAATGCAGTATTTCAAGCTATATCATATGTAGAATCTGATGTAAATAGCACAATCGAAGCACTTTTAGCACAAAGCAATAGCAATACTTAAAAACACAAAAGAAACAAGTCTCTACTTGTTTCTTTATTCTACTCTTTTTTAGAACACTCCTCAATAACTTATGGTAAAATATATGCAATTATGAGTTAAGGATAATTATGTCAAAAATTTATGCTTCATTTAGAGCTATAGGTGCGTATGTGCCAGAAAAGATACTTTCTAATGCTGATTTAGAAAAGATGGTAGATACGACAGACGAGTGGATAGTAAAGCGTACGGGGATAAGCGAACGACATATAGCAGCCAAAGACGAATATACAAGCGATATGGCAGCTAAAGCTTGTGAGCTTGCTATTGCTCGTTCTGGTATTGCCAAAGAAGACATAGACTTGGTAATATGTGCAACTGTCACGCCTGATTACTTCAATATGCCCTCTACGGCATGTATCATCTCTGATAAAATAGGCATCAATAACGTGCAGGCATTTGACATCTCTGCAGCATGTTCTGGATTTGTCTATCTGCTTTCTGTAGCCAAAGCATTTATAGAATCAGGCATGAAGAAAAATGTACTCATAGTAGGTGCAGAAAAGTTCTCCTCCATTGTAGACTATACAGATAGAGGTACATGTATTTTATTTGGTGATGGTGCAGGTGCTGCGATGATATCTGCTACTAGCAATAAAGAAGAAGGCATCATAGACTTGCATGCCTCTGCAGATGGTGCTTATGCAGACTTTTTGGTGACGCCAGCTCCAGGATGTATAAATCCTGTAAGCCAAAGAGTGATAGATGAAGGCTTGCAGTATGTGCAGATGAAGGGGAATGAAACCTTTAAGCTAGCCGTGAAAACCTTAACCAAAGATGTAAAAGAGATACTGGCAAAAAATAAGATAAATTCAGAAGATATCCCTCACTTTATACCCCATCAAGCTAATTATCGCATCATAAAAGCAGTAGGTGATGCTTTGAAAATGAAAGAAGAACAAGTAGTAGTGACCGTGCATAAGTATGGTAACACTTCTGCTGCTTCCATACCTATGGCGATCAACGACATTTGGGAATCTTCTAGGCTGAAACAAGGTGAATTGATGTTGTTGGATACATTTGGTGGTGGACTTACATGGGCTTCTGCTTTATTGCCTTTTGCGGGAAAGAGTAAATAAAACGTGAAAATAGGTTTTATCGGAGATATAGTCGGTAAACCTGGTCGCTTGATGCTTAAGCGACATTTAAAACGCTTACAGCAAGAACATTTTATAGACTTTACTATAGCTAACTATGAAAATGCTTCTCATGGTTTCGGACTGACCGAAAAAAACTGTATAGAGCTTCTTGGTTATGGCATAGACATGATGACGGGGGGCAATCATTCTTTTGATAAAAAAGAAATACTAGGAATGTTTGACACCTACCCTCTTATACGCCCCATAAATTACCCCAAAGCAACGCCAGGAAAAGGACTGTACCAGACAACTATACTTGGGTCTAAGATAGCTATCATAAACCTTATGGGACACTATACTATGCCTATGGTTGACAACCCTTTTACCATGATAGTAGAAGAGGTCAAAAAACTCAAAGAGCAAAATATAAAACATATCGTCATAGACATACATGCAGAAGCCAGTTCTGAAAAAAATGCTTTACGTCAAATACTTAAAAAAGATGTATCTGCCATACTTGGCACACATACACATGTGGCAACAGATGATTTAGAAGTACTAGATGGATGTTGCTATGTAACAGATGTGGGTCTAACTGGATGTAGAGATGGGGTTATAGGCATGGATGATGTAGTACCTATGAAACGTTTCTTAACATCACTTAGCGGGCATTATGATGTACCTGATACTTGCAAGGCTGTGTTGCAGATGATAGTTTTTGAGTTAGATGATAGCGGGTCTTGTGTGGGAGCTGAAAAGATAAAAATCTATGATGATAAGCCGAAGATTGTCACAAGAGCTTGGATGGATTAGTCAATACTTCTATGTAGGGTTAAGAACTCAATCGTATTTCTTCTATTAACTCAGTAAATATATCTTCAAAATCATCTAAAAAATGAGGGTCTATCAAGTGAATATGATTTAGAAGTTTACTTGGAAAACTTTTTAAACGTATCATTAAATCATCTTATGAAAAAACATATTTCTCATGTGCTGAAATCAATATCTCTTTCCAATCAACTTTGTAATATCGATGAATTAAATAGATGTCAAAAATATCTTTAGGATTATCACGACCAATCACAGCGGTTATTTTATTACTTAGTATGTTTTCAATGGTATCAATTTTATAACCATTTCCTAAAACTCTTGGTTCCTTAAATCTTGGTACTCGATCATTGACAAAATCAATTTGAAGTAGATTATCTATTTTTATACGTATAAAATCTTTTGAATTAAGTATTCCTCTTAATCCTAACTTTCTTGGGGTCAAATAAAGCTATGGCCTCTTTTACCATAGGTTCTTGCAGTAAAGTAGAAGGGTCTTTTTCTTTGGCAGCTTCTGTGTTGCCAGCAGAAGGAGCGATACAGGAGCTTTTCATCTCTATGTCTTCTACGGAGGAGACTATGCCAGTATCAGGAAGTACTGCTTTCTTTTGCTTGGGTTCTGCTACTTCTTTTATGGAAGCGTCAATGATTTTTTTTTTAGAAATATTGATTATCTTGGTCTCAACTCCAAAGAGTTCTTTGACAAACATGTTTATGACACCCCAATGTGTGATGAGTTGTTTTTTGTCTGTTCCCTCTACAGCAGATTCCCATGTAAGTTTGTTTGTTTCAAAACTTACAAAATTTATATTTTCTTCAAACACTTTGCCTAGGTCATGGTTTCTGTCATAAATCTTGTGTACAAGAGAGTGAAATATCTTTTTATAAGGGTCTTCCTTTGTAGTAGCTACTCTGGCTGGTTCAGTCATTATGCTTTGAGTTTTGTCCGCAGATATGCTATTTTGATCCGTTGAATTTTCTGAAGCGTCAATGACTTCTTTTATAGCAGGCTCTTTTCTCTCAGGTATAGAAGCTACGATTTCATCTTGAGTGATGGTGACTATGGCTGGTGGAGCCACGACTTCAGGTGCAGGAGTTGTGACCATGATTTCTGAGACCTCTACACCTTTAAGTTCTTTTTCGAGTCCTCTTATCATGGCATCTATATCTTTTATCTCTAGGGCCTCCATCATTTTAAAGAGTGAAAGCGTAAGGACAAATTCGCCATCGCTACCAAGAGCTAAGAGACTTTTTGATTCTGCAATGACTCTAAAAAAACGCCCTATTATTATGGGAGTGAAAGTAGTATTTCCTGCCAATAGTAGTGACTTTAGATGCAAGGTTAGTTCATCAAGTATCATCTCTGCTTCATAGTCTGAAGCCATACGCACAAAGTTTAGTATCTCAGCATTGTCTTTGTTGTAGATATTTGTTAAGAGTTTTTCTAAAAGACTAGGCTCAATGATGCCTAGCATGCCTGTTACCGTAGCAACATCTATAAAGTTTTTAGAATAAACGATGGCTTGGTCTGTGAGAGTAAGTGAGTCTCGTAAGGAGCCTGCACCAGAACGTGCAAGTATGTCTAAAGCATCTTTTTCAAAACCTACTTCTTCAAGGTTTAGTATATATTCCAAATGTTTAAGCACAAGGTTTTGAGGTATTTTTTTAAATCTAAAGTGTTGTGTACGAGAAAGTATGGTTGCGGGTAGTTTCAGTGGGTCAGTGGTAGCTAAGATGAACTTCACAAATTCTGGCGGTTCTTCAAGCGTTTTAAGTAGGGCATTAAAAGCTTGATTGGTAAGCATATGTACTTCATCGATAATGAAAATTTTGTAACGTGCTGAGCTAGGTTTATATTTCGTGTGTTCTATGAGGTCTTTTATGTCATCTATACCACGGTTAGAAGCTGCGTCCATTTCTATGATGTCCATATGAGAGCTATCTGCTGCCATAGTACAGTGTCCACATGTGCCACAAGGGTGAGAGGTAGCTCCTTTTTCACAAAGCAGAGCCTTGGCAAAAATACGTGCGGTGGAGGTTTTGCCAGAGCCTCTTAGTCCTGAAAAAAGGTAAGCATGTGAAAGTCTGTTCCCATCAAGTGCAAGCGAAAGTGTTTGTGAGACTGCCTCTTGACCTATGAGGTCATCAAATGTAGCAGGTCGGTATTTTCTTGCTAGGGCTAAAGACACAATTCCACCTTATTTTTTTGTACTAATATTGTAGTTAAATTTTACTTTTGGTTGGTATAATTGAGCAAATAAAATAGAATGTTTAAGGAGTGTGCATGAAATGGAGAGGAGGAAGAAAAAGTTCCAATGTAGAAGACAGGAGAGCAACATCAAGTACTGGGGGTGGACGTGGTATGCCGTCTATGGGTATGATGGTAATGCTTTGGCCTATGGTAAAGCCCCTACTTAGGACAAAATTTGGTTGGGCAGTCATAGGCTTGGGTGCTGCGGCTTATTTCTCAGGCTTTAACCCACTAACGCTTGTAGGCATGGGTGGGGGTGGGGGCAAAAGTACAGTTGCTAATGAAGCACAAGACAATGAAATGTCAGAGTTTATGTCTACTACTTTAGGCTACACAGAAGAAGTATGGAATGATGTCTTTTCTAAGCATGGCATGAGATATAAAGAGCCAAAAATGGTACTGTACCGTGGTGGTACAAAGTCTGGTTGCGGCTTTGCAGATTCTGCTATGGGACCTTTTTACTGCCCAAGCGACAATAAAATATACTTAGACCAAAGTTTTTTTGAGGAGCTAGCCAAAAACCACTCTGCTCCTGGTGATTTTGCTCAAGCCTATGTGCTAGCACATGAAGTAGGACACCATATACAAAACCTACAAGGCACACTTAGAAAAGTACAAAATGCAAAACAAAGCTGGGGTGGAAAAAGCACGAAATCTAACGCCCTACAAGTAAAAGTAGAGCTTCAAGCAGACTGCTACGCAGGGGTATGGGCACATCATGCACATAAGAGATTTGGCATCTTGGAAAAAGGTGATTTAGAGGAAGCACTTAGAGCAGCAGCTTCCATAGGTGACGATACTTTACAAAAAAAATCAGGCAGGCAAGTAAACCCAGACGGCTTTACGCATGGTTCATCTAAGCAACGTATGGAATGGCTCAAGCGTGGTTTGAAGACAGGAGATATGAGAGAGTGTAATACGTTTGGGTAGACCATTTGATTTAGAAGAAATAGTATATTGGTTATAG
>CAZNEJ010000030.1:0-13250 GCA_964571975.1 uncultured Sulfurovum sp. | reverse complement strand
TTTCTGTCTTAGTCTTTACATACCCATGCACTCTCTTTGCATAACTTATCTAAGTACCCACTGGCTTCACTTTTCCCAGCACCCAGTGCTTTTTTTAGGTTTTCATAGGCTTTCATTTTGTCATGGACTATGTCTGCACCCCATGCATAGAGTACAGCAACATTGACTTGTGCCGTATGGTTGCCCATGTTTGCTGCTTTTTTAAAAAGTTCAAAGGCTTTCTTTTCATCTTTTTTAACACCAAATCCTTCCATGTAAAAAGAAGCTAGGTTGTTGTAAGCTTGCATCACGCCACCCTCTGCTGCTTTTTCATACCAGTACTTCGCTTTTTTATAAGAGTGCTCATCTTCAGCTCCTGCTGCATGGTAGAGCTTTGCAAGGTTGTATTGTGCCTCGGCATTGTTCTGTTTTGCTGCTTTTTCATACCAACGCATCGCCTCAGATAGATTGACCTTGAGCCCTTCACCATTAGCATACATCATAGCTACATTATATTGTGCTTTGGCATCACCTTTTTTGGCTAAAACATAAAAAGCATCTAGTGCTTTAATCTGTGAACCTTTTTTATAATCTGTCACTGCTTTGTCAAAATCATTTGCAGATAGACTTGCCATGAACACTACAAATATATATAAAAATTTCATATTTTTCCTTACTAAATCAATGTCTCTGCGACAAATGTTTTGGTGACTTTGCCACCAAACTGATACGTACCATCTTTGTAACCTACATAAAGTTCATCTCCGCTTCTAGGATGTACTTTAACTTGACTAGAGACTTTACCCTCTTTATGCTTACGTACAAAACATGCTACCATGCCTGTACCGCAAGCAAGTGTTTCATCTTCTACTCCACGCTCATAAGTACGTACATGCATAGTATCTCCATCAAGTTTACAAATGTTGACATTACAGTTGTATTTATGTCGTAACACTCTTGCATTTTCTAAATTAAAGTCTTCTATGCTGTCACGCACAGTAACCAGATGTGGCACTCCTGAGTTTATAAGCCACCAATTTTCGCCATATTCTTCTATGTCATCTCTTATGATGTCAGGTTCTGTCATGTCGCTCACCACATAAACGCCATTGACTGTGGCTCTTATAACCCCTGCTCCTGTCAAAAATTTAGATACGCCGTCCTTAGATATGCCTTTTTCGTGTGCGAAATGTGCCACGCAACGCGAAGCATTGCCACACATGTCCGCATGTGATCCATCTGCATTATAAAACTCCCATTCAAAATCATATTTTGCGTGGGGGAGTAAAACAACTAGACCATCGGCTCCAACACCATTTTGTCTATGGCATAGTTGCCTTGCAAGTACAGATCTGTCTTTTTTTTCTTGGCCAACAAACATCACGAAGTCATTGCCGTTGCCTGAATACTTAGTTACAGTCACCTAAAATCTCCTAAAATTTCTTCACTTACTCTATCACATTCATTTTTCAAATCTGCTAAATTGCCCATGTTACTTATGAGATAAGTTGCTCTTTTACGTTTTTCTTCGATGTTAAGTTGAGATTTTATACGTATTTTTGCCTCTTTTTTTGTATATCCATCTCTCGACATAAGCCTAATCTCTTGCGTTTCTTCACTTGCGTACACGAGCAAAGACTTCTCTATAGGATAACGTTCCGTTTCAAAAAATAACGGTATGTCTACCAGATAAGGCTTCTTAAAACTGTCCTCTTCTTCCGATAAACGTTCTATTTCTTTAAAAATCAAGGGATGAAGCAAGTCTTCAAGTTGTGCTTTTTTTACCTCATCAGCAAATATCATTTTTCCCAATTTTTTACGCTTGACTTTGTTTTCTTTTACAAAGTCCGCACCAAATATTTGTGCTATGGATGTATGTTGTTCATCTAAAATCTTATGCGATATAGCATCTGCATCAATCAGCATAAAGCCAAATGAAGAGAAGAACTTTGCAGTAGTACTCTTGCCTGTAGCAATGCCTCCCGTTAAAGCAACTGCATACTTAAAGGCCATATGCTACCACTTGCGAAAAGACTTTAGTTGCATCTTGTCGTACTTATAGATGTCATTTCTAAATTGCAACTTGCCATCATAATCTACCCACGCAGTCAAATAGATAACATCTACTGGGACAGATTGTTTTAGTGCTATGTGCTTTTTCTTTTTACCCTTAAGTATTGTTTGTGATTTTTTAAAATCTATATTGCTATTGAAACTTGCGAAGGTCTCAAGTAATTTTCTTGGTTTTTGCAAACGAATACAACCATGTGAAAATGCTCTTTTGTTTCTACTAAATAGACTTTTTGATGGGGTATCATGCATGTATACAGCAAATTTGTTTGGAAACAAAAACTTTACCTTGCCCAAAGCGTTTTTGGCTCCAGGTAGCTGTGCAAAGCGAAAAGGCATATGCTTACTATGCATATATTTTCTCCAATCTACAGAAGCAGGGTTTACTATTTTGGCATTGGCTCCCCAGCCATCTCGTATCTCTATATTTTTTCTCTTCATGGCATTGGAGTTTCTTATGAGCTTAGGAATCATCTCTTTTTGTATGATACTCTTAGGTAGGTTCCAGTAGGGATTAAGTACGATTGTTTTAACCGTATTTGAAAAGATGGGCGTTGGGTTTTTAGATGTCCCAACTACTGTTCTTATGCTCTGTATAAGCTTGCCATCTTCTTCAAACCAAAGCATAAAGTCTGGGATATTGATAATCACATGACGTTTTGCATTTCTTTGCTTAAGCCATTTAATTCGGTCAAGATTTAAAAGCATGATTGTGATACGTTCATCTACAGTCTTGTTAAGTACTTTAAGCGTACCCGTCCCTACTTCTCCATCTACAGAAAGTCCATTGCGTTTTTGAAAATGTTTTACTGCTTTTTGTAAACATTTATCATAAACTATATCTTCACTGCTCTGTTCGCATGGGACATAGTCACCAGTAACACGCAAACGCTCTCGTAATTCATATACGCCTTCTGTGCTTGCTCCTGCTTTTAGTGTGCCTTGAAGAGTTACAGGTAACCATCCGCCATTTGCTTTAATATCTCTGTATCTTACAAGCTCTTTTTGTAAAGCTTTGTAGTGATATTTGCTAGGTACTGCCCTTTCTAGTTCTTTCTTCAGATTTCCTCCAAGTGCAGCACTCTCCAGCATAGCTCCTGCATCCACATCTGGTCTATGCAGTACCCATTCTGTATTGACATCATTTACCATGAGATTGGAGATACGTGCATTAAATGCTCCCCAGTTAATACTTCCGAGGTAGGCGTAGTTTGTGTAGCCCTCATATAATTGAGAGATTTTAAACTCTAGGTCTATCTTTTTCGAGATAGTTCCATCGCCACCATACGCCTCTTCTGCTCTGCTCTGCAAAAGCACAGAATCTTGATAAAGCTTCCCCATTTTGTCTAAGGTGCCATCATTTTTTATATGAGAAAAGAGTTCTTTTGCTGCCTTTGAGAGTTCTTTTTCATGCATCCACGCGGGTACAAAAAAGAGTTGTGTATAAAGTTTTCTCAAAAAACTTTTCTTAGGCTGCCCTTGTAGTGAGTTCATGATGATTTCAGACGCACTTTCTTGGTATGCCAACTCTGTAGCAGAAACAGAGGCAGTTAGCATAGCTACTGCTAGTGCAAAAAGTGTACATATTTGCAGTAGTTTTCTTTTGACTGTCATAAGTTTTTCCCAAATTTAAAAATTTATTTTGAAGATTATAGCGTAAACTTATCAGCGAAGTGTTAAAATATCTTCATGCATTTTACATTTGGCTCACCCATACTACTAGTACTGCTGTTACTTCTGCCTTGCTTTCTTTGGTGCAGACCTTATGTTAAAACATTTTACTTTCCAAAACTCTCATGGATAAACCGCCAAAGCCCTCTGCTCTCGTGGGAACCATGGTTTAAGATGGCTCTGTTTTCTCTTATGGTCTATACTCTTGCCAAGCCCTTTGTCTATGATGCCAAAACTGCCCAGCAAAAAAAAGGACGTGACCTCATCTTGACTCTTGATGCAAGTGGTTCTATGGCACAACGTGGCTTTGATGCACAAGACAGGCTAAAAACCAAGTATACCTCCGCCTTAGCTCTCTCTAAAGACTTCATAGACAAACGCTATGATGACAACATGGGGGTAGTACTCTTTGGTACTTTTGCTTATACGGCTTCACCTCTTACTTATGATTTGGAAGCACTAAAATACTTACTAGAGATGACCAACGTAGGATTAGCAGGAGAAAGTACTGCCATAGGGGATGCCATCATGCAATCTTTACGCACCCTAGCATACGGTGAGGCACAAAACAAAGCCATCATTTTGCTTAGTGATGGCTATCATAATGCAGGTCAAACCTCTCCTAAAAAAGCTGTACAAGAAGCCAAAGAGAAAGGGGTAAAAATATATACCATAGGCATAGGAAAAAAGTCTGATTACGATGTGGCTTTACTAAAGACTATCGCTAAAGAAACAGGTGCTATGTCTTTTGCTGCTACCAATGCTTCTGAATTATCTTCCGTTTATGAGAGCATTGATGCACTTGAGCCAAGCACCATACGAAGCGAAAATTATCTCAATCAAAGGCTACTCATATCCTTTCCTTTGGGTCTTGTCTTTGTCTTGCTTTTTCTTTGGGTACTTTGGCAAATACAAAAAGAAACGTCAAAGGAGTATCCATGAACTTTATGACTCCAATTTTTTTGCTACTCTTGCTTCCACTGTTTATGCTTATATGGAAAAGTAAAAAACATATGCTAATCAGTATGCATCTCATCGTGCTTATGTTGCTGATTCTAGCTATCTCACGTCCTGTGTTGCAACGTACCGTACAGGAAGTTTTACTGCATGCAAAAAATGTCATCATAGCTCTTGATGTTTCCTATTCTATGCGGGCTACTGACATACGTCCCACACGATATATCTTTGCAAAAAAGGTCATAAAGCAAATCCTAATTAACAACCCAGAAGACAACATTATGCTCATAGCTTTTACAAGCAACCCTTTGCTTCTATCTCCTCCTACTACTGACCATGTACTTATAGGTATTGCTTTAGATAGCTTAAACCCAGAGTTCGTCTTGACCAAAGGCACCTCACTAAAAAATCTTTTTGCAAAACTAGCATCCATGAACACAGGTCACAAAAACCTCATACTTATCACAGATGGAGGAGAAGAGAATGAACTAGAAGAACTTGCAAGTCTTGTGCGTGAAGCAGATGTATCATTAAGTATTTTGGCACTAGGGACAACAACAGGCACAAGCATAAAAAAAGCAGACGGTACCGTCCTTAAAGACAAAGAGGGGAACCTCGTCATCTCACGTATCAATCCTCTTTTGGAGTCTTTAGTTTTGAGTGTAGAGGGGGCGTCATACATAACAGCATCAAATGCCGCCTTAGCCACAGCCAATGCTCTCTCTTTGGCAATCAATACACAACAAGACCAAGAAGTACAAAAACTACAAAAGCACTATGTAGAACTCTATCAAGTACCTTTGTTTTTAGCTCTTTTGTTGTTTCTTGTTTTGCATACATCTGTGCGAAAGTACTTATTTTTACTTTTTGTACTTTTGGGTATTCAAATCCAAGCTTCTACTTTTGACAACTACTACTTGTCTCAAGCATATGCACACTATGCAAAAGCCGATTACCCTGCTACATTTGAAGCACTGAAGCAAATCAAAAACCCTTCTTTACAAAGTCAAATGGCAAAAGCTAGCACTTATTACAAGCAAAATAACTTTCAAAAAGCTATCAGTGTCTACAAGTCTATACGCTCTAGCTCTGTCAAAATAAAACAAAAACTCTACTATAACATTGCCAACGCTTATGCCATGCAAAAAGCATATTCTAAAGCAAAAATTTACTATACTAAAACCTTACAGTTGGGCATTGATGCTGATGCTAAATACAACTTGTCCTTGATTGCACTTCTAGCTAACCACAAAGATGCAGGTGCAGGCATAGCTCATCCCAAATCGCAAGACTCTAGTAACTCTAAAAGTGAATCCCAAGATAAAAAAGAGGCAAGAAGTGAAGACAAGCCAAGTGCTAAGTCTGGCGGATCAGGAGCTGATGTGAAAGAAAAGAGTGATGACAAAGAAGAAAAAGAAAAACTTTTAAATGACAACAGCAAAGAAAAATACCCACTAAGCTCCAAGATATACGAACTCATCAACAAAGGATACATGCATGAAACACAACCTTGGTAAGCTAGTATCATGAAGAGCAAAATGAGCAAATCTACTTTTGCTACGTTTATGCTGAGTGTGATTAAGCAGAAGATTCATGTGTTTAGTCGCACTATAACTATATTTTTATTGGCGGGTTTTCTTTTACTGAGAGCAGAAGACTTTAGCTATGCTTTTCATGTAGACAAAACAGAGCCTTACGTAAAAGAAACTGTTATCCTCACACTTGAACTGTGGCAAACCAACCCCAACAAAGTCCTCATGTTTGACTTTGATTTGCTTGCATCTAAAAACTATACATTCCAAAGACTAGACGCACAAGAGACAGACAATCATCCAAACAAAAGACTACACGCAGCAAAAGTGAAGTATGTCTATCTGCTACATGCACTAAGTTCAGGCAAGGTAGACTTGCATTTTAAACTTCTTAAAAAAGCAACAAGCGACGCGTCTATAGCCTACAGCTTTTCAGGAGACAGAGACAATGTCAAAACACTTATTACAAACGATACTCCTATTTCTCTTCCTCCTTTGTCTTTGCAAGTAAAAACTTTGCCACAAGGTACACAAATAGTAGGTGATTTTTCTTTGGAGTACTATTTGAAAAAACACAAAGCAAAAGCACATGAGCCACTCTCTTTTCAGGTGACGATTAAGGGCTTGGGCTACCCTCCTTTGCTTGACCTCATACCAAAAGATGTCAACTTTACAGTATTTACAGATAAGCCTTTACTTAAATCCAAAGCAAGCATTCAAGGCATATATAGCACAGTACATCACCCCATGGCACTCTCGAATGACAACAACTTTACACTCCCAAGCATAGAACTAAAAGCTTTTAATCCTAAGACACAAAAACCTTACATACTATCTGTACCTCAACAAAAGTTTGACATCACAGCTGTATCTAAAAATGATTTACTTGACAAAACAAACAGTCCAAAGGTACTAAAGCACGACTGGCTTTGGCCGTCCCATATGCTCACTTATTTGTTTGTTTTTATAGCTGGAATTTTAACGGCTCTTTCTTGGAAATGGACAAAAAAAATACCGAAAGATAAAAACAATCCCTTGATAAATAAGGTTAAAAACGCCAAAGATGCTAAGGCTCTACTTCAAGTACTGCTAGCAAACGACTCTCATCATTTTTCTAAAAATATAGAAATCTTAGAAAACTGTTTATATGCAGATGCTAAAATAAAGATAAATGGAAAAAGACTAAATAAAATAAAACAAGAAGTGATGGATATACTATGAATGACAAAATAATAGCACTCAAACAAGAACTAGCCAAAGCTATCATAGGACAAGAAGATATGATAGAGGGGCTACTTATAGGACTTCTATGCGATGGTCACATCTTGGTAGAAGGCGTTCCTGGACTTGCCAAAACTACGACCATCAATGCCTTAAGCAAGGCCTTAGGTCTTGACTCTAAACGCATACAGTTTACACCAGATTTACTCCCCTCTGACATTATAGGTGCTCAAATATATAAGCCCCAAGACCATAGCTTCAGTGTGAAAAAAGGTCCGTTATTTACACACCTACTCTTAGCAGATGAGATAAATAGAGCCCCTGCTAAAGTACAGTCTGCCCTACTTGAAGCCATGCAAGAGAAACAAGTGACCATAGGAGAAGAAACCTTTAAGCTTGACAAGCCATTTCTAGTCATGGCCACCCAAAACCCCATAGAACAAGAGGGAGTATATGCGCTGCCTGAAGCACAACTAGACAGATTTATGATGAAAATTGTTGTCAAACACAACAGTGAAGAAGAAGAACTTGACATCATGCGTAAGGCTGCTAGCAAAAATTTTGGAGAAGTTAAAGTTGTATTGAACATAGAAGATTTACAGTCTTTACAAAAAAAGTTAAGCAATATCCACATAGATGAAGAGCTAGAACGATACATGGTAAGACTTATCGCAGCTACTAGAGAGCCTGTACATTTTGGCTTAGAAAACATCTCCGAATCTATCATGTTTGGGGCAAGTCCTAGAGCCTCCATAGACCTATACAAAGCCTCTAAAGCACAAGCATTTCTAAAAGGCAAAGACCATGTCAGCCCCTCAGACATTGCAGATGTTGTTCATAAGATACTTCGTCATCGTATTGTACTTAGCTATGAAGCTAGAGCCAAAGGTGTGAGTACGGATGAAATCATTACTACTATTGTTGAGACATTGCCTATTCCATGAATACTGCACTAAAAGCACTACAGTTCAAAGCTCGTCATCAAGTCTATACTCTCTTAAGTGGGCACAACCTCTCCAAGCTTCACGGTGAAGGCTACGACTTTTCAGAGCTTCGTGAGTACCAAATAGGGGATGATGTCCGAAAGATAAATTGGATGATAACTGCAAAATTTGGGAAACCCTATATAAAAGAACTTCATGCCAACCGTGAACTCTCCGTTGTCCTGGCAACTTTTATGGATGGAAGCCTATATTTTGGCACAGGAAACAACAAGCAAAAGAAACTTAGCGAAGTAGCCACACTGTTGGCTTATGCTGTAGAACAAAACCATGACTTATTTACGGGCATAAGTTACACTCAAAGCAACAACACTTCTACCCCTCCCACAAAACAACGCTACCACATAGAACAGTTTTCAAAAACTATTTTTGAAGCTTCTTTGCTTTACACTACGCTGGACTATACACATTGCATACAAGACTTATTTAAAAGAGTACACAAGCCCTCACTTATCTTTGTCGTAGGAGACTTTTTAGAAGAAGTAGACTTGTCACTTCTTGCACAAAAACATGAAGTAATTGCTATTGTCATCAGAGATAAGGCAGAAGAGTCCCTAAAAAACCTAGGAGAAGTGACACTCTCTAGCCCACACAATGACAATACAATGCAAACCTATCTTGGAAAAAGAAACATAAAGAGGTATCTTGAAAAGCTAAAGAAGAGTGATGAAAGACAAATAGAACATTTTTCAGCGTATGATATACGCTATGTGAAAATATTTACAGATGATGAGGCTATCGTTAAATTATTTTCATTATTTACATAAACTAGCTGCCTATGCTTAGCTCAATATATCCTCATAGTTTTTATTCGCGTTCATTTTAAGTTTTCCATCTAATTTACTAAGACGCTCATCAGCATTTTTATATGCTTTTTCTAGGCGTTTATTTGCCTTTTTTTTCTGCTTTTCTTTAAAAATACCTTCTTTCTTAAAAAACTTTTTAAGACCTATCCATACAGTCACTTCTTCTGTGTCTACATCTATGGTATCTTCAGATTTTCTATACTCTAGCTGATGGGCATACAGCGTACGCATTTCATAAAATGCGTCTTTTAGTAAGTCTATCTCTCCACGTAAAGTAGTGCTTATTTGTTTGTTTGATTTTTTTAAGTCTTTTACTGTGCCTTTTAGTACAGAGATAGTCTCCTCCTTTGCTTGAAGAAGTGCTTTGTAATCTTTTGTGCTTGCTTTAGTCACAGTAGGATTGTTTGCCTTATCATTTCTTACAGTTTCTTTATCTGTTTTGTCCACTGTTTCATTTACATTTTTTTGACTCCCGTCAACAACAATATAAAGCTTTCCATCCACATTTTTAGAGATTAGTATCCCTCTTTTAATCTTCGCATACACCGCTTGTCTTGAAATACCAAGCTCTATAGCATACTCTGCTGGTTTCACCAATTTTTCCATGCCAGTCCCTGTTTACAAAATTTACAGAGTGTAACATAAATTTAATGAAAGATTGACAGCTATTAATTTACTTTTGTGTTCCGTCTAAAACAGGAACAAATAGACACTGCTCTATTGTCTCAGACGTTATACGCCCATTTTTCTTATAATAACGCGTAATAATATGATAATTCTCAGCCTCTTCAACAGGGGCTACAAGTATTCCTCCCTCAGCCAATTGTTCAAATAATGCAGCAGGCACTTCTTTTACTGTAGCAGAAAAAAGTATGCGTTCAAAAGGTGCATACTGCTTCCAGCCTCGTTGTCCATCATCAAAACGTGCAATTATGTTATGCATTTCATGCTCTAAAAAACGTTTCTTTGCTTCTTTTAGCAATTCCGATATGCGTTCTATGGTAAATACACGACGGCAAATATTTGAGAGTATTGCTGCTTGATAGCCTGAACCACAACCCACTTCAAGCACTGACTCTACCCCTTTTAGTTCAAGATGTTGCGTCATTTTAGCTACCGTGAGGGGGGAAGATATCCACTGGCTAGCAGCCAAAGGTAGTGCATCAAGCTGGTAAGAAAGGTGCTTGAATTCTCTAGGTACAAATATCTCTCTATCTACCAACAAAAAAGCATCTTTGACATGCATGTCAAGTTTAAAATATTTTTCTATTTCTAGCACAAGTTTTTGTCGCTGTCTGGCTTTTATCATTTGTGTTATGTCTCCCTTCCCTCATTAATAAAAAGATTTTATCTAAAACCTAGTTAAAACATTATGTAGCGTAGCCAAGGAAAACATTTCCTTGGCTACGCTATGCTTTACTTAAGTGTGGCAATGGTGTGAAGCTTAGGCAACTACTTGTATCAATCCATAACAATATAACGACGTATCTTCTTTATCTCTCTGAAGTCTATGGTGGCCTCTACAGTTTCTTGGCTGTCATCCATTATAACGTCGCCCACAGGAGAGATGATGGCAGTTGAAGATGCCATATCTACATCAGAAGCATTGGAGACAATCACATAACACTGATTCATCACAGCTAAAGCTCTCGAAAGTATTTCTAGGTGCATCTTTCTTGGCTTGCCCCAACGAGAAGGTACAATAACTACATCTGCACCCTCTACCTGCTCCCATAATTCTTTAAAACGCAACTCAAAACAAATAAGCAAAGCATACCTTACACCATCAAATTCAAATGCCTGAATCTTCTTTTTTTTTCCTGCACGAAAATAAAGGTCTTCGTTACCAAGCTTAAAGAGTTTGACCTTGTTTTGTTTATGTATGATTTTATGCTTGTGTATCACTACAGCCTGATTAACAAACTCATCTCCATCTTCCAATATAAGCGTGAGGACTAAAACTTGTTCATTTACTTCTTTTTTGAGAGTTTTAAGTGCATTAGCAGAGAATTTTGAGGCAGTTGCCATATGCTCATAGTCAAGTCCTGTTAAAAAAACTTCAGGTGCCACGATGATGTCTTTATCTTTATGGATTTCAAGATAAGAAAGAAGTGTATCAAGGTTTTCTTGATACCGCTTCTTTGTAGGAAGTTGTAAAGCGACAACACCAAGGTTTCTTGCTCTACTTAACATATATGCTTCCTAAAAGTCATCTAAATCCAAGCTTCCTTTAGAGTAATTGGTCACATTAGCCTCAAAAAAGTTTGTTTTTTGGTCATTAAATTGTGAAAAGTTATCTACCCATTTTATAGGATGTTCAGCATTATAAATCTTCTTCATGCCTACAGCATGTAGTCTCTTGTCTGCTAGATACTGGATATACTGTGCGATTATATCATCAGTAAGTCCTAGTATCTGTCCTTGAGTGATGTACGCACCCCACTCGCTCTCAAGCTTCACGGCGTCTCTAAACATCTCATATACCTCATCTTCAAGTTCTTTGGTAAAAAGTTCAGGTCTTTCTTTCTTTGTTGCATTTATCATATTTTGAAAAAGTAAAAGGTGTGTCACTTCATCTCTTTGTATAAAACGTATCATCTGTGCTGTTCCTAGCATCTTGTCCGAACGTGCCAACGTATAAAGGTAAGCAAACCCAGAGTAAAAATAAATGCCTTCTAAGATTTGGTTGGCAAACATTGCTTTGACGATGTTATGCTCACTAGGATTTACAGAAAGGTCTTCATACACGCGTGCTATGGCGTCATTTTTGGTTTTTAGCTTCATGTCTGTTCGCCAAAGCTCATAAATCTCTTTAGAATTTGTAGAAATACTGTCTACCATAACTGCATAAGACTGCGAGTGCAAAGCCTCTTCAAAGGCTTGTCTTACCAAAATTAGGTTTACTTCAGGAGCGGTGATATATGGGTTTAGGTTGTCTATAATGTTATTTGTTTGGAGAGAATCCATAAAAATAAGCTGTGCTAAGACTTTATCATAGGCATCTTTTTCTGCAGGAGTAAGGTGCTTATAGTCATTCACATCTCTTGTCATGTCCACTTCTTTTGGGTACCAAGAGTTATTGAGCATCATTTCCCAAAGGTTATATGCCCATTGATATTTTATATCATTAAGCTCAAAAATTCCTGTAGGGTCTCCGCCAAATATCTTTCTTTCACTTGTTTTTTCTTTTGATTGGGGATTATAAATATTTTTGCGGTCCATATACATGCCTTCTTAATATTATGTCGTTCATTTAGTAAAAACATTATACAGATATTGGCTGATATTTAGATATCGCATTAGGATAAAAATCCAAGGTAAGTGCTAGAGTAAAGCGGATAACTTTTCTAAATAATAAATTAAAAAGGAGGTGCACCCAAATAGGGATAAAAAGGTGCAAATATGAAAAGTTATCCAGAAAGCCAAGGAGACTAAAAAGGGAGGGCGTCTCTCTTGACTTTCATGGGAGTATTATAATAGTTTATTGTGTAGTAAACGTGAAGTTATGCAAACTCTACAAATAAGAACAACAATAGTCTACTATACTCCTTACCCTTACTTGAAATTTAGCATTAGCAGGTACCTTAAAAGATTCCTTGCCTTTTATGTTTATCCATTTGTCTGAATTTGGAAGTTTTATATCTAAAATGCCCGAAGTAATCTCCATCAACTCTGCTTCTACTGTACCAAACTCATACTCTCCAGGCAGCATAAACCCTAATGTTTTCCTAGAGCCATCTGCAAAATGTACTGTTCTGCTTGTGACTGATCCATCAAAATAACTGTTGCCTTCTACCTCTACACTTACATTATCAAATTGTTTCATATTTACTGACACCCAACACATTCTTGACTTCTGTCTTCAACATCTCCACTTGATTCAGGCGATTGGGACCTTAGGTAGTAAGTCGATTTCAACCCAAACTTCCAAGCATTCATATAAATCTCGTTTAAGTACTTACCCGATGCTTTATCAAGCGTGATAAAGATATTTAGACTCTGCCCTTGGTCTA
>CAZNEJ010000029.1:0-13511 GCA_964571975.1 uncultured Sulfurovum sp. | reverse complement strand
CCGTGTTTTCAGCCGAGTCTATCAGGGGACTCTTTTGGGTTACCAGAATGTAATAGCTTAACACAGATTGAAATGCACCCCATCAAAACGCCGACTCAAAACCTCTCAAGAGGCGAAAGCCCTCTCTAATCAAACCGGAACACCTGAACTAAGAGACCTGCAAAGGATAAGGAGTTGTATATTAGCTATCACATAAATATACATCTGATGACAAACGCCGTGTGACGGATTGTTATACTAGTGCTTTGAGACCCTGTTTCCAATATAGGGCTCAAGTACTCTTTTCGCTGCACTTAATGTTCTAGATTATAAAAGTACTTACAAGGTGGTACATAGGTGGTATTTGGTACTTAAATAAGTTAGTATAAAAGTCCACAAACAATGCTGTACTGGTAATTAGATTGGATTGGATAAAAGTATGGCCGGGAGAGGGGGATTCGAACCCCCGGAGGTATAACCCTCACCGGTTTTCAAGACCGGCACATTCGACCACTCTGACATCTCCCGACATTTTGAAGAATAGAATTTTATCTAAAAAAAGATAAACCCTAGTTTAGAAAACTTCTGAACCATTAGGTGAAGCTTTAGTGAGATGAATTAAAAGATTGGTTCTACCAATTTTTAAGAAGACATCTATCAATGGAGGAGCTAACCAGACTCGAACTGGTGAATAGCAGATTTGCAATCTACGGCCTTACCAACTTGGCGATAGCTCCATAACATTAAAACAATAGACCATCAAATGAAAAAACTTAGCATTAACGCAAATCAAGATAAAATTTATTCATTTGATGATCCATAATGGTGCCCGAGGCCGGACTTGAACCGGCACGGTCGCAATGACCGGGGGATTTTAAGTCCCCTGTGTCTACCAATTCCACCACTCGGGCATATTGGCACCATTTAGCTACTAAAAATAAAAATCTTTATACCTATAAAATTCAATGATTTTTTAAAGATATAATTTTATGGAGCGGGCGAACGGGTTCGAACCGTCGACCCCAACCTTGGCAAGGTTATGCTCTACCACTGAGCTACGCCCGCAAATCCATACCGCATTTAAGAGTTCACTTAAAATTGGATTGCGATTATAGCTAAAAAAGTTTTGAATGTAAAGAGATACTAGGGCTTTTTCGCTATAATCGTTAAAATACTAATAAAATAAAGGTTTTCCATGAGAAGTAATGAAATAAAATCTGGTTTCAATAGAGCACCACATAGATCTTTGCTGCGTGCAACAGGTGTTAAGGACGAAGATTTTGAAAAACCATTCATTGGTGTAGCAAATTCATTTATAGAGATTATCCCTGGACATTTTTTCCTTAACAAGGTAGCAGAAGTCATCAAGGAAGAGATACGTGCCAATGGCTGTGTGCCTTTTGAGTTTAATACCATCGGTGTAGATGATGGCCTTGCTATGGGTCATGATGGTATGCTTTTCTCTTTGCCTAGCCGTGAAATCATCGCAAACTCCATAGAAACTGTGATGAATGCCCACAAGCTAGATGCTATGATAGCTATCCCTAACTGTGATAAAATAGTCCCAGGAATGATTATGGGTGCTTTGCGTGTAGATGTGCCAACAGTATTTGTATCTGGCGGACCGATGGAAAAAGGCTACACCAAAGATGGTACGCCCATTGACCTTGCTACTGTATTTGAAGCAGTGGGGAAACATGAGGCCAAGGAGATAACAGACGAGGAGCTTCTTGACATAGAATGTAATGCCTGTCCTAGTGGGGGATCGTGTTCTGGGATGTTTACTGCAAACTCCATGAATACGCTAATGGAAGCCATGGGTATTGCTTTACCTGGAAACGGGACTATATTAGCATTGACCCCTGAACGAACAGAGCTTTATAGAAAAGCGGCACGTCGCATTTGTGAAATTGCTAAACTAGATGTGAAGGAACAAGAAAAATACCGTATGAAAAGTATTCTCAATGAAAATGCTGTACGAAATGCCTTTGCAGTGGATATGGCGATGGGTGGCTCCTCAAATACTGTCCTTCATATGCTTGCCATCGCAAGAGAAGCTGAGGTTGATTTTCAACTTTCTGACATTAATGCTATTTCTAAACGTGTATCACACATTGCTAAAATATCGCCATCACTCTCCACCGTGCATATGGAAGATATCAATAAAGCAGGTGGCGTCAATGCGGTAATGCATGAGATGATGAAACGTGGTGAAGACATACTTCTTGACAACCTATCCGTCACGGGTGAAACGCTTTATGAAAAAGTTAAAGATGCAAAAATCCTAGATACCAACATCATTCATACCATCGACAATGCCTATTCTGAAGTGGGTGGATTGGCCATACTTTACGGAAACCTAGCCGAACAAGGTGCTGTAATCAAAACTGCCGGTATCACTGGAGATAGAGTATTTACAGGGTCTGCTATATGTTTTAATTCTCAAGATGAGGCTGTTGAGGGTATTTTGGCAGGCAATGTAAAAGCGGGTAATGTTGTAGTCATCCGATATGCAGGCCCCAAGGGCGGACCTGGAATGCAAGAAATGCTAACTCCTACTTCTCTCATCATGGGCATGGGACTAGGTGCATCTGTAGCACTGATTACTGATGGAAGATTTTCAGGGGCTACAAGAGGTGCAAGCATTGGACATATTAGCCCAGAAGCTGCAGAGGGTGGCTTTATAGGACTAATAGAAGATGGTGATGAGATTCATATAGATGTAGATAAATATATTTTACGTGCAAACCTAAGTGATGAAGTCATAGCACAAAGACGTAAAAACTTTGTACCTTTCATAAGACCACTCAAAAGTAAATGGTTGCGTCAATACAGAGCACTTGTCACCAATGCTAGTTTTGGGGCAGTTTTAGAGGCTGAGTAGATAGAAAGTCTTTTTACCAAGACTTTTCTACGAAGGTCTCCTCGCACCTTTATATCGTTTTTCATAAAACTTACTTAAATTTGAAACAACCACTTTCTTTTTTGCAGAACTTGCATGTATGAACTTTCCATTGCCTAGATAAATACCAACATGATTTACGTAGCCCTTACGTTTTTTAGACGTATCAAAGAAAATTAAATCTCCTTTTTTTAGGTCTCCTCTTGATATATATTTTCCGAACTTAGACTGGTTGATGGACGTACGTGGAATGTTGATACCATTCTTCCTGAAGACATAAGAAGTAAACCCAGAGCAGTCAAATGTACCACCTTGTCCTACTGCACCCCAAACATATCTTCTGCCCAATTTTGTTTTTGCTAGTTCTATAATATTTTTAGCTTTTTTACCAATACTGCTATTGAAACTCATTATATTAGGCTTAGATGCTCGAAAAAATATATCATCCACAGTTATTGTGTGACGTCTTTTTACACGTTTACTTGCAAGTGGTTTTGAATGTTTTTTAAGTGCCGTTCTCAATACACGATTTTCTTTTTTCTTTTTTATTCTTTTTTTCTTTGAAAAATAAGTATTTGCAGGAACAGTTAGGACTCTGCCTATCTTAAGTGTATCTCCCTTTTTTAAGCCATTGGCTTTTCTTACCTTTGCTATGGTGCTATTGTTTTTCTGTGCTATGGTGTATAATGTTTCACCATTTTTAATTGTGTGTTTTCCCGTTGCCGCTTCTGCTGTACTTACAGCTATAGCTATGGCAAATAATAATATATATAATTTTTTCAATGAATACTCCTAAGCAATCAAACTATACCTCAACCAAGTACGATAAAACGCAATCATACTAAATAATATATGTATTGTATCTATCTATGATTAATAGAACATAAACATATGTTTAAATCTAACTTACAATTTACAAGACTAGTGCATCTAGTATGCTCTTGAAATGTCAAAACTGTTCATGCTAACTTTCTTTTAATTTCCCAACTATATAGTCTGCTACCCTAAAAGCGTTGGCATAAATAGTCCAAGTATATGCTACAGAACCTCCAGTTGGCATAAAACTTGCATCTGCAACATAGAGATTAGGTACGTCATGCGATTGGCAATATTTGTTAAGCACAGAGGTTTTAGGGTCATTCCCAAAGCGACATCCTCCTGCCACTAAATTTTGAGCTGCCACAGAAGAGACCGAAGAGTAGATGTTTTTAGCACCCATCTCTTCTAGGATAGATTCACACTTTTTGGCAATGTACTTTCCTACTTTAACATCTTGAGGATGTCCTTCAAGCCTCAGTTTTCCTACAGGCATGCCATACTTGTCCTTATGTGTTTTGTCTAAGGTGACAAAACAGTTATCATTGGGAAGCCAATCATTAAAAATTTCAAAACGGATACTTTTATGTTCTGTAAACCGTTTGACAACCCTAGCTCCTAGTTGCTTTCCCCAAACAAGTTTTGCATTCTTATAGTTGTCTTTACGTGCACGAGAGATGATGTTTTGATGCTCAAACATAAACTCCACAGACCCTCCCTTAAACTTTCCGTCCCACCAATGATCCACAAAATACCAATCTAAGACAGAACGATTGACAAAAAGTCCCGTTGTCATCAAGTCTTCAAACTTGACATGTTTTAACTGGTCTTTGTGTAGCTCTCCTTGCCCAGAACCACCACCTGAAAACAATAAATTTTTACCAAGTTCTCCAGAAGAATTTGCAAGTCCTCGCGGATGCAGTGTACTTGCGGAGTTTAGCAGTAATCTTGCACTTTCATGAGCTTGTGCAGCAACTACAAAAAGCTTGGCCTTTATTTTTCTCTCCTTGCCAGTTATAGTATCAACCACTACGGCATAATCTACTTCATTTTTCTTGCTCGTGTGTAAAGATTTGACATGTCTATTGCTAAGTAATGTTAGATTTCCAGTTCCCAAAGCGGGTTCTATGAGTGCCTCACGAGAGCTACCCTTTGCCCCAGAAGAGCAACCATAAGAGCCACAAAAATTTGAGTAATAACAAGCAGACCTATGTCCCTTATCTGAGGAGAGTACAGCTCTTGGCGTTACGAGAGGTGTAATGTCTAGGGCTTTACAGCTTTTGTCTAGTAACTTGACAACTGCATTTTCATTTGTAGCTGTTTGAGTAAAATTGGGTCTACTTCTCCATGGTTCATATTTGTGCTTTTCATAATGTCCTGAGATACCTACAATCTCCTCTGCTAGGTCATAATAAGGCTCTAGATCTTCATAGCGTATGGGCCAATCAACTATATTGGCACCTTTTATTTCACCATATTTACTTTTGAGTCTAAAGTCATCAGGATGCAAACGATGTAGCATACCCGACATCAAATTAGATGAACCTCCTACAATGTTACCATTCCAAAAGCTCCATCCTGACTCATAAGTAGGGGTTGTTTCCCACTTCCCATCGACTTCTTCTTCTATGGTATGATATTCATCAAAAAGGTTTGGGGTGACTAGGTCTCTACGACAATATGCCAGTTCATCTTTAGAAAATTCATCCCGCTTTATAAGTCTGCCTTTTTCAAGTATTGCCACTTTATACCCTGCTTTACACAAAGTATATGCCACGGCTCCTCCGCTGGCTCCAGAACCAATCACTACCACATCATACATTTTCATGACTCCAAATATCTTGTTTTTGCTCTTGGAAATCCACCAAAGGATCCAACATCTTTCCATGCTGCTTCGTTTACATTAGAGCCATATATAGGATCACAGAACAAACCTTCCATAGTGATTGTTATAATTCGTGCCAACCAATTGCTACCGTAGCTTGTCTCTTCATAGGCACGCAATGCCTTTTCTTGTTCTTCTTTCGTCATTGTTACAAAGCTATTTTTCTCTCTATCCATTAACTCTTTTGCACCTTCTAAAACAAATGCACGTATGTCTCTATCAAAACTTTTATGTTCTACGGTATCATGCAAAAACTGTGTTGCATTCATAGAACGGGCAGAGGGCAATTTGCTTCCCTCTGGAAACATATGCTCCTGTACCGCTGCTATAGTTGCTCTAATCTCTATAAATTCTCTATCAAAAGCACTACTTTCTTTTGCATTTAAGTACTGTGAAAGTCCTAAAAATGACCCTAGTATTAAAAAATGTCTTCTTTTAAACATGCGGGTCTCATTCCTTTCTGTCTTCATTTATTGATGCTATCATATTGTCCCTGTGTGTACTCTAAGTGCAACATAGTACACAGTTGCTACACAAACTAAAGACTATACAAATATTTCAACAAATTACCATTAGCAGGAGAATAAATGAAAATGCTGCTGTCCAATGTGGCAAATAACTGCATTCAATGATACGCAATCATGATACTACTTCTTTGCAACTCTCTATTTTATCCTTCATGCTTTACAATAAACAAACATTTAAACTTTAAATATTTCTTTAAATAATACACAAAGACTACACATATTTAATACTATACTTACCTCGTTACAACAAACATGTAGTTATAAAAGGATTTATAATGATTAAAACACTGTACCCTCTAACTAAAAATATCTTAAACCAAGGACAAAATATTTCTTTGTTATTTGCTAGACTTGCTATTGCTTATGGTTTTTATGAACCAGCCATGCAAAAATGGTCAGATATAGGTAGTGTTGCTAGTTGGTTTGAGTCTATAGGGATTCCTTTTCCTGCACTCAGTGCCTATATGGCTGCGAGTACTGAAGTACTGGGTGTAGTACTTCTCACACTAGGACTTTTTACAAGATTAATTTCAATTCCTCTTATTGTGGTGATGATAGTGGCTATTGCGACCGTACATTTAGGTCATGGATTCTCCGCAGGTGATAATGGTTTTGAAATTCCTCTTTACTATATGTTGTTTTTAGCCCTCTTTGCTTCATTAGGAGCCGGAAAACTTAGCTTAGATTATCTACTTTTTGCTGAAGAGCAATAAATATTTAATAATGAAGGAAACAAAATGAAAAAGATATATGTACTACTAGGAGCAATTGCTCTAACATTTACGCTAGCAATGGCTGAAGGTAAATGTACTAAAGGCAAATGTGGAGAGACTAAAAAAGAAATGAAATGTGCCGCGGGTAAATGTGCCACAGGTAAAAAAGAAATGAAAAAAAGCACTAAAGGCAAATGTGGAGAGACTAAAAAAGAAATGAAATGTGCCGCTGGTAAGTGTGGTAATGCCAAAGGCGATATGAAAAAAGCACCTACTAAAGGCAAATGTGGTCAAGGTAAATGTGGATAAACTACCCACGTTTGTGCTTCTTTACCCTCCTATGTAACTTTACATAGGAGATTTTTACCTTTTATTTATCAATCATAGTATAATGTATCCTTTATAAACAAAGGATACCTATGCGACATCTTCCTATTATTTTCATTTTATTGCTTGCCTTTACTGCCTGTGAAAGCACCGAAACAAATGCTAAAGCACAAGCTGCACATGATGCCAAGATTATACAGCAAGCTAGAGCAGACCTAATGGCTGAACTACAAGCAAAAGAAAATGCTTCGAGCAAAACTGATGCACTTAAAAATGCAAAGCTTTCCCAAGTGGGTATTTCTATTCACGACAAAGAGATAAGCATAAATCCAGAAAAAGTAAAAGATTTTTTCAATACTATGGGCAAAAAACTTGAAGAAAAGCTACGTAATCTTACTAAAGATCTTGATAAAGGTATGGTAGAAGGACAGGATACTGGCGTGCATATAGATAAGACTAAAATCAACATTGACCTAAACAAAACACAAGATTTTTTAGAAATTTGGGGCAAGAAGATGCAAAGTTTTGTACAAGATATAGACAGTATCGCAAAGTCTATGGACAACAAAGCAGACAATGCAAAACAATAAAACGATATAAAGGAATAAAATGCAACAAATAGACATGAATTCAGATGAATTCAAGACAGAGATGGTAAAAACTTCAAAGTTCGTAGACAAAGTATATGGTCAATTTGGCTGGGTACCTAATCCCAATGAAGAGGTAAACGAGGGTGTAGCCATGGGGCTTGCTAGAAACAAGCTTATCTATGGTAAAAGATTTTGTCCCTGTTTTATGGTTATTGGCGAAACAAAAGAAGAACAAAAAGCCGCCGATAACCGTATCTGCCCCTGTAAGCCTGCTATAGAAAAAGAGATACCTGAGGATGGTATGTGTCACTGTGGCATCTTCTGTACACCAGAGTATGCTGCAGAACAAGCACAAGATGAGGAGATGGTAGAAGCGACACCTACCCATTCTAGAGGTCTTACAAAAGAACAAGCAAAAGTTCTCATAAAAGAAGAGCAATTAGGTGGAGATGATTTAGAAGCTCTTATGGAAGCTAGAGAGCTAGGTATGTTAAACTTTACCCTAGTAGACACTAGAGAAGATATGGAATTTAAGATGAATCATATACTAGGTACAGATACACTAGTGCCTACTTCACAGTTCTATGCCAAAGTAGAAGAAAAACTTTCCAGTAAAAAGTCTGAAAATATCATAGTCTATTGCCATTCAGGAAGCAGAAGCTACCAAGTACAGCAAGCCATGAAGGGTATGGGATTTGAAAACGTATGTAACCTTAGACCTGGGATTATTGGTTTTTCTGGAGAGACGCAAAGAGGGTAAGACATCAAGACTTTCGAGTCATTGTATTTTCACAACAAATAAAACTAAAAAGGGAAGACCAGATTTATAGTTGCATCGGGACTAAAAATAGTCATTCATACAAAAACATAGTATAATTTATTTATCATATATAGTTAGGATTTTTACATGGACAAAAGTTTACTTATTTTTATTGCTATAGGTATGGGGTTTCTTTATTTTGTGACTAGCTTTATAGGAGATATTCAAGAAGCAGATGATAACTATAAAAATACAGATTACATCATGGAACACAAGTACGATAAATATTTGAGTGTAGATAGTATAGGACAGGAAATCTTAGTTGTAAATGATGCGGATGCTTCTACACAAGTAGCAGCGTGGCATGCTAGTGCTGTAAAAATAGAATTTCTTGACCTTTTTCCAGACTATTCAGAGATGAAAAAGTTTATAAAAGATAGAACACGTGGTGATGCATTGCAGGCTAAAGTACTTAAAGTCATTGATGAGATAGAGGGAAAGTTTTTTTCTGGAACTCTTAACGCTGAACAAGCCAAGCAAATGCTTGACTCGTTAAAATAATGAGAGACTTAGTTACACGGGTCTGACATTACATTTCTATCTTGATAGAGATAAACTTCTACACGTCTGTTAAGAGCTCTATTGGCTGCTGTGTCATTTGGAGCAATTGCCTTAGAGTATGAACACCCTTTAGTTTGTGCACCACCAAGAAGATTGGCTACACTTAATGCTCTTTGTTTAGAAAGTTTTTGGTTCGAAGCATAGCTACCTACGTTGTCCGTAAATCCTGCTGCACCTATAATGGTTTGAGGGTAGTTGCGCAATAGATTTGCAACTGTATTTACTTTACTTTTTGCATTGGCTTGTAACACGGCTGAGCCTGTTGCGAACATCATAGGGTCTCTAAACATAAGTTTTACATAATCATCTGTTTTGGAAACGATGATGGTCTTATTTGGGTCTAGTACTGCAAGAGGATCATTGTCGATACCTGTACCTAAAGCACGGGCAATTTCATTGGCCTGCCTGTCCAAAAGGTATCCTGCTCCACCACCTATGGCTGCACCTGCTAAAGCACCTATGGCTGCACGTCTCTTTTTATTGTTGCCTTTAGTGTTGTATCCTGTGACCGCACCGGCTATAGCACCCATGAGTGCACCCGTTTTTGTACGGTTGAGACTTCCATCTTCTGTAAGTCCTGGCTGATTAAAACATCCGCTTAGCATAAATGTTGCTACAGTTGCAGCTAGCATTGGTTTAAAGTATTTCATTTTTTTCCTTTTGTTTGATTGTGTTGAGGCTACTGCCATCCACCTGTTTGTTTTGCTTGTTCTCCACCTACAGCATTGCCTAGGAGGCCACCAACAAGGGCACCTAGAACAGTACCGCCTGCTATGTGTTTACCACTTTTTTTACCATGATTAGCGGCCAATACAGCACCAGCTAAAGCACCTGTTGCTGTGCCTACTTGTGCAGACGGGCTAGAAAGTGTACTCTGACCAATGCAGCCGTTTAGAAGTGCAACCGTTACAGCAGAAGCTAGCAATAGTTTCAATACTTTTGTTTTCATTTCTTGATCCTTTGATTTTTAATTCGTTGTGATTATAGCATTAAATTGTTGTGAATTGTGATGAAATATTAACTTTTTACTATCTTCTCGTGCCAAGTCCAGAGTGTTTTTTCAAAAGCTATTTGTTGTGTATCATATAGGCGAATAGGTTTTGCAAGGTACGATTGCTTTACCCAGCCACCAAAGTTATGAGGATTTTTATACTCTTTTGCATAAGATTTAATGTGTTCTGGGACGGGAAATAGACCTCCCTCTTTAATCATTTTTAACGCATTCCCAATAGCCATATAAGCACTGTTAGACTTAGGAGAAGAGGCTAGATAAATAACAAGCTGGGAGAGAGATATGCGTGCTTCTGGATACCCAATATGTTTTACTATGTTAAGTGTGGATGATGCCAAGTTAAGTGCATTAGGGTTTGCATTGCCTATGTCTTCGGAAGCCAGTATTGCTAAGCGTCTAGCTATAAATTCCGCAGGTTCAGCACCATTAACAAGCCTTGCTAGGTAGTAGATGCTGGCATCTATGTCTGAGCCACGGATACTTTTTATCATAGCAGAGGTGAGTTCATAGTGACTTTGGTTCTCTACGCTTCCTGCTTGCATAGCATGAGGACGGATTTGTTTTAAAACACTAAGTGTGACTGGAGAAGCCGTAGCTGCAGCACTTTCTAGAAGGTTTAGCATGGCCCTAGCATCACCAGAAGAAGAAAATACCAAGTACTCCTTTGTCTCTTTGTCCATATCAATATTTTCATGAGATTGTATCTTCTTAAGATACCTAAGCATCTCTTTATTGGAAATACTTATTAGTTCAAATAAGTGAGAACGTGACCGTATTGCGGTGGTGAGTGAAAAGTTAGGATTTTGCGTTGATGCACCTATGATAAGAGCCACATTGTTTTCCATAAAAGGAAGCAGTACTTCTTGTTGGTTTTTACTTAGTCTATGTACCTCATCTATGAATACAAGAGGTTTCTCTAGAGCATTGGCATAGTCTTTAAATATTTTACGTAAATCTTCTATTTTTAGTGTTGTAGCATTCATTTCGTAAAAGGGTTTTTTGAGTGTAGAGGCGATGACTCTTGCTAGTGTAGTTTTTCCAGAACCCGGAGGACCATAGAGGAAGATATGGGGCATGGTATCTGCTTCTATGAGTTTTCTCAACGCAGCATTTTCACCCAAAAGATGATTCTGACCTATGATGTCATCAAGGATTTTTGGACGGTATTTGAGTGCAAAGCTAGACATACATTAGTCTTTGTATTTAAACTTTTTTGTTTGAGTGTTGCTTTCTTTGTGATCTTGTTTATTTTGTTCTTTTTTGCGTTTATTGTCTTCATCTTGCTTTTGTGCATTTCTCTCGTTATGTACAGAAGCTTCTTGGTTTGCCTTGCGACGTTTCATAAATTTATGCACATCATCATATTCTCTGCGTGAGAAGTATCGTGTTTTATTCTCAGGCAAGTTGTTAAGTTCTATGCCCCCAAAAGAGATACGTTTTAAATCAAGCACCTTAGCATCAAAGTGGGCAAAGAAACGTCTAAGTTCTCTGTTTTTCCCTTCTTTGATTGTCACACGAAGTTTGGAAAAGTTTTTGCCCTCGTTTCTTACTTCAAAGTGTGCAAAAGGAGCAAATTCCATAGAATAAATCTTAGATTTTTCATGTGCTCCTGCTCGTGCGTCATCAAGAATAAGCCCTTCCTTCATGCCTGCTATCATCTCTGCTGTAAGCGTTTTGTCTATCTTGAGGTTGTAGGTACGGTCTAAGCCACTTTCCATAAGTGCTGTGGCTACTTTGACATCGTCCGTTAATAGCAAAAGTCCCTCAGAGGCATAGTCTAGTCTACCTACTGGGGTAAAGTGCCTGTACTTACCTGGTAATTTATGGTAGATGGTGGCACGACCTCTGTCGTCTTTTTTGGTGACCAGCACACCCTTTGGTTTATTGTAGGCGATAATGGTAAGTTCGTTTGTGATTTTAATGGCCTTGCCTTTGACAAAGATGTGGTCATCCTCTTCGACTTCATAGCCAAACTCCTTAAGGGGTCTCTTGTCCATAGTTACTTCACCAGCCTCTATAAGAGCATCTGCCTCACGGCGAGAGTATTTACTGTTGTGTGATATGTATTTGTTCAGTCTCATATTGATTTTATCCCTGCGTTTATTAGGTCGTGTATATGTAGTACACCTAAGATATTTCCAGCTTCATTGGTGATGGGCAGAAGCTGTATTCTATCATTTTCTATAATCTCTAGTGCATCAGAAGCTAGGAGCTCAGTATTGGTGTAGCTTTTTGGGTTTTTATTTGCGTAGTCTATAGCTAGATGTTCTAAAGAAAAACTTTCACTCATCAAAGCACGGCGTAAGTCTCCATCACTTAGAATAGCGACGAATTTTTCATATTTATCCACTATAAGCACTGTGCCAAGCTTGCCCTCGCTCATGCCAACCACAGCTTCTCTAAGTGTGGTTTTTGTATGTATAACGGGTAAGGATTGCGTACGCATCAAGTCTTTTATCTTTACGAAAAGTTTTTTACCTAGTGAGCCACCAGGATGAAAGGAGGCAAAATCTTTTTCCTGAAACCCTCTATGTTTCATAAGTGCTACAGCCAAGGCATCACCAAGAGCCATGGTAAGTGTGGTTGATGCTGTAGGGGCTATGCCAAGTGGACAGGCTTCTTTTTCTACGGAAATATCTAAAAAGACATCTGCATATTTGCCTAAAGATGAGCTAGGACTACTTGTGAGACCTATGAGGGGTATGTCAAAACGTTTAATATGTGGGAGTATTTTGGTAAGTTCTTCACTCTCTCCACTAGAACTTATGGCGAGCAGGGTATCATCTTTGCCTATCATGCCTAAGTCTCCATGGATGGCTTCAGTAGGGTGCAAGAAAAAAGAAGATGTTCCAGTGCTTGCAAAAGTAGCTGCCATTTTTGCACCAACTAGGCCTGACTTTCCAACACCCGTGATAATGAGTTTGCCTTTGGTAGCCAATATTATATCTATAGCATCTAGAAAGTTTTTATCTAGTCTTTGGGCAGCAGCGTTAAGGGCATCTGCTTCTACTTGAAATGTTTCTTGTGCGATCTTGATGAGGTTCATAAGTACTACGCTTTATTATTTTATAAATGAATTATAGCATATTTGCAGAAAGAGTGACATAGGCTAGAGATAATGGAAAACATTCTTTAGTAGGCTAGTACCTACAAGCCATTTTTCACAAAAAAGGCTTGCTAAGTAGTTTAAACTATAAATATAGTAGGAATTATGAGTGGATATCTTTTTGTCATGCGTGCAACATGCTTTCTTACAAGTCCACGTACTTCTTCTTCTAACTTTCTAGGGTCTTTGAGTTTATCTCCGTCTATGTTCAGAAGTAACATTTCAATGATGTTTTCTACTTCTTTAGCAAACTTTCTATCATTTTTATCTGCT